>JANYEB010000108.1 GCA_025363355.1 Chitinophagaceae bacterium | reverse complement strand
TATGTTGGATACAGGTATTGACATTCGTGAATTAACCAACCTTGTTTTTGCAAAACCAGTGTATAGCTACACCAAATTTTGGCAAATGATTGGTAGAGGAACAAGACTTTTGGAACAAGAAAAAATAAAACCTTGGTGTACCCAAAAAGATGCTTTTTTAATTTTAGATTGTTGGGATAATTTTGAATACTTCAAACTCAATCCACGTGGTAAAGAACTAAAACCACAAATACCATTACCTGTTCGGTTATTTGGTGTTCGTTTAGATAAAATTGAAAAAGCAATTGAACTCAATGAAACTGAGATCACTAAAAGCGAAATAGAAAAACTACAACAACAAATTGCAACACTACCTCAAAACTCTATTGTAATTCTCGATGCCAAACACGAATTGCAAAGATTAGACGATGCAAATTTTTGGAATAATCTTTCAGCAGATAAAATAGAATTTTTAAACACAGTTGTAAAGCCTTTGTTTAGAACCCTTGCTGATGCTGACTTTAAAGCAATGCGTTTTGAAAAAGATATTGTAGAAGTATCATTGGCACACCTTGCAAAAGAGCCAAATAAATTCGATGCTTTAAAAGATAGCATCATTGAAGAAATTGGTGAACTACCTTTAAGCATCAATATTGTTGCTAAAGAGCAAGAATTAATTCGCCAAGCACAAACCAATCATTTTTGGGCAACCATTACAGAAGATAAATTTGACGAACTCATTACTAAGCTTTCACAATTAATGAAGTATCGTGAAGCTATTGTTCCTCTTGGTTTGGCTAAGTTTAATTTAAAAGATTTTGTTGCCGAAAAAGAATGGGTTGAGTTTGGTCCACAACACGAAGCTTTAAGTGTAGCCAAATACAAAGAATTGTTAGAGCAAAAAGTAAATGAATTGGTACTGGCAAATCCTATTTTACAGAAACTAAAAGAAGGAAAAGAAATTAGCGAAACAGAAGCCAATCAATTAGCTGAAGAATTACACAACGAACACCCACACATTACTATTGACTTGCTTCGCAGGGTTTACAACCATCGCAAAGCAGTCTTTGTACAATTTATTAAACATATTTTGGGAATAGAAATTTTAGAATCTTTTCCCGAAACAGTTTCAAAGGCTTTCGATGATTTTCTTAAACACCATTCCTACCTAACCAGTAGGCAATTGCAGTTTTTAGATTTACTTCGTAAATACATTGTAGAAAATGGAACACTAACAAGAAAGAATTTAATAGAATCACCTTTTACACTCATTCATCCCGAAGGTATAAGAGGCATTTTTAGTATAAAAGAAATTGACGAAATTTTAAGTTTAACTCAAAAAGTATTAGCAGCATAATGTTACAAAACAATAGCACACTTAAATCTCTCATAGATAAACTTTGGAACAACTTCTGGAGTGGTGGCATTAGCAACCCACTTACAGCCATTGAACAAATAACCTACCTCATTTTTATGAAAAGGTTAGATGAATTAGAAGCCAAACGTGAACGTGATGCAGAATTTACAGGCGAACCTTACACCTCTCGTTTTAGTGGTATTTATATAGCACCAGGCAGCAACCAAGAAATTGACAAAAACGAATTGCGTTGGAGTGTGTTTAAACACAAGCCAGCCGATGAAATGCTTTTCCACGTTCAAACAAAAGTATTTCCATTTTTAAAAGAATTAAATGGTGGTACATCACCATTTACCAAGCATATGGCAAATGCAGTGTTCATTATGCCTAAAGCATCTTTATTGGTAGAAGCCATCAATATTATTGAACAGCTTTTTACCGAAATTGAAAAAGATGCAAGTGAAGGTGGACAAGCCTTTCAAGATATTCAAGGCGATGTGTATGAAATGCTGTTAAGTGAAATTGCAACTGCTGGTAAAAATGGACAGTTTAGAACACCACGCCATATTATTAAACTAATGGCAGAATTAGTAGCACCACAATTAGGACAACGCATTGCCGACCCTGCTTGTGGCACAGGTGGTTTTTTATTGGGTGCTTATCAATATATTCTAACCGATTTGGTAAGGCAAAAAGACAACATCAAACTAATAAAAGACGAAGATGGTTTTGAACGTGCCACAATGAGTGCTGTGCTAACCGAGCAGGTAAAAGAAATATTGCAAAACAGTTTTTATGGGTTTGATATAGATACTACAATGGTGCGTTTGGGGCTAATGAATTTAATGATGCACGGCATAGACCAACCCAAAATTGATTATAAAGATACCCTAAGCAAAACCTACAACGAGGATAGCCAGTTTGATATAGTGCTGGCAAACCCACCATTTACAGGTAATATAGACAAAGGAGATATTAACACCAACCTAAAGCTACCCACCACCAAAACCGAATTGCTGTTTGTAGAACGTATTTACACTATGCTTAAAATGGGTGGCACGGCTGCTATAATAGTGCCACAGGGGGTATTGTTTGGCAGTGGCAATGCCTTTGTATTGTTGCGTAAAATGATGATTGAAACAGCAGAACTAAAAGCTGTAATTGCCTTGCCAAGTGGTGTGTTTAAGCCATACGCAGGTGTAAGCACTGCCATTTTGATTTTTACAAAAGGAGGCGAAACCAACAATGTTTGGTTTTACAATATGCAAGCCGATGGTTATAGTTTAGATGATAAAAGAAACAAAATTGTTGATAGCGATTTATTGGATATTGTGAAACAATACAACAACAGACACCAAAAAAACCACAGTGCCGATAGAGAAGCGAAATTCTTTTTTATACCCAAAGCCGAAATTGTAGCCAACGATTATGACCTAAGCATTAGCAAGTATAAACAAGAAGTGTATGAAGAAGTGGTGTACCAAAAACCACAAACTATTTTAGCACAATTAAGCTTGCTTGAAGAAAGTATTGCTGTTGGTATTAACGAGTTAAAAGAATTGGTATAATGAAGTTTGAACGATTAGGAAATATTACAGCTATAACTTCAGGTGGAACACCACTTACTTCTAAAAGGGAGTATTATGATAATGGAACAATACCTTGGGTAAAAACAGGAGATTTAAAGGTTAAAGATTTATCAGAAATTCCAGATAGTATAACGGAACTTGGTCTTGAAAATTCATCAGCAAAAATATTTCCAGTTAATACTGTTTTAGTTGCAATGTATGGTGCAACAATTGGTGCTTGTTCAATACTTAAAAAACAAGCTGCTACAAATCAAGCTTGTGCTGCAATTCTTCCAAATGAAAACCTAACACCCGATTATTTATTCTTCTATTTAAGTTCAATAAAAAAGGAGTTGATAAGAAAAGGAATTGGAGGAGGACAGCCGAACATATCTGGTGGAATTTTAAAAGATACTAAAATTTATCTTCCTTCCCTAAGCCAACAAATCCACATAGCCAATATACTTACCAAAGCCGAAACCCTTATACAGCAACGCAAACAAAGCATTGCTTTATTAGATGAGTTTTTAAAAAGCACTTTTTTGGAAATGTTTGGAGACCCACTTGTTGAAAATAAAAAATGGGAAAAAGAGCCTTGTGGAAATTTGTTTGATATGAAGTTGGGCAAAATGCTTTCTGCAAAAAACTATACAGGAACTAACTTAAAAAAATATTTAAGAAATGTAAATGTTAAATGGGGTGATATAGATTTATCGGATGTTAAAGAAATGGATTTTAGTGAGAAAGAAATTGAAAATTATAACCTACTCAAAGGTGATATTTTAGTTTGTGAAGGTGGAGATGTTGGTAGAACAGCAGTACTAAAAAATGATTTAAAAGGCTATTGTTATCAAAACGCTTTGCATAGATTACGGATAAAAAATTTGGAAATAATTGATGCAAATTATTTTTCTTGGTATATGTATGTTGGTGTAACTAAAGGATTAATTAAAAAAGAAACCACATCTGTAACTATTCAACATTTTACTCAAGATAAATTTAAGAAATTAAAAATTCCTATTCCACCCATCGAACTTCAAAACCAATTTGCCCATATTGTAGCAAAAACAGAAACCCTTAAACAACAATGCCAGCAAAGCTTGCAGCAGTTGCAGCAGTTGTTTGGCAGTTTAAGCCAACAGGCGTTTAAGGGAGAGTTGAAAACACCATAACACTAAAAAATAAAGCATATGAAGATTTGTTACATATGGGTTGAGAAATTCCGAAACCTCGAAAACTTTGGTTTCAATCTTTCAAGTTCTCACAAATTTAAATATGATACACAAAGTAATACAATAACGAAGAAGGATGTAGATGCCTTGCCATCCAATTTTTTTGGTGAAAGAATTAGTGATGTAGTTGGGGTTATTGGGAAAAATGGTTCTGGTAAAAGTAATGCGGTTGAACTAGTGTGTAAAGTATTAAAAGGTGCTAAAACATCTTTGCAAACAAATTTTTTTATCATTATTGAACAAGACAATAAGCTATTTTGTCATTTTTCCTTTTTAAACACAGCAAAGCCTCAAGCTGATTTCAGAATTTCCTTTGAGGAATATAGTGGGTCAATAAATCCTCTCAAGGTTGTTTTTTTCTCAAATGTGTTTGACGAGAGAAGAAATGAATTTGATAATGAAGTATCAGACATTTCTGTTAACAATCTATTTAATCGCCAACATTTTTTACGAAGAGAAAAGATAACAGACTTCGAGAAACAAATACGCTTAATAAATTCTAAAATATTTTCTTCTCTCAATATTGATTTGCCAACACAAGTTCAATTAACAAGCAAAGTTTGGATAAATCGTTTTAACTCTTCAATGGAGCGAGATGCTTATGGAAAAAACTATGAGACCATAAGAGAATTCAAAAAGATTTTTAGGGATAGACTTCGAGAAATAAGGCCAGAAAACAAGTTTATTCACTTATTAAGATTCGGATACTTCTTTGAAATGTATAATAATTACTCTAGAAGAAGTCGCTATTCAGAAAATTCGTTTAGGATTCAGTTTGCAAATCTTGAACAATTCATCCCATTCTTATTCAATCTCAGAACAGAAGAAATTTCTGAAAAGCTTATTGATTTTTTAGATTCTGAGTTTTCAAATATGCCTCGTGAACAACTAACTCTTTTCTTAGAAATAAATGAGAAAAAAGAGTCGGAAAGTCAATTTGAAAAAATCAGGAAGCAGATAGATTTTTTGAAAAGGCTAAAAATATCAGCAAGCGAATTAAATATTGAATACAACGCAGAAGGGGCAAGAAATAGAGGCCTTGAATATTTCACATTTAACTACAAATCAAGATATTCAAAAGGGTTTATAAATGAATACGTAACCCTCTTTGGCCAAAGTAGTGTGTTTGATATTAACTGGATTGGCATTAGTTCTGGCCATAAAGCTTACTTAAATTTATTCGCCTCACTTTATCAGGAATTAAGATATAACCGACAAAATAATTTACTACTCTGTATTGATGAGGGAGACCTTTATCTTCATCCTATGTGGCAAATAGAATTTTTCGATAAATTATTAAATGTTCTGCCTACTATTTTTTCAGGCAATATTCAGCTTTTATTGACTTCACATTCTCCCTTTTTACTTTCTGACCTACCTAAACAAAACATAACTATTTTGGATAAATCAATCACAGGGTCTTCTTTAGATGGCGTAGATTTAAAAATAAATACGTTTGGTGGCAATCTTTATGATTTATATTCAGTACCTTTTTTCTTAGGGCAGAAAAGAACTAGCGACTTTGCCTTTAATAAAATCAAAGCCCTAATTGAAAAAGTAGAAGGGACTCAACTAAGCAGAAGAGATAAGAAAGAAATTAGGCAAGTCAATGAGGTTATTGGCGATGAAATAATTCAATTCCATATAAATAAATTTTTGAGTAGTGATTAGAATTCAGGAACATTTAAACAGAGTTGATGCGGACCCTTATTTGGATTCATTAGCCGAAGAACTTTGGAACGAACTAAATCCTAAAGTTAAAAGTGCTAAGAAATACAAGGCAGCTTCGCTAATAGAAAAGTGTAGAAAATATGCAACAAATTCTTCAACTCCTAATTACCGAATTGAGTATGCAAATAACGACGCTGCTACTGCTGCAAGACACAAAATTTTTTTTGATTTTTTAATTGCAAATAGTGCTACTGAGTTGAAAAAACTTATTGTATCAAGACCCAATCAGTTTGCTACATTGAAAACAAATATTCTACAGAGAATTAATCAAGATGATTTGTTTACTGGAACACCAGGGAACTGTTCTCAAACTGCATTTGGAAAATTACTTAGCGAGAAAATATTTGATTACACAGATTTCCGTAGTTCAAATTTTTGCAAGAAACTTTTTGTTAAAATCGGGTTTGAGAATGCTACGTGTCCATATTGTAATAATCGCAAATTGGATATTGTTACAATTAGGAGCAATTCATCACCAGCAACCATATTAAGAGCTTATTACGATATTGACCATTTTTATCCGAAATCACTAAATCCATTTTTTGCTGTTTCTTTTTTCAATTTAATTCCTTCTTGTCACGATTGTAATTCAGCTGAAAAAAGGAGTATGCCTTTTTCAATTGAAACACATATACACCCCTACTATGAAGCATTTGAAGATTTTTATGAATTTGAAGTGCCAAGCAAATGTCTGCTCGGTTACCTCGTAGATGATATCATAATTAAATCAAAAAATAAAAAACCAAATGATAAAACAGTAGATGATTTAAAGTTGAAAGACAGATACCAAAATAATTTAAATGAAGCTAACAAACTGTTAACTTTCTTTTTAAATAATTGGAAAAAAGGTATGGGCACTGAATATGAATCACTATTTACAGATGCAATTTTTAATTTAAAAGAAGTGCCAAAAGAAAAAAAAGCAATTCTTAAAAGTTTGCAAGGGAAAATGAACAGAGATATTTTAAAGCAAATTGATGTAAATAATGCTCTTGGTATAGACTAAATATTTTATTTATGAAGGATTGTAACCAAAGTATAAACTCCATAAATACTGTATTGGGTAAAACTATTGTAAATCAAGAGCAATTCTTGATTACAAGCGAGATTGAAAACTTAATCAAATCTTTTTCAGCCGAGTTTTTTCAATGTTTAGAATCGCTTAAGATAATAACAAATAATTATTGCAATACAGATAAGGATTTAATAAATCAGCAAAGCTTTAATATTTTTCGTTTAATTTCTGACTTCTACTACAGGGAAAATTTTCATAGTGATATTCTTGCTTCTATTTTAGATTTTACTGATACAAACAACAAAAAAATATTACTCGAAGATTTTATCCAATTTCTTAAATCAGCACCACATAGCAACTTAAATTTAGATTCATTTATATACGACTACAGCACCTACAAAATATTTAGAGAGAAGGGTAGAATTGACATTAGTATTTTGAATGAAACTAAAATGAAGGCAATAATTATTGAGAATAAAATAAACAATGCTCAAGATATGCACAGACAAATTCCTCGATATGTGGAATGGTTGCAAGAAAAAAAATATGAGGTTGTAGCAATTGTATATTTGGTTTTAAAGAATGGTAAAGCACCAGAAACTTATACTTGGGTAGAAGCAGATTTTGAAAATATTATGCCAAAAATACTTTCAATTCGGGCTGTCAATTCAAATGAATATTCTTTAGTCAATGGCTGGCTTAGTAACTGTTTACAAAAGCTACCCGAAACATCAGATATTTACTTTTTAATAAAGCACTATTTAGATTTACTAACTCATTTATCCGGGAAAATTATGAATAATAAACTAATGGAACAGTTTTTACAACACTGTCTTACAGGTAACAACTATGCAAATTCTTTAAGCGTAAAAGATATGTTGAATGATTTAATTTTTTATAGAAGGGATAAAATTATTGAGGAGTTTAGTCATAAAAAATATCCATTCACAAGAGTTACAGAATGGGATAATATTGCAGTAATTGATACACTAAAATTAAATGAATCAAATTTTGCAATAGATATTGTAGTAGAGCAATCAATTTATCAATTCCAGTTTTTTGATAGAAATTATAATGGAAGTATTACTGAAAATAAAATAAATCCAGCGAGTTTAATGCTTGAAAAAATGTGTATCAATGATTTTATCCCAGAAGCATTACGTATGCAAAAAACTTTCAAATTCCCTGAGCAAGAGAAAGAACTATATGATTATACAAACTTCTTTATCAATAAGGTTAAAGAATCTATTTCATCTATTTAATACGAATGGAAATAACTAACAAGCAAATACAAGCTGCCACGATAGAAGCTATTTATTGGTGGAATAGAGATGAATATTATTATCATCAGTATTTCTGCAAGTTGGATATTATTTATAAGGATAAAGAGTTGCTAGCTTTCTTCACTCAAAAAATATTTGAAACATTTTTAAGAGAATATTCTATAAGAAGAAATATATCTTCTGGCTTTGCATCTGTTGATAGTTTCATTAAAGAAATAGTCACTAATAAATTTGTAGTGCAGGTAAAGGCTGATGATACAAGTATTATTGATAGCGTAAGTGGCAAGTTAAAAAATTCTGGAATATCAACTACTAAAGAAACCAAATCACTTTTAAGCAAGGTTGCTTTTTTAATAAATCCAAATGTGTTTTCCTTATATGATATGCAAGCAAAAAAAGCTTTATGGAGTATGCTAAAAAATAGCAATACAATTTACAATAAAGACTTAAACAACTATAGTGCATTTATGACTCAAATTCAAACACTAAATAATACGCTTAAACAAGAAAGCTACTTTACAGAAGCAGCAAGCCTTTTAAACCAATACCGTAAAACAGAAGCATATTCTTTTTTCACTAAAAATCCCAACGCTTTTGAATTGAGAATAGTTGATAAACTTTTATGGTTAAAAGGTCAACCTATTAACATAAGAAAAGTGAATAATGAGGCTTATAATAAATTATTGAAATTGTAAAAGATTATTAGGTGGTAGAACCCTGATCATTTAATAAGCATTTGTTTAAAAAGGTTAGCAGAAATAAACATAAATTATTAGATGCTTGAAAAACTGCCACAGCTTGTGGCACAATTAGCAAGCAACAACCAAATTAAAAGAAAAGTAATCCACAGTGAATAACTTTTATAAGCAAAGCATCATACACAAATTACTTTTGCAATAACATAATTCAGAATAAAAAAATGTATAATCTCTACATAGACGAAAGTTGTCATTTAGAAAATGACAAAAAGCCTGTAATGTGTATTGGTTACTCAAAGGTTTCTTCAGATAATTACCAAAAAATTAAAGAAGATTTATTTAAAATTAAGTTACTACACAAAAGCCCCACCGAAATAAAATGGAATACAGTTTCATTAAGTAGGCTTCCACTATACAAAAGTTTAATTGATTACTTTTTCAACACTGAAATAGATTTTAGATGTGTTTTAGTAAAGTATAAAGACAAGTTAGACCACGCTACTTTCAACAATGGCAGCCACGATGACTTTTATTATAAAATGGTTTTCTTTCTCTTAAAATCTGCTACAAATCCACCTGCAAACGAATACAAAGTTTACTTAGATATTAAAGATACAAGAGGTAAAGAGAAATTAGTAATAATTAACAACGTATTAAACAACTACTATAAAGAAGGTTCACCATTCAAACACTTTCAGCATATACATTCTCACGAAAATATTTTGCTGCAATTAACCGACCTTTTTATTGGTGCTATTACCTACAAATCTCAAAACCACCATCTATCACCCAACGCCAATAAAGCTAAGGTAGAGATAGTGCAATATTTAGAAGCAAAGTCAGGCTATTTTCTAAACGAGGGAACAGAACCTTGGGAAACCAAGTTCAATATTTTTGACCATCAACCCAAAGGAAAATAAGCTGAATGTACATAGAAGAGTTTGAAATATTATTTGATGATTTAGATATTGATGGTCCAACTTTCGACCAGCTTTATGATATGTATGGTATCTTCTTAGATGACTTTCATAAAAATACACTTATTCATAAAGGCAAGAAAGTTGTGTTTAATAAAAATCCGTCTAAACACCCACTATTTAAAGGTAAATTCCAAGGGTTCGTTCACGTAGTTACAAGAGATAATAAATACAACGACAAACGCCAATTTGATAGAGACAGAGCAAACAGAATGCATTGGATAAAACCAATTTTAGACAATTGGCAAAGCCCCTTGGTTTCCTATTTTGAGAGATTAAATAAAGATGATGAAATGCAATATTTCTATTGGGTACAACAACTTAGTTTTATTGTTATTTTACGAGAACTTAATCCTGATTTATTACTTGTAACTTCCTATTGTGTGGATGATTACAACATCGGACAATTTCGTAAATATTTGAATGAATATAGAAATAAGTAGGGGCAAAAAAAACCTCACTTCGTAAGTGAGGAACGCAACTTTAGGCAATGCGATTGAGTCGATAAACAACTGCCAGTACCTTTACTCTTTGAGTATTGTCCTGCAAATGTAAGGTGTCCGCACACAAAATTGCAAAAAAATATTGTTAAAAAATAACCCTGTAGTGTCCGCCCATTGATTCTAAATCGTTTACATATTAAATAATTACAGTTATCTCTTAGTTCTAATTATCTACTTTTTTCAAGACTGTCCGCTCAAAATATTTATTAAAAAAGAAGAAGCAGGAAATGGAAAGATAACCCACCC
>JANYEB010000098.1 GCA_025363355.1 Chitinophagaceae bacterium | reverse complement strand
ACGGCTCTGAATTTAAAGCTATAAGAGAAGGGAAATAAGATTACTTGCAAAAGTTTTATGTTGTACCAGCAATAAGATAATATTAAAACAAAATACTTACTAAACACTAGAGCTCCGAGGTTTTAAACCTAGGAGCTGTTTTTTACACACGCTATTATTACTTATGCTTTATTAATAGTAATCCAGCCCGAACTGAAGCACAATAAAGAACAAATGTTGAGGCTATATTCGTCAAGCCCCAATAATGCCAAACCATATGTTGTGTGCCGTAATTATTCGTCCATAAATTCATTCCCAAACAAAAGTGTAATCTCAAATTTGTTCGTAGATTTTACTTTATCCATAATAAAAGATGCAGCTCTCATTACTTTTTCTTCTTTTTTTATTGATAAAAATTGAGCTATTTCTCCAACACCGTCCTCAATTTCAAACTTACTTTTTGTCGAAACCTTACTGAAAAGAGTTTTAATGTTTTCAAAATAAAGTCTCGCACTAACACTGTCATTAAATTCAAGCCTATATGTTATGTCTAATATTTTTTTTAAAGAGTCTGTCTCGCCAAGACTAATTTCTATTTCTCCTTTTTCGATTTTCAAATTTGTTAATGGACTTTCTGTAAAATAGAAAAAGTATCTTGAAGACCAAGCTTTTTCTGATTTCATTTCCATCATAGTATGCATATTACGTTGTCTAATTCCATTGTAAACATAATTGAGTTTTGATACTTTACGAAAACTGTCTAACATAGAATTTGAAAAATCTGAAACTTCAACATTAAAGAACAATTCATTAAGTTGTTTCGTAAAAGTCATATTCTGTGAAATGGAATTTGTCGTAACAAAAAGTGATAGAAATATGTAAATTATTTTGGTCATTCTATTATGGCACACAACTCCTGTATTGGCGTTATCTAACGAAAGTATAGAAAATTGTTAAGATTGAAAACAAAGCCTTTACAGTTGGGTATTTTGCCTGTAGTTACGCCAATACAGCTTTCTTCTCTCATCACATTTTCTTCCTCCACTATCGTATTTTGCCACAAAGTATTCATTATCAAAACTATTTGGTAGTTGTTGCCTACGCTTTGATATGTAAAAGTGGCTTTTCGGTATCAATACCGCGGCTTACGGTATGACTACCGCGACTTGGGGTATGACTACCGCAGCTTGGGGTATGACTACCCCAAGGTAAGGGAACACTAACTGAGCATAAAAAACAAAGCCCGACAGTTTGAGGAAATCAACTGGCGAGCCTGATAGTTAGAATAATGTTTTTGAGAAACTTTTAACTGTTTGAGGTTACTACCTGCACAACTCTCTAATTATTGTTTCGTGCTGTGGAAATTCTTTGCAAAGTTTGTCTGCTTTTGCTAGTTCAAAATCTTCAAAATCAAATCCCGGGGCTACAGTACATCCAACAAAAGAAAAAGAAGATTCTTTTAATGGGCGACTAGCAAACCAGCAATTTGCTGGAACAGAAAAACTGAAGTATTGACCTTTTGTAATGTCGTTGCCAAGGGTGAATGTAACAAGTTCATTGTCTTTATCAATAACAAATACATTCAAAGGTTCGCCATAATAAAAATGCCAGCATTCATCACTTTTAATTCTGTGAAATGCAGAGAAATTGCCTTGTTCTAATAAAAAATACACTGTTGTTGAAAAAGCCCTATCTCCTTTAAAACCCTTTGGTAAAGCACGTTTAGGAATAGTTCCAGTAGATCTATATGATTCTCTGTAATAACCTCCTTCTGGGTGAGGAAGTAATTTGTATTCTTTGATAAGTTGTTCAGGGGTGAGCATTTTTATTAATTTGAAGCAAAAATATTGATGTTGGTAATCACTTTTATATCAATTTTGTTTTATTCTAACAATCGCAAATGATTCTCTTTAAACTGGCATCACAATTACAGCAATTCATTCAGCAACAAAGAGCACAAAGTAAAATAGTGGGCTTTGTGCCAACAATGGGTGCTTTACATCAAGGGCATATTTCTCTTATCAATAAAAGTAAAACCCAATGTGATGTAACAGTTTGCAGCATTTTTGTGAATCCCACACAATTCAACGATGCAAAGGATTTTGAAAAATACCCTGTTACTATTGAACAAGATATTTATATGCTTGAAATGGCAAAATGTGATGTGTTGTTTTTGCCATCAGTAGAAGAAATCTATCCCAACGAAATTGCTAAAAATAAACAATACGATTTAGGGTTTATTGAAACTGTTTTTGAAGGAGCATATCGCCCTGGTCACTTTAATGGTGTGTGTATGGTGGTAGAAAGATTGCTGCATATTGTTAATCCTAATCAGTTATTTCTTGGACAAAAAGATTATCAGCAATGTATTGTTATTAAAAGATTAGTTGAGTTGATGAAGGCAGAAATTGAAGTTGTTATTTGCCCTACATCTAGAGAGGAAAATGGACTTGCAATGAGTAGCCGAAATAAAAGGCTGAGTGATGAGATGAAGGATAGAGCCAAAATTATTTATCAATCGTTTAATAAAATAAAAAAAGATATTGCAGCAAATAATGCTGCTGAATTGGTTATAACTGCTAAAGAAAGCTTGCTGCAAAATGGTTTTGATAAGATTGACTATTTAAGTCTTGCCAATGCTAAAACCCTTGCACCTATTGCACTGTGGGATGGTAATACCCAATTAGTAATTCTTGTTGCTGCATTTACAGAAGGCGTTAGACTCATTGATAATATGGTGTTAAATTAAAAACAAATTCCCAATTGAGAATCTTCTATCTGGTTTGCAATTATATGTTTGCACCGCATTAATAAATATTTACTTTGAATAATAAAAATATGGAAGCGAAACGTGTATCTGAAAGTTATACTGTGATGAATGAACTGGTTTTGCCCAATGATACCAATACTTTTGGTAATTTGATGGGTGGCCGTTTAATGTATTGGATGGATATTGCTGCTGGCATTGTAGCTGTACGTCATAGCAATGCACCTTGTATGACTGCTAGTGTTGATAATATTAGTTTTAAAACACCTATCAAACTTGGAAATTTGGTAAGAATAGAAGCGAAAATTACCCGTGCTTTTAATACCTCAATGGAAATACATTTAAAGGTTTGGGGAGAGGATAGTTTGCATCAATACAAATATGAGAGTAACGAAGCATACTTGACTTTTGTAGCACTAGACCCTAATAATAAACCACGAGCAGTGGCACCTGTTATTCCTGAAACAGAAGATGAGCAAGCAATGTATGAAGGTGCATTACGTAGAAGACAATTAAGATTGATTTTGGGTGGTAAATTAAAACCAGATGATGCTAGTGAACTAAAAGCTTTGTTTACAAAAAACAGCTAAACCTGGTTTGGAACACGGATTGAACGGATGCTAACGATAATGACTGATTTTATTTATTAAGCCTACAAGGTGATTACTATAAATTATCCAGATAATAATCAATGTTTATCAGTATAATCAATGTTCTAATGCTCTAAGTGTTTAGTTCTATTTTGAAAGTGGTGCCTTTGCCAATTTCACTATGTTTAACATAGATGATGCCTTTATGATATTGCTCAATAATTCTTCTTGTTAAAGTTAAGCCCAAACCCCAGCCACGTTTTTTTGTAGTGAAGCCAGGCTTAAATACTTTTCCAATATTTGCATTGCTGATTCCCTTGCCCGTATCTGTTACTTCAATATTAATTTTATCTGCAACTTGGTTAATGGTAATATTGATTTTACCCTTGCCTTCCATTGCATCCAAAGCATTCTTTAAAAGGTTTTCAATAACCCAATCGAACAAAGGAGGAGAAATACGTGTAACAAGATTTTCGTTATTTGACGATAAGCTAAAATTAACATTTTGACCAGCACGTTTTTTAATGTAGTCCATCATTGATTGCACTTGAATTACAATGTTTTTTTCTTCCAGATTTGGGGTGCTTCCGATCTTACCAAATCTATCACTAATCAATAAAAGTCTGTTAATATCTTTTTCAATTTCAGGTACAATCTTTTCGTTGCCTTTAATGTCTCTCAGCATTTCAAGCCAGCCCTCTAAACTGCTTACCGGTGTGCCAAGTTGATGGGCTGTTTCTTTTGCAAGCCCGGCCCACACTTGGTTTTGAGTGCTTTTGTAATTGCTTTGCAATAGCATTAAAAGAATAGCAATAAAGAGAATTACAATTATTAATTGCACAATTGGATAATAGCGAGCTTCGTTTAATAACTTAGATTCACCATAATACACTTTGTTGATTTGAGTAGTATCGTAAGGATTTTTCCACTCAATTGGTTGATGTAAGTTTTTAAATTCTTCTACCTTTTTTTTGATGTAATTCTTATCATTTACTAAAGACAAACTATCAAGATTTCTGTGATCTAATATTTCCTCTTTCTCTGTTGCAAGTATGATTGGGATTTCTAAACTGTTTTCTATCATTATCCTGCTTGCAAGATTTGTTACAGTTGTATCTGAACTACCATTAGCTTTAATTGCCTCAACCCATTGTTCAATTTTGCGTGTTTCATCGGCAGCAATTTTTTTAGAAATATACTGCGAATAGAATACTGTTCCAATCACTATAAGTATAGCAACTGAAGCAAGTATTGTTCTAAAATTTAATAGGCGTGAAAGCATAATTAGATATTCTGTGAAGATAATTTTTTATGCGTTGGTTAAAATATCACCTGTCATTTCTTTTGGAATATTTAAGCCCATTAAGGAGAGTATTGTTGGAGCAATATCTCCTAATTTACCTGCTTTTAAAGAACCCTTATAATCATTACTAATTAAAAACAGTGGAACTAGATTTAGTGAGTGTTGTGTATTTGGACTACCATCTTCATTAATCATAAAATCTGCATTACCATGATCGGCAGTCAGTAGAATATTATAGTCCATTTTTAGTGCTGCTGTTACAACTTTTTCAACACAAGCATCTACAGTTTCTACTGCTTTTACAACTGCAGAGAAAACGCCTGTATGCCCCACCATATCTGCATTTGCAAAGTTTAAACAAATAAAATCTGCATATCCTTTTTCAATTTCTGGAACCAATGTATCGGCCAATCCATTAGCACTCATTTCTGGTTGTAAATCATAAGTTGCAACTTTAGGAGATGGAACAATCATTCTACTTTCACCATTAAATTCAGATTCTCTTCCACCACTAAAAAAGAAGGTAACGTGTGGATATTTTTCGGTTTCAGCCATTCTGATTTGTTTCTTTCCCACTGTTGCTAAAACTTCTCCAAGCGTATTGTTAAGATTATCGTTTTCGAACATAACACTTACATTATTAAATGTAGCATCATATTCAGTCATTGTTGTATAATGCAAATTTAACTTGTGCATGCCAAAGTCTGGAAAGTCCTGTTGTGTAAGCACTTCGGTAATTTCTCTGCAACGATCTGTTCTAAAATTAAAACAAATTACTGCATCATCATCTTTGATGTTTGATATTTGATATTTGATGTTTGAATTGATAATTGGTTTGATAAATTCATCGGTAACACCAGCTTCGTAAGACAGTTCAATTGATCTTAAAATATCATCACTAGCATCTCCAACTCCATTAACAATGGCATCATAAGCAAGCTTCACTCTCTCCCAACGTTTATCTCTGTCCATTGCATAATACCTGCCAGTAACAGTAGCAATTTGGCCCACAGATTGGTTCAAATGATTTTGCAAATCTGTTAAAAACCCTAGACCACTTTTGGGGTCACAATCTCTACCATCGGTAAATGCATGAATATAAACTTCCTTTAGATCGTTTGCTTTGCAAACATCTATCATAGCTTTTAAATGATTGATGTGCGAGTGAACGCCACCATTACTCACCAAGCCCAATAAATGCAATGGCTTACTGTTTTCTTTGGCGTATTTTATTGCAGCCAATAATTGATTGTTTTGTGCAAACTCTCCAGTTCTGACTGCTACATTAATACGCTGCAATTCTTGATAAACAACACGACCTGCACCTAAGTTTAGATGCCCAACTTCACTATTACCCATTTGCCCATCAGGCAAGCCAACTGCTTCTCCACAAGTCACTAAAGTGCTATTGGGATATTTGCTATACAAAGACTTTACAAAAGGAACATTTGCATTTTGAATGGCATCGGCAGTTTTTGAGTTGCCTAATCCCCATCCATCCATAATAATTAGAATAACTTTCTTGCTCATAGTGTAAAATTAGGATGTGTTTTATTTTATAGATATTAATAATTTATTTGTCTCGATTATTAAATTCATAGAACTAGTGAGATGCAAAGTTTGTAAACCTGCTTCTATAGCACCTTCAATATTCTTGTAAGTATCGTCGATAAATAAGGTTTCTTGTGCTTCTAAATTTTGCTCTTTTAAAATTGCTTGATAGGATTCAATATTTGGTTTTCTTAATCCAAGAACATGTGAGTAATAGTCTTTAATAAAATAGCTGTGAAAGGATTTATTGAAGTTTAATTGATTGTATGTGTTTAAAAAAGCATCGTAATGAATTTTATTGGTGTTGCTAAACAGGTAAACATTGTATTGCTTATTAATGTCGTTAAGCCATTCAAGTCTATCTAGCCAAAACTCCCCAAGCATTGCATTCCAAGCATATTCTAAATCGGTATCAGTAATTTTTGTATTGGTAATATTTCTAATTCCTTCATAAAATCCTTCTGGCGAAATTTCTCCAACTTCAATTTGCTTAAAAGGTTTCGAAACAAAATCTTGTCTATAATATTCATCAAAATTTGCAATGCCAAGTTCAACAAAAGTATCTTGCGTTTTTTGATAGTTTACTTTCAAAAAAATGCCTCCTAAATCAAAAATTATATTTTTTATTGCCACTTAATTATACTTTAGTTTGATTTAATTGTATCCCACAAATATGTTGCTACCAATTTATTTCCTTCATCATTCAAATGAACTCCATCTGTTGTTACCAAACCTTCAGAAACATTTTCGTAATTATGTTCTTGCAAATATTTTACAAAAACACTTCTTAAATCGCAGATTGATACTTGATATTCTTTTACCAACTTTCTTATAACATCGCTGTATAAATCTAAATCCTCATCTTGAGCATTGGCTTTATCTTTTAGTTCACCAATAACAGTTGGTGTGCATAGAATTACCTTGCTATGTGCAGATAAAATTTTAACAATAACGCCTCTATAAAAATTTTCAAACCTTTCTATATCCAGCCCAGTACCACTTTTAGTTTTTGCCCAAATATCATTGATACCTATATATACAACTGTGGTAGTAGGGGATTTTGACAGAACATCTTTTTCAATTCTCAAATACAAATCATAAACTCTGTTGCCACTAACGCCAGCACCAATAGTTTGAATCTTTTTCACTAAATCTTCTGCTTCAATTTTTCTATTAATTAAACTAACATAACCATTCAGTGCCATACCTTGCTCGGTAATGGAGTCGCCAAAGAAAATTACTCTTTGTTTAGTATCTCTTTTATAAGACATAAAAAACATTACAATGATGAAGGAAATAAATAATATTAAACTAGTTGTCAATGATTGAAGTTTTATGAAAGATTATAAAAATAAATGCCAACAAAAGTAGCCGCAGGCTTGATAACCTTACTTTTTATTTAATAGGCTTCGAGGTATTTCTTGATTTTTAAAAAATAAATTTTTTAAACACAAAAAACCTATTTTTGTGTCAGCAACGCTATACATCAAGAATGTATGGCGTTGTATTTTTTTAGGTTCTAAACAAGAAAAATATTTTTTATGAGTGAGTATGTAACAAAAGAAACGTTCGAGAAAATGCGTGAGGATTTGCATAGGCTTAAAAGTGTTGACAGACCAGCTTCATCTAGAGCTATTGGAGAAGCAAGAGAAAAAGGCGACTTGAAGGAAAATGCAGAATATGATGCAGCTAAAGAAGCACAGGGAATGCTTGAAGCTAAGATAAAACAATTAGAAGGTGTTATTGCAAATGCTAAAATTGTTGATCCAGCTACAATTGACATTAGTAAAGTTTCTATATTAACAAAAGTTACCATTACAAATATTGCAACAAAAAAAACTGTAACTTATCAAATAGTTGGAGAAAAAGAAGCAGATTTGAAAGCACAAAAAATATCAGCATCTTCACCAATTGGAAAAGGTTTGTTGGGTAAAAAGAAAGGAGAAATTGCAGAAATTACGGCTCCAACTGGAATAATGAAATTTAAAGTAGAAAGCATTGCCATCTAAATTATGACAATCTTTTCTAAAATAATTACTGGAGAAATACCTAGTTATAAAATTGCAGAGAATGAAAACTTCTTTGCTTTTTTAGATATATTCCCTTTGCAAAAAGGTCATACATTGATTGTTCCTAAAATAGAAGTGGACAAAATTTTTGACTTGCCCGATACTTATTTATCTGAGATACTAGTTTTTGCAAAACCCATTGCAAAGGCAATAGAACACGCATTTACTTGCAATCGTGTTAATATTATTACAGTTGGATTAGAAGTGCCGCACACACATATTCATTTGATACCAATGACACATATTAACGATATGAATTTTGGTACAGAGAAGTTGAAGCTAACAAAAGAAGAGTTATTAGATGCCCAAAAAGCGATTCTTAAATTTTTATAATTTTTTGTAAAAATGCAATTTGTATTGATTAATCTCCTTACATTCGCATTGCCAATCACAAGTTGCTCCTCGTCTCTAGGTGTTTTTTTGTAAATGCATCGGAAATATCGGTTTACTGTATTGGAATTTTTTAACTTTTAATCATTTACAAAATGAACATTTACGTTGGTAACTTAAATTGGAACATGACCAATGACGATTTGAACAATCTTTTCACTCCTTATGGTGAAGTTGTTTCTGCAAAAATTGTAACAGACAAATTCAAAAACGATCGTAGCAAAGGATTCGGTTTCGTTGAAATGAGCGATGAAGATGGCAAAACTGCTATCGATGCTTTAAACGATACTGAAATTGATGGTCGTAAAATTGTAGTAAACGAATCTCAACCACGTCCTGCTGGCGAACGTCGTCCAGGTGGTTCTGGTGGAGGCGGTGGTTTCCGTGGTGGAAGCGGCGGAGGCGGTGGTTTCCGTGGTGGAAATGGCGGAGGCGGTGGATTTAGTAGAGACCGTAACTCTGGTGGTTCTGGAGGTGGCGGTGGATACAACAGAGATCGCAACTCTGGTGGTAGTGGTGGTGGATATAACAGATATTAATCATTTCTCTCCAAGATATTTAATGCCTCACTTATGTGAGGCATTTTTGTTTTATGCACTCAACTAAAGACGAAAAAAATGATGTTACAGATAGTAAACAAACTCTAATTTGATTTAAAAACGCTTGTCCAGCTTCAAACTGTTATCTTTGCCGCAAATTTTAAAAAAGTAATGATAACATTTAGTGAGTTAGGCTTAGACGAAAAATTAGTTCAAGCAACCGACGCGTTGGGGTTTGTGAACCCAACAACCATCCAAGAAAAAGCAATTCCCATTTTATTAAGCGGCACAACAGATATGATTGGCTTGGCACAAACTGGCACAGGTAAAACTGCTGCTTTTGGTTTGCCTCTTTTACAATTGGTAGATGAAAAACAACGAAATGCACAAGCACTAGTAATTTGCCCAACACGTGAATTGTGTATGCAAATTGTAACAGAAATAGAACTGTTCAAAAAATTTATGCCAGGTATGAATGTAGTGGCAGTTTATGGAGGCACCAGTATTTCAATGCAAATTCGTGATATTAGACGTGGTGTTCAAATTGTGGTTGCAACACCTGGTCGTTTAATTGATTTAATTGAAAGAAAAGCAATTAATCTTGAAGAAATAAAATATGTAGTTTTAGATGAGGCCGATGAAATGTTGAATATGGGCTTTCAAGAAGACATTGAGTTTATTTTACAAAATACGCCAAAGAAAGAAAGTACTTGGTTGTTTAGTGCAACAATGCCACCAGAAATTAGAAAGGTGAGCAAAAAGTATATGAATAATCCACAAGAAGTTACTGTGGGTAAAATGAATACTGCCAACAAAAATATCGATCATCAATATTACGTAACTCAGGCTCAGCATAGGTATGAGACGTTAAAACGTTTAATAGATTTTAATCCTGGAATGTATGGTATCATCTTCACTCGTACCAAAATGGATGCTCAAGATATTGCAGCTAAATTAACAAGAGAAGGTTATGATATTGATGCTTTACATGGCGATTTATCTCAGCCTCAACGTGATAAAGTAATGCAAGCATTTAGAGAAAAAACGCTTCAACTTTTAATTGCAACTGACGTTGCTGCAAGAGGAATTGATGTAAAAGAAATTACGCACGTAATCAATTATGAATTGCCAGACGATACTGAAGTTTATACGCACAGAAGTGGTAGAACAGGGCGAGCAGGTAGCACAGGAATTTGTATGAGCATTGTTCATGCAAGAGAAACTTTTAAACTAAGAAGTATTGAAAGATTAATTCAAAGTACCATACTTAAATCAGAAGTTCCAACAGGTAAAGATGTTTGTAGAAAACAGTTTTACCACTTTATGGATAAGTTATTGCAAGTAGATATTAGCCATGGAGATTATGATGCTTATTTGCCAATGCTGCAAGAAAAATTCGCAGATGTAAGTAAAGAAGATATTTTGAAGCGTATGGCTGCTACTGAGTTTGATAGATTTTTGAAATACTATGAAAATAGCGAAGA
>JANYEB010000006.1 GCA_025363355.1 Chitinophagaceae bacterium | reverse complement strand
TATCATCTATGTTTTTTGTGTTATAAGTTACTTCCACCACTTCTTCTTTAAAACGTTTGCCACCACAGGTTTCGCAGGTTAAATGCACATCAGCTAAAAACTGCATTTCTACAACTTGTTCTCCTTCGCCACTGCAAGTATCACAGCGTCCACCTTCCACATTAAAAGAAAAATGCTTGGGTAAAAAACCACGAATTTTACTGAGAGGCTGCTTTGCAAAAAGCTCTCTTATTTCATCATAAGCTTTTATATAAGTAACAGGATTACTTCTTGATGATTTACCAATAGGATTTTGGTCAACCATTTCTATCACATCAATAAAATCGACATCGCCACTAATGGTTTTATGTTGCCCTACTTTATCTGCACTTTCACCTTTTAATTTTTGCAAAGCAGGATACAAAATTTGTTTAATCAAAGTTGTTTTACCACTGCCACTTACGCCACTCACAACACACAACACACCTAATGGAAATACAACATCAATATTCTTTAAATTATTTTGCGAAGCCCCTTCAACAGTAATACTTCTAAGCGATTTGCGAATATGTTTTGGAGGTTCAATAGTAAGTTCTCCTTTCAAATATTTTCCTGTTAAACTTTTAGGGTTTGCAATCAGTTCATCATAGTTTCCTGTTGCCACAACTTCGCCACCCAAATGAGAAGCAAAAGGTCCCATATCAATAATATAATCTGCTTCACGCATCATCATTTCGTCGTGTTCAACTACCACTACTGTATTGCCCAATTCTTTCAACGATTTCAATACTTTAATCAGTTTTTCTGTATCCCTATTATGTAAGCCAATAGATGGTTCATCAAGTATATAAAGCGAGTCGGTTAAATTACTTCCCAAACTTCTTGTTAATTGTATTCTTTGGCTTTCGCCACCACTCAAACTATTTGCTAAACGATTAAGTGTAAGATAGCCCAAACCCACGTCAATTAAGGTTTGCAAGCGTTGATGAATTTCTATTAACAGTCTTTTTGCAATATCATTTTCTGTTGTAGTTAATTTCAAATCATCGAACCATTGCTTTAAATCTTTCACAGGTAAATTACATAATTCACCAATATGTTTTTGATTCACTTTTACATACAATGCTTCTGGTCTTAATCTATATCCATCGCAAGTATTGCAAGTAGTTCTACCCCTGTATCTACTTTGTAAAACACGATACTGTACCTTGTATAAATTTTGTTCAACCTCTTTAAAAAAGGCATTAATACCAAGTGCTTTATCAATACCTGTCCATAATTGTTGTTCTTGTTCTTTCGTAAGTTGGGCAATAGGTTTATGGATAGGAAAACTTTTTGCATTTGCAATAAATTGGTCTTTCCACCACACTAATTTTTCACCTTTAAAAGGAGCAATAGCACCTTCAAAAAAACTAAGGTTTCTATTAGGAATAACAAGGTCTTTATCTATCCCTAAAACCTGGCTAAAGCCTTCGCAGGTTGGGCAAGCACCAAAAGGATTATTGAAAGAAAAAAGGTTGGGAACGGGTTCTTCAAATTTAATTCCATCGAGCTCAAACTTGTTGCTAAAATGTTTTAATTCCTTGCCATTAATTTCTAAATAAACTTCTCCATCACCTTCATAAAATGCTGTAGAAATAGAATCACTTAAACGGTGTAAATCATCTTCATCAAAATCCTTTTTTACAATACGGTCAACGGTAACGTAGGTATTAGATATTTGGGATTGGGAATCAGTTTTTTTATTTGCAAAAACTTGCTTTAGTAACTTTTCATCCTCTAGTAATTCTTCAATTCGATAAGTAATGCTTTCACTACTTTTTTTCCCAATTCCTGATTCCCAATTCCCATATACCAAACGAGAAAAACCCTTCTGCACCAAAATATTCAACTCTTCTTTTACATCTCTTTTGGCGTGTTGTTTAAATGCAATAAGGATAACAACTTTAGTATCTTTTTTCAATTGCTCAATAAATTTTATCACATCACCAACATCATCTTTTTTTACTTCACTTCCACTAATTGGGCTGATGGTTTTTCCTATACGTGCATACAGCAAACGCAAGTAATCATAAACTTCTGTCATACTACCAACAGTGCTTCTTGGAGTTCTTGTAATTACTTTTTGTTCAATAGCAATTGCAGGACACAAACCTTTAATATCATCCACATCAGGCTTCACCATACGAGCCATAAACTGCCTTGCATACGCACTTAAACTTTCGGCATATTTTCTTTGCCCTTCGGCAAATAAAGTATCGATAGTTAAAGATGATTTACCACTGCCACTAACCCCAGTAACAACCACTAATTTGTTGCGAGGAATGGTAACAGAAACATTTTTTAAATTATGTGTTCTTGCATTTTTTATAATAATATCGTTCTTCCCAACGTTATTAATCTGCTTCTTGTTTTGTGCAGTATTCTTAGTTGTTGTAGCCATAGCACAAACATAAATTGTTAAGTTTTATCTATCATAAATTTTTCTCTTTTCGCTGTGGATAATCGCAGGCAATTCTTCTAGTTTTCAACAATACTCAATATTATTTTAGCGGTAACGTTAGAAATGTAATTTGGCAGTCGATAAGGGAAATCTTATCGTTATCCAAGTATCCTATCTTTTAAGAAAACTATAAAACCTAACTTATGAGAACACATCAATTTGTGTTGGATAACGACCTTGTTCGAATGTTCCAGAATGGAGAAGAGTCTGCTTTGGAAGCTTTAATCAGTCGTTACAAAGAGAAAATATTTTCTACTATTTTTTATCTTGTGAAAGATAAGCAGCTTGCTGAAGATTTGTTTCAGGATGTGTTTATTAAAATCATTGATAAACTTCGTAGTAAAAATTATAACGAGGAAGGTAAGTTTTTGCATTGGGCTTTGAGGATATCTCACAATCTTTGCGTTGATTATTTTAGAAAAGAGAAAAGAAATCAAACCACAAGTGGCGACCACAATAATTTATTTGATTTGTTAGAATTGAATGGCGATGCTGCAGATGCCAAGTTTGTTACTGGACAAATTCACGAAAAAATTAGAGTAATGCTTGATAATTTACCTGATGAGCAAAGAGAAGTAATTATACTCAGGCATTTTGCAGATCTTAGTTTTAAAGAAATTGCAGAAATAACAAATACTAGCATTAATACATCTTTAGGCAGAATGAGATATGGATTAATCAATCTTAGGAAAATGATGGAAGAAAATCAAATGGTTTTATAAAAATATATTTTTCCTCTTTAAGCATACGGCCGATTCAATTTTGAATCGGCTTTTTTATTTTTCATTTTTTAATAAATACCCAACCTTTTGCAAATTTATATCGTAGTTGTATTAAACATTTATGCTAAGATCAAGTCTTCTCGAATAATTAAAGCAAAAAAATGGTTAAATTATTTGAAAGTTGTTCATTGTAAATGACTAAAACATTAAAATTCTATTGTTATTTTTCAATTAAATCTTTTTTTGATATTTTTTTTTTATCTTGCCACCCATTTAAAAAAGTAACACACCACTGTATGACTAAAAACTACATCAACGGTATAATTGTTTTTTTGCTTATTGGTTTATCTAATAATCTCAAAGCTCAAAACAATTTTTTTACCGACAAATCGGAATCTCTTTTTACAACGACTGATCAAAAAAGAGTTATTGTGCCTGAAAAATCTAGACCAATTCAAATGGACTTGGTTGGTATGAAAAATTTTCTTTCTACTGTATTTAGCGAAAATAATTTTGCAAACAGAAATGAAACGCCAATTATCGAAATTCCTATGCCAAACGGCACTGTTGCCCAATTTCACGTTTGGGAAAGATCAGTAATGGAAGCTGGTTTGGAAGCCAAATTTCCAACCATCAAAACTTACATTGGTCAAGGAATTACAGACAAATCTGCTGCACTTGTTATGGATATGACAGAAATGGGATTTCATGCGATGGTTATCTCAAGTGTTACAGGAAATTATTACATAGATCCTTATGATTTATCTACAGTAACAAATTACATTTCTTATTACAGAAGAGACTTAGCACCTAGACAGCCATTTATGGAAGACGGTGAAATATTACATTTAGATGATAATCCTTCTGCAACTGGAGGAACTACAACTTCTGGAAAATTTCCTACAAGCAGATGCATTGGAACTCAATTAAGAACTTATAGACTTGCTGTTGGTTGTTCTAATCAATATGCTAAAGCTGCAACAGGTTTATCTAGCCCAACAAAAGCACAGGCATTGGCTAAAATAGTTACAACAGTTAACAGAGTTACTGCTGTTTATGAATTGGAAGCAAGTATTCATTTTAACTTAGTTGCAAATAATGATTTGATTGTTTTTGTAAATGCAAATACTGACCCTTTCAGCTCTTCAAACAGCAATGCTACTAGTTTAATTACTGCTAGTCAAACTCAAATCACTAATTTAATCGGTTCAACCAATTTTGATATTGGACATACTTTTAGTACAGGTGGTGGTGGTTTAGCTGGTTTAGGTGTTATTTGTAATGATGCACAAAAAGCTAGAGGAATTACAGGTAGCCCACAACCAACTGGCGATGCTTATGACATAGATTATGTTGCACACGAAATGGGACATCAATTTGGTGGTAACCATACTTTCAATGCTGCAACAGGTAGTTGCTCTGGCAATGGTGTTAGTTCTGCAAATGCTGAACCTGGAAGTGGAACTACAATTATGGCTTACGCTGGAATTTGTACTACAAATAATATTGGAAGTGTTCACCAAAACCCAGGTGCTGTTGGTAATCTAGGTTGGAGCGATCCTCAATTCCATGCTGGAAGTTTAGCTGAGGTGTATGCCTACTCGATAAGTGGTGCTGGTAATTCTTGTGCAGTTATAACAACAACAAGTAATGTAGTTCCTGTTGCAAGCGTTGATGTAGCAAGTTACACAATTCCAATTTCAACACCTTTTATGTTAAATGGAAATGGCTCTGATGCCAATAATACTGGAATTACATATAGTTGGGAACAAATGGATGTAAGTTCTTCATTTCAAAACTGGGATGCAACACAAACCACAAATTCTAAAGCTCCACTTTTCCGCTCATTTGCCCCAAAAGAAGAGAGTTACAGATATTTTCCACAGTTAGATGATTTAGTTACATTGTCAACAACTCCTGGTGAAAGATTACCAACTTTGGCAAGAAATATGAGTTTTAGAATGACTGTTAGAGATAACAACGTAGGTAATGGTGGAACTTGTTATGCTGACCAGTTGGTTAAAGTAAATGCTACTGGAGGTGCTTTTACTGTAACTTACCCAAGTCCTGGTGGTGAATTATGGTATGAAGGCGAAACAAAAACTGTTACTTGGGCAAAAGGTAGTACAAATCTAGCTCCTTTTAATGTTGCCAATGTTGCTATAGAACTTTCTATTGATGGAGGATATACTTACCCAATTACGTTAAAAGCAAGTACGCCAAATGATGGTTCAGAAGATATTGTTGTTACCAATGATTTCACTTTTGCTGCAAGAGTTAGGGTTCGTGCAATTGGTAATGTTTTCTTCAATATATCGCAAAATGATTTTACTATTGTTCCAAACCCTGTTCCTGTTAAATGGATTGATTTTACTGGAGTTAAAGTGAGGAATAATGCCGTGAAACTTAATTGGACAGTTAATGAAATAGATAATCATCATTATGTTGTTGAAAGAAGTATTGATGGTAATAAGTTTTCTTCGATTGGTGAAGTTCTTGCATCTACTGTGGCAGGTAATGAACATAGTTATTCATTCTTAGATAACAGTCCATTTGCTTCAAAAAACTACTATCGTATTAAACAAGTTGATAAAAATGGTAGTTATTCATATTCAAAAATTATATCAGTAACTATTGATGAATCACTTGGTAGCTGGGTAGTTTATCCAAACCCAACAACAGATAAAGTAAACTTATTCTGCAATGCAAATTATAACAATATGCAGATAGAGGTTTATGATGCAATTGGTAAATTAATCTATTCTCAAACAAAAGAAAAAGCAAATAAAGGCGAAGTAATTTCTGTTTCTTTAAACAATCTTGCAAAGGGTGTTTATTCAATAAAAATTCAAGCTAATAATGCTGCTACTACAACTAAAAAAGTATTAGTTCAGTAGTTGAAGTTCAGTTACTAATTGTAAAAAAGTGCAGCCAATTTTGGCTGCACTTTTTTGTTGAAAGAACATTTTTTTGTCTCAGGCAGCGTTTGGTTTAATTGCTGCATCTATAGGGGTTACCTGCACTTGATTTTGTATTTCTTCTATTGTAACTTGGTAACGTTTGCACACTTTGATGTCATTTTAATGTACCTTGTTTGCGTTGTTACCACTCTTAAATTTTACTTTTACAGATTGTAATAGTTTTTAATTACTATTATTCAATATAAATAAGATTGCTATGCTCATAAATATGAATTCAACGTTACAGAAGTTTTTTACAACTTGCTTTTTTGCATTGTGCTTGCTTACTGCAAAATCACAAATTGCATTGTACCCATTAATTTCAAGTGGCACCCCCACACCTCCACCAGTGGGGACAACAAGTGTTTCAGATCCTAATGTAACTACAGGTACTATATCTGTTGGTTCATTTATAACAAGTGCTCCAGCTGGTAGTTATAGTAGCCAAGGACTTAATATTAAATTAAGTAGCCTAGCCGTGTGGCCAAACACAAATACAAATGGTTATCATATTGATATACCCATTAGCCCTAAAGCAAGCACCTATTTCACTTTATCTAGCATCAGTTTTGCACCATATTCCACAGGTAATTCTGAACCATTTTTTGCTGAAATGACTTATGAAACTAATGGTAGTGGTATATTTACAACATTGGCACCTGCTGTAAGTTGCAATTCGGTTGGTACTTCTACAATCACGGGGATTTCTCCAACACTATATTTTAAGGGTGGTAACACTTATCTTTTTCGATTATATTTCAAGGGAAACAACACAACAAAAAATCAAAACGAGAAAATTAAAGCCTTAACATTTAATGGCTCTTCTTTTGGTTATCCTGTTGTACACACAACCAATGTAAAGGCTTTAGCAAGTGTTGGTGCAAATTTCTCGGCAGATGCAACTGGTACTTTTACAACTGGTGCTGGAATACAAGCAACTACACAAAGTGGTTTTTGCTGGACAGGTCAGCCAACAATACCTACGGTACTAAACTCTTCAAATACTGCAACAGGTACAACTGCATCTGGTGTTACAACAATGACATCTAATATTGCTGGACTATCTGTTGGAACTGTATACAATGTAAGAAGCTATGTAATAACGGCAACAGATACAATTTATGGAGAAAATTTGCCTGTAAAAGCACAAGCCATCCCAACTTTAAATACAAACAGTCCATCAAATGTTTTAAGTAACAAAGTAACCACTGGGGGAAACACGATAGATAGTGGTTCGTTAGATATTTTGGACAAAGGGGTGCTATATTCTACATTAAACAGCAATTTGGTTTATCCTGCAACAGGTCAAACAAAAGCAACATCTGATGGGACTGGAAGCAATAACTATACAACAACCATTAAAAATCTTTTGCCGAGTACTAAATACTACATTAAGGCTTTTTCCAGAAATTCTTTAGGTGCTGGTTATGGTAATTTAGATTCATTTACAACAGCAGTAGCTGTTCCTGTAATTAGTGCTGTACCAGGAAAGTTAGACTTTGGAGATGTTACCTACAATAGTACGCCATCAGTATTAAGCTATAAAGTAAATGCAACATATTTAACCCCTGCTGCAGGAAGTATTGTTTTATATTCCAGCAATGGGTACACAATGGCAACCACATTAAATGGAGTATATAATGATACTTTACCATTAAGTTATACAGGCAGTACTATCACTAATAAAATTATTTATGTAAAATCTTCAAGCACACCTTATGGAACTTTACTAGGTAAAATCTTACATATTGGTGGTGGTACAGTTGCACCTAATGCTGATACTGTTTTTATGAATACAAATATTGTTCAAAATCAAGATACTCTAACAAACAAAGGAGTGGAATTTTGGACAGGATTTGGCTATGAAGCAGACATGGATAGCAAAGCTAATGATCCGTCGGCAGCTAATATGTCTTTGTATATTGCATCAGGAAACGATACTGCAAAAGTTATGGTAGAAATGCCCGCAATGCCAGGAGGCTTTCCTGTTCAGAATATAATAATACCACCTAATTCTGTTAAAGAAGTAAAAGGATTTCCTATCGGTGATAATACTAGTTCATTAAATTCAACTGGAGCAGCTGATTCTAGGCTTTTTTATACAGGAATAAGCAACAGAGGAGTCCATATTGTCAGTACCAATAATTCGCCTGTTTCAGTTTGGATGTATACTTATACTACAAATAATTCAGCTGCTGGTTCTATGATATTTCCAACCAATGCTTGGGGATCTTCATATAAAGTTCAGGCATTAGGTAGTGTTGTAAGTAATTCTGGTATTCCAAACTCCTTCTTTTTTGTTATACCTCAAGAAGATAATACTTTAATTGAGTTTACACCCACAAATGATATTATTGATTCAAACTCGACTACAATTTTTCAAGATAATCATCAACATACAGCATCTTATGTAAAATTTCAAAAAGGTCAAACTTATCAAGTACTATTAAATAAAGGCCAGGTTTTTAATGCAGTAGGTATTATTGAGGGCAGTGGTACAAATTCTGGCTGTACTGCTAATCCTGCAGGAAAAGCAACAGGTTTAGACTTGTCTGGGACAAGTGTTAAATCAGTAGATTGCCAAAAAAGAATTGCTGTATTTGCTGGAAATGGCAGATGTCTTATTGCTACCTCCAATGGTCAGATTAATAAAGGTTCGGATAATTTGATACAGCAAATGTTTCCTAAAGTTGCTTGGGGTACGAAATACCTTACTGCACCAACAAAAACAATGGCTTTTAATGTGTTTAGAGTAACAGTTGATGATACATTAACTGAAGTTAAAAAAAATGGCTCCATTTTAAGTAGAGTTCCACCAATTTGGAATTCAACAGGTAAGTTCTATCAAGTTGAAGGTAATAAGCCCTTTGTTTTTGAGTCGGATAAACCAATTAATGTAACTCAATTTATTATTGCTGGTTCTGCAATAGATTGTAACTCAACAAACCATTATCAATATGGTAATAACGGTTCGGGAGATCCTGAAATGATAATATTGAGCCCAATTCAACAAGCTATAAAACAAACAACCGTATTTTCTCCAAACTTTAAAAATGGAGGTAGTGGAGGAAGCTATATTAATGTTATAATAAAAAATGCAGGAGTTGCTTCATTTGCACTAGATGCTAAAAGTGGTTCTGTAATCAATAATATTGATACTGGTGCCAGTAGTTTTACAAATGGTGCTCAATATACTGCCGCAGCTAGTTTAGTTTCTATGGTCAATGCATTTCAAAAACATCCTGCTGATACAAACTATAGTTATGCAGTATTTAGGGTTTTATCTAATGCAACTCACAAAATGAGTTCTAATGTTGAATTCAATGCTATTGCTTATGGGATGGATAACGGTGAAAGTTATGGCTTTAATGCAGGTACAGCCATCAATAATTTATCTGCTATCAAATTTTCGTTAAACCCTTATGGTAATGATACTTCAACAACATCGGTTAAAACCTGTAAGGGTAATTTAGTAACGTTGCAAATTGCTTTGCCTTACGATACATCTACAGTTAATAGTATCATTTGGGATGCAGGTAGTGATGCAACAAGATATTCTCCAACTGGTCCACAGGCAGGAGCAATAAATCCAAACACAACTAAACCAGTTGTAACAGGTACAATTGTTAGAGATGGCAGAACTTTTTATATTTATAAATCACCAGTTCAATATACCTTTTTTGAAGAGGGAGCTTATAAAGTTAAAGTAACGGTTAGTGGAACTTTTGCTAGTGATTGTGGTGGTACAGATATTCAGTATATGAATGTAGTTGTTGGTCACGATGATATTTCGTTTACAGCAATACCTGCTGGCTGTGGTTCTAGAAATGTAACCATTACAGATGCTTCAACAGCATTGGCTGGAACATCAATTGTTAAATGGAATTGGGATTTTGGAGATAATACAAAAGATAGTGCATCTGTTGGTGATAGTTGGGCTCCTAATCCAAGACCTACCAACAACCCTCATTCTTATCCTGCTAACAATGCATATTATGTTAAACTAACAACTATCAATAGTGCTGGTTGCTTTAGCTATGATAGTGTGTTGGTAGATCTAGCATTTGGAATCAGCACCAGCTTTACAAGTTTTAGAGATACTGCTTGCGTTGGAGAAAGTGTGGTATTTACACCAACCTCATCTGCTAATGCTGCAAAATGGTTCTGGGATTTTGGAGACACATCTCCAATTGACTCTTCAAATACATCAGCAAATTCAGTTTCTCATTCATATACAAATGCAGGAACATATACTGTTAGCCATTGGGTTAAAACATCAGCAGGTTGCCCTAGTGCAGTAGTAAAAGATACAATTGTAGTATCAAAAACACCAAATGCTAGTTTTGTAACACCATCAGGCGTTTGTTTGCCAGGTAATACACAATTCACCAATTCAAGTGATACCAGTGCTGTAGGTGCTGCTATTCCATACACATATCATTGGAGTTTTGGAACAGGCAATGCAGCAGATACCAGCAATGTCAAGAACCCTGTTTTTGGTTATACTGTAGCACCACCAAATCCAGTAACACTTGTAGCTACATCGAGATATGGTTGTGTTAGTACTGTTTATTCGCTTGCTGTTAGCAATGTTTATACAAAACCGACAGCAGCTATTGCAAATACATCTAGCAAAAAAGTTTGTGTTGGTAGCAATGCCAGTTTCTTTGATGCTAGCAGTGGCACAAGCCAAACTGTAAATAGTTGGTATTGGAATTTTGGAGATGGTGGAACATCTACACAACAAAACCCACAACATATTTATACCACTAATGGAACAGATAGTGTTAAATTAGTAATAGGTACAGATAAAGGCTGTGTAAGCGACACCGTAACACAAGCTATTAAAGTAAATCCTAAACCAGTTGCTGGAACAATTTTGCCTAGCAGCTGTATTACCAGCGGTTCTTTATTCTTCCAAGACAACAGTACTTTAGCTACAGACCCTGATGTTCAAACTCCTTATAACTGGACTTGGAATTTTGGAGATGGAACAGGAACATTTACAACCAAAGATTCTACACATACTTATGCAGGTGTTGGTACTTACTACATCAATCATAGTATTACAACATTGAATGGTTGCACTGATACTGAGACTGATACATTTACAATTAGTGGAAGTAAACCAGTTGTTGGATATGCCGTTTTAAATAGATTAGGATTATGTAGCAATGTAGATGTTTCTTTAGTTGATACTTCACGAGTTGCAATAGGAGCAATACAAAAAGTAGAAATAAGATGGGATGCAGTTTTTAATTATGCAAATGTAGAAACAGATTTAAGCCCTTCAAATGGTGCAGTTGGTAGCAGCAAAACATACACTCATAAGTATCCATCTTTACCAACAACCAAAACTTATAATGTTGTGCTCTATGCATATTCTGGTTCTACTTGTATGGACTCGCTTAGAAAAACTATCACAGTATATGGTAGCCCTAAAGTAATTTTTGATACTATAAGAGGTATTTGTGTTGATGGAATGCCTACCAAAATAAATCTTGCAACAGATTCAAGTGGAAGATTCAATAATCCAGTTTTTGCAACTTGGAATTATTCTGGACCATCCGTATCAAACGATACTTTTTATCCAGCTACAGCAGGTGTTGGTACACATCTAATTAAGGCGTTGTTTGTTACCAAAGTTCCTTTTGTTGGCTGTAGAGATTCTGGCTATGCCCCAATCACAGTATGGGCTTTACCGACAGTTAAATTTGATACAGCATTAGTAAAATGCGAGGGTAATAGTATTGCATTTACAGATAAATCAACAGCAGGTGCAGGTTCTGGCAATATCAGTTCTTGGTTATGGAATTTTGGCAATCCGTCTAGTGGCACAAATGATACAACAAGCAAACAAAATCCTAGTCATACTTATACTAGTTATAACACATATAATATAACGCTTAAAGTAACCAGTGACAGTGGTTGTGGCAATACATCAACCCCACAAACAATTACAATAAATCCTAGACCAAAAGCTGGATTTAAACCACCAGCTGGAGTATGCCAAGGTCAACCATCAGTATTTACCGATACCTCAAAAATTGTTTATGGCACATTTGTGCATAGCTGGAATTTTGGAGATCCAACTAGTGCAACAAATACAACCAGTGGTACCTATAATCCTACTCCATCTCACCAATATTCTGGTGGACCAACTGACACTATAAGACTTATTGTAACAAGTGATAATGGTTGTGTTGATTCTGCAAAAGCAGCAGTAAATAATTCCATTACTTTCCCTCCTATAACCCCAAGCTACCTTATTAATGGTCAACCTTGGGATACAGCAAATACAAAAGGAGTTTGTTTAAACTCACCATTGAAATTCACCAGTGGATTTAAAGCGAATGATTATTCTTGGAGCTTTGGAGATAGTGTTGGTGTTATTAATAAAGGAGCAACAGTTAATCATATTTTCCCTGCTGCAAATAATTTTGCAGGTAGTTTCTCAATGATTGATAGTAATGGATGTCCAACTAGAGCCATACCAATTAAAGTAGCTGTTTGGGCTTTGCCAACACCAATTATTAAAGTTGGTGATACCACTTGTGAAAGACAATTAACTTCATTTGCAGATCAATCAACTGCTGGTGCAGGAACAGGCAATATAGCTTCTTGGTTATGGAAATTTGGAGACCCAACAACTGGAGCATTGGATTCTTCTAAAACTAAAAACACCTCACATTATTACGCTGCTTATGGTAGCTACAATGTTTACTTAACTGTAACTAGCGATAGTGGTTGCAAGGCTACATCTACCAC
>JANYEB010000068.1 GCA_025363355.1 Chitinophagaceae bacterium | reverse complement strand
TTTTATTATATGTTCTTATTTAAAAAACTAGTCGAAATTTTTAACAGTTCCAGCAGTAGCATATTGAACGTTGTAAGTTCCTTTTTTAGCAACAGAACCATCCATAATATAGGCAACAATTGCACAATTAGCAGGAACAGCTGTATATGTTCCTGTAGCTGTATTGCCACTTAATGCTATAGAGAAAGGAAGCTCATAAATATTATTTTTTACCTGAGATGCAGCAGGAACAGCATCACCAAAAATATCAGTTGCAGCCTTTCTTAAAACATTATTATGAGTAAACCCAACAATTGGATTAGCTCCACCATACAGATAAGGAGATGCACCACCTGAAGGTGAATAATAGTTTGTTTGGTTGGCAACTAAACCATTTTCAACCAATGCAATTACAATTTTCATTGGTTGCTCTGTAGTAACATTAAATTTAACTTTTACTTTACCAGTAATTGCTGTTGCACCTATTGAACTCTCAATAGCCAATCCTAAAGGAGCCCATTTATTAAATTCAGCAGTAAGATCTGTTGTACTTTCTGTCCACTGTCCTTTTCTGTTTACAATAGCTGTTGGGTAACCAGTAACTCCATAACTAGAATTCAAACTAGTGTAGTATTGATATTTGAAGGGATCTGTTCCTCCACCTCCATGAACAGCAAGAACAATACAATTAGGGTGTGTAGCTTTATAGTTATCTAAACTATTTGCTAATCTTGGGCAATATCCACACCAAGCACCTGTGCAATCTTCTACCAATATTTTCTGCGAAAATGGAGAAGCTCCTGGAGCTGTTGCAGTTAAAACTTTAGTATCTGATGGAATTGTTCCTTTTTTAGCATTCACATTATAAGTTCCTGTTCCTGTTGGAACAAACTTGCTGCCACTGTAATTACCATTTACATAAATTTCAGAAGAACTGGTAATATCATTACCTTTTTGATCTGTAATAGTAATCGTTGCATAATCAAACCCATTATATTCTACTGTAGATGACGATAGATTTACGTGAAGACTATCAGTTGTAGAACCTGTGCCACCCACACCAGTGTCATTTTTTTTACAAGATGTAATAAGGGAGCTTAATCCAATAAACAATGTGCCAACAAGAATGATTTTTTTCATTTTAATAATTTTAGCTGCTAAAATAGCAGTTGAATGTTTATAAAACAAGTAATGAAAAATATTCCCATCTATTTATTCTTTAATCAAATGCTTTATTGACACCTATGTCTGCTCTTTGCACATTATATACTCCTTTTTTTGCAGTAGAGCCATCAATAACATAAGCAACTATCGAACATTTAGCAGGATTCACAGTATAACTTGTACCACTTGCATTAACTCCTGATGTAGGAATAGTGAATGGAAGTTCCCAAATATTGTTTTTTGTTTGAGCTGATACTGCTATGTCATCACCAAAAATATCTGTTGATGCACGTCTTAAAACACCATTGTGCGTAAACCCTACAATTGGGTTACCTCCTCCATATAAATTAGAACTATAATTTGCCTGATTAACAACCAACCCATTCTCTACAAGTGCCACAATAATTTTCATTGGCTTATCCGTGGTAACATTAAATTTCACTTTTGCCTTGCCAACAATATTAACTCCAGCAACATTACTTTCAATTGCCAAACCAAGTGGAGCCCATTTTGTAAATTCATTATCTAAAGTAGTTGCAGCTTCATCCCATTTTTTATACCTATTTAAAAGCACCACAGGATAAGAACCTCCAATACTAAACGCATTGCTTAAATTGGTTGTATATTGATATTGAAATGGATCACTAGACCCTGCTGGGCCATGAACTGTAACAACAATTGTGTTTAAATGTGTTGGCACGTAATTGTCTAATGCATTAAAAACTCTTGGGCAATTGCCACACCAAGTTCCTGTAAAATCTTCTACCAATAATTTTCTTGTAAATGGAGATGGAGAAACTGGCACAACAGTCAATGTTTTAGAGGTTGATGGGGTTGTACCATTTCTTGCAGTTATAATATAATTACCTGTAGCATCAGGAACATATTTATTTGAAATTGTAGCAACGCCATTTATTAGTATTTGCGAGCTACTTGTTATATCGTTTGCATTTTTGTCTTTTACAGTTACAACAACATAATCAAATGTATTAAACGCTACTGTTGATGCAGACAATGAAACAAATAAAGAATCTGCAACAATTACAGGTGTTGTGGTAACAGTTAAAATAACCGCAGCCGATGCAATACCATCTTTGGTTGCAACAAAACTAAATGTGCCAACACTTGATGGACTAAATGTTGCAGTTGATAAAGTTGTGCCATTTACCTTAATAACAGATGCACTAGTAACATCTATGCCATCTTGATTAGTAACTGATATTGATACAACCTCGCTAGTGGGTAAACTAATTGCAGTTTTTGAAAGATGAATTGTTAATACGGTTGTAGAACTTGTATTTGTATCTTTTTTGCAAGATGGAAATAGCATAGTTGCAACTGTAAAGACAACAGAGAAAATAATTAATGTTTTCATTTTTAAAATTTGTAAGTTTTTTAA
>JANYEB010000034.1 GCA_025363355.1 Chitinophagaceae bacterium | reverse complement strand
GCCCGATAGCGACTTATATCGCACAGCAAAAAGAGTGGTGCGTGTTGGTACAAGTTTTTTGGCTGACCTTTTAAGCGAAGGTTTAACAGCTGCAATGCTAACAGAAATTACCACACTTGCAACTAGTTTAGACACCAACTTAGATGCAATGGAAGCAGCTATTGAAAACAGAGATATTAAAACACAAGAACGTGTTAACATTGGTAACAACTTATGGAAAACAATGGTAAAATATGCCGATGTGGGCAAAAGCATTTATGAATTTAGTGACGAAGCCAGATATAATGATTATGTGTTAATTGATGAATCTCCTGATGCACCACCAACGGAATAAAGAAAAAAATAAAAAGCCTCCAAAGTGTACAAACTTAAGAGGCTTTTTAATTGGTTAAATTCTGTCAAATATTTAATCTTTATAATTTTCAGGCTTCAATGCATTTGGCGACCAATGATCAAAAAATTCTAATACTTTAGCTTTGCTATAACCTTTTCCTTCTTCTAAATAAGCAGAATTTTGGGTATTAATTCTATTGCCTTTAGCATCTAAAACAATAAAAACAGGAAATCCAAAACGCTGTGGGAATCCATATTTTTTAAGTGTTTCAAGGTTTTTATTTTCCTTACTATAATTCAAATGATAGAAAACAAAATTTGCTTTTACAGCAGAATCTAATTGTGCATCTTGCAAAACAAATTTATTAAAACGTAAACACCAGCTGCACCAGTTGCCACCAGTCATTAATATTACGTGCTTACCAGTTTCTTTTGCCAGTTTAATGGCATTTTCAATATCAGTTTTTGCATCTGCATTTGGATTGTATGGTTTACTTGTATCGCCAAAATTTGCTTTAGCAGATAGTTGAAGTATCACAAACAATAAAACAATAGTTGTATGTTTCATAAATATTTTTTACGAAAATAAGTGTTAATAACATTGAATCTACAGTTAATATTACTTTGCAAATAACAAATAATAATTATGTCGATAATCATTAGAAAAGCAATAGCAGCAGATTGCCCAAGTATATTAGAATTAGTAAAAGAGCTAGCTATTTATGAGAAAGCCCCAGACGAAGTAACTGTTAGTTTGGAACATTTTATAGAAAGTGGATTTGACAAAAATCCTGTTTGGTGGGCTTTTGTGGCAGAGCTGGATAATGTTGTTATTGGCTTTGCTTTATACTACATTAGATTTAGTACCTGGAAAGGACAAAGAATGTATTTAGAAGATTTACTAGTTACTGAAAAGCAACGTGGCAAGGGCATTGGCAAATTATTATTTGATGCTTTAATGATGGAAGCCAAAGAAAAAAAGTTTAATGCTATTTGCTGGCAGGTTTTAGATTGGAACGAACCTGCAATTAATTTCTACAAAAAATACAATGCAAATTTTGATTATGAATGGTTGAATGGAAGTATTTTAGTTTAAAGAGATAGGGGTATTTCCAAAGTAAAAATAGTTCCTTTACCAAGTGTGCTATCAACTTTAATTTCTCCATTCATAGCATCAACAATAGTTTTTACATAACTCATACCTAAGCCAAAACCCTTTACATTGTGTACATTGCCTGTATGTGCACGATAAAATTTTTCAAATACATTTTTTACTGTCTCCTTATTCATTCCAATGCCATTATCTTCAACAGTAATTACTAAATCGCCATTTTGATTAAAGGTTCTAATGTGTAGCGACAACTCATCTTTAGAATATTTAATAGCATTATCAACCAAGTTAGAAATTACATTAGAAAAATGTTGTTCATCTGTATCAATTTCATCTTGAACTGCATCTAAACTCAATACACACTTAGCTTCTTTTTCATTTATTTGTAATTGAAAATTATCAACAACTGCTGCAATTAAAACATTTGCGTTTACTTTAACTATATTAAATTGCAGTTCCTTTTTCTCCATTAAAGCAGCGTGCAAAATAGTTTCAACGTGCTTGTTCATTCGTTTATTTTCCTCCTTAATGATGCTACTAAAATATTCAAGTTTACTTAAATCTGCTTGCACTTTTGGGTTTCTTATAGCATCAATTGCAAGTGATATAGTAGCTAATGGTGTTTTAAATTCGTGAGTCATATTGTTGATAAAATCA
>JANYEB010000262.1 GCA_025363355.1 Chitinophagaceae bacterium | reverse complement strand
GTTTTAGATTGTTGAAATAAAAATAAACAGTTACGCCATTTCCTGGAAACATAATAAAAGTTCCCAAAGTACTTCCTGCTTCAATTGAACCACGACTTAATCCTAAAATTTTATAACCATTAAATTTAAGTTCAATGAGTTCTTTAGTTTCCATTCCTGTTGAATGAGAATTTAAAAATCTTAAATTGTCAAGCAATCTTTTTTGGTCTGTTTCGTATGAGTTTTGGTTAGAAAGTTCAACCTTTAAATTTACAAATGGAACTTTCTTTGCATTGTTATACAAAACTCGATAACCGTCAATTCGTGTAACTTCAACTTCTCCATTTTCAGTCTTAACAGTCCGAACTTTTTCAGATGTTTCAGGAAGTCTGTCTGGCAAAGCTGCTGTCAAGTTGGTTGCTGTTACAAATGAAAGATAACACTTGCTGATTTCATTTTTGTTTCTAAAACTTAATAAAGCGATTGTCAATAAAAGCGTTGAAAATATTATAATTTTTGATTTCATAAATTGTCTTTTAGTAGTTTGTGTCGGCGTATTGCAGGCAACGAAAAAGGCTTGGCGTTGTTGGGGAATTTTATGTTCCTAAGCCCACAACTGAAGCACAATTTTATTGCAAATGTTTAAATGTATTCTTTAGCTTGGAATTATTCGTCAAGCTGATAACGATAGTTGAATAGCATATCTAAAGTTTATGTTTGTTACTTCAAGCCCCAATAACGCCAAACCTAATGTTGGCTGCTGGGTAAGTCTTGACGAAAATTGTCAAACCACAAGATTTCCTTTCTTAAATTTTTTCTTAATAGCTTCTGATAAATTTGTGCTTTTACTTATCAAAGAATCATATTGCATTTTTTCTAAGTCTGTAAGCCAACTATCTGGTGCAATTGGTGGTGGCTGATTATTTCTTAATGATTCAATGTAATTCCATAAAAAGTCAAGTTCTCTATTTTTTATTGTGTCAAAAATAATAACAGTGCTTTCTATTTCCTCTTTGTGATTATCATTATACTTTAACACATTTTTCTTCATTTTTCGTATTTCATTTAAAAAATAGTATGAAACAAAAAATGTTATTAGTATGCTTACAATTTGTATAAATATTCTTACGTTGTCTGAATGTTGCATATTTTGTAATTTATTATTGTCCAAATTTGTTGTTGTAAATGCTCTTTCAAATAGTGAAATAACTCCATCTAAATTAGCTAAAAACGCAAACGAAATTGATATGAATGTTATTACTATTTTTTTCATTTCTATTTTTTAAAATTTGTCAATAGTCTGTGGTTGCAGTTTTTGTCAAACCTTGCAGCCAACGAAAAAGGCTTGGCGTTGTTGGGGAATTAGCATTCCGTCAGCCGATAACCGAAGCCCAATAATTGCAATATTGCTAATGTTTTATTCATAAGCCAAATTTATAACGTCCAGCCCGAACTGAAGTACAATAAAGAACAAATGTTGAGGCAATATTCGTCAAGCCCCAATAATGCCAAACCTAATGTTGGCTGCTGTGTTATCTTTTTGGTGGTTCATAAATATTTTCAGGATGTTTTATTTTCTCTTCCTCAAACGCCTTCTTTTTTATTCTATCTTCCTCTATTTTTTGCCATTCACTACTTGTCCAAAAGCGAACATCATTGAGGTTGTATTTATGGGCATACTTTTCTGTAGTGTCTTTGGAAACAAAAGTCCTGAAACATTCTTGTCTAATATAATTTGATTGGTCTTGTTTGTCAGTAGAACTTGTAAAACTGGGTCCAAGCCAACTTAGGTGTAAAGTGTCTTGCTGTCTAACACATAAATATGCAGTTGCATTGTAATAATAGTCTTTGTCTTTAGTTGGCAGCAGTTGTCTTGATGTTGGATTTTTGGTAAGTACCAATATTCCTAATTTAGCTAAGTCTGGGCTATAAACAATTGTGTCAATGATAATATCTGTCCCTTCAAAGTATTCTTTACTATAAAAAAAGTCCTCGTTTTCGTGTCTCAGTAAAAGGTCTTTAAGTTTAGCAGAAATTGTTAAACTGTCCTTTGAATAATCTTCTTTTTTAGTTACAGTTTTATTTAGAAATTGGTCTGGTGTGTCTGTGTTTTTACGAAATTCCAGCCAGCCATAAATGTTCTTGAAATAATAAAATGTCAAACCAATAACAACGACTGAAATAATTATAAAAATTGTTTTTTTCAAAAAGTCTTATTTAACGATTTTGTATATAGAATATTTTAGGAATTGCGAACTGTCGAAACATAGCAGCCAACGAAAAAGGCTTGGCGTTTGTTGGGGAATTAGCATTCCGTCTGCCCATAACCGAAGCCCAATAATTGCAATATTGCTGATGTTTTATTCATAAGCCAAATTTATAACGTCAAGCCCGAACTGAAGCTCAATAAAGAACAAATGTTGAGGCAATATTCGTCAAGCCCCAATAATGCCAAACCTAATGTTACCTGCAGCTTATTCTGTCTTGTCAAAAACAAACTTAATAACTTGCTTTGAAGTGTCAATTAAATTGTCTTTTGTCAAAGGAATTAAGTTGTATCCAGTCTTAACATACTTGCTTGAAACAATACCACGCTCAAAAACTTCTTGCGTTTTGTATAACAAAAATGTGTCACCAATAATTTTATAATCACTCGTTTCGTAACAACTAAAGTCTGTCTCAATTTTGTATAAAGTTACTCGTCCATTCTCTCGAAACTTTAGTTTTTGTCCACCTGGAATGTGTGAGAAGTTTTCACTTTCTGCAAGCAATAAAACTTTTCCTTTAAGTCTATCTGCGTAAAGTCCACAAACGAAAATTGTTAATAATGTGAGTAATGTTATTGTACCTGTAATTGGTTCAATTTTTAGTTTCGCAGATTCTCTTTTTTTTAGTGTCGCAATTAAAGCTATTATAAAAGTTACTGTGCAAAATATGATTTGTGCAATCGAAATTGCAAAGTCAACTAAACCTCTACAATCATTGTCAGCAAGCTGTTTTGCAGCAAAGAAATATGCAGCAATCAGAAAGGGAATTACGAATAAAAATCTCTTATAAATGTTCACTCTTAGGCTGTCATTTTAAGTTGCAGGTAACGAAAAAGGCTTGGCGTTGTTGGGGAATTAGCATTCCGTCTGCCGATAGCCTAAGTTGATAATTGCAATATTGCTGATGTTTTATTCATAAGCCAAATTTATAACGTCGAGCCCGAACTGAAGCACAATAAAGAACAAATGTTGAGGCTATATTCGTCAAGCCCCAATAATGCCAAACCTAATGTTGGCTGTAGTTATATTCTTAAAAATCGTCCTTTGGCTTATTGTTCATTTGCTTTTTCAGTTCAGCTATAAAAATTGTCATTTGAGTTTCTAAATTTTTCTGCATCGAAATATACATTCCATTTGTTTTTTTCTCACTAACCATAGGAAACTTAACAGGGCATTTTTCAGCAGAAGTCAATGCAGGAATTGTCTCAAAGCCAGGTGTTAGTTTTGGGTCTATAACAAAGTTTGAAAAAGTGTATTTGTATTTTCCTTCCTTTACTCTAATGTCAAGGTTAAACTTAAAATAACAGTCATACTTTTTTTCAGAGCCGAAAACTTTGTAGTCATAATAAGACTTAATTATTCCTTTTCCTGATAGTTCTCCAGTTTCTTTGTCTAGAATTTGTAGAACTTCTTTGGAAGAAACAAATGTCTTGTTATACCACTGTCTTGCATTTTGGAAAAGCTGTCCTTTGCTTATACTGTCTGTCATTACAATTTCAGTAAATGTAATTGTGGTGTCTTTCTGAGAGAAACTCAAAAAAGGTAAAAAGTAAAATGTCAATAGAATTGCGAGTTTTGTCATTGTATTATTTAAAATTATGTGGGGTCAAATAATTCTGACTAACGTGCAAATCGGCTTTTGCAAATCAAGTTGTTACAATTTGTAAGTCAGTCGTTGATATGTCAAACTTAGCAATAGTTTTTCTAATTTGTTTGACTATTTTGAGTTTTCTTTTTTCGTCTAAAAACAGA
>JANYEB010000256.1 GCA_025363355.1 Chitinophagaceae bacterium | reverse complement strand
CAAGGTTAAAAGCCTCACCCCATCCCTCTCCAATAGAGAGGGGGAAATTTGTGCATTTGCATTTAAACCAACTATTGACAAAACGATAACTAAAATTGTTGTGATAATGCTGCTTGGTTTCATTGCTTTTTTTCTTTTGGTATAAAACAAACTGTATAAAACTGGCAGCAGAAATAGTGTTAAAAGTGTTGATGATATTAAGCCACCAATAACAACTGTTGCTAAAGGTTTTTGCACTTCTGCCCCTGCACTTGTGCTAAATGCCATAGGTATGAAACCCAATGAGGCAACGGCTGCTGTGGCTAAAACTGGGCGTAAACGTGCTGCACTTCCTTTTAAAATTCTTGTGAGTGTATTTGTTTCTCCTTCCTCTTTTAGCCTGTTGTAATAGCTAATTAAAACAATACCATTTAATACAGCCACACCAAATAAGGCAATAAAACCAACCCCTGCCGAAATACTAAAATTCATTCCTCTAATCCATAATGCAACAATGCCACCAATGGCAGCTAATGGGATTGCAGAGAAAATTATTATGGCTTCTTTTACTGAACCAAAAGTAAGAAACAGTAAAAAGAAAATAAGCAACAAAGCCACAGGCACAGCCCATTGCAAACGGCTTTTAGCTTCTTGTAGGTTTTGAAATTGTCCACCATAAGTTATAAAATATCCTTCGGGCAATTTTAGTTTTTGATTGAGTATTTGTTGAATATCTTTTACAATGCTTTCAACATCTCTGCCTCTTGTGTTGGCTTCAATTACTATTCTTCTTTCGGCATCTTCACGACTTATTTGTGATGGGCTGGATTTAAAATTTACATCGGCAATTTCACTTAATGGAACTTGTTTGCCTGATGGTAAAGGAATTAATAAACTTTTTAAAACATCTACATCGGTTGTGGAATCTTTGGCAATACGAACTACTAAATCAAATCGTTTTTCTTGCTCGTAAACAACACCTGCATAACCACCTGCATAAGCTGTATTTAATATAGTGTTTACATCGCTAATATTTAAACCATATTGGGCAATTTTGTTGCGATTATATTTTACTAATAGTTGAGGCATACCCACAGTTTGCTCTACTTTAATATCTACCAAGCCATCAATATTGCTTATCAAAGCCTTTGTTTCATTGGCTTTGCTGAAAAGTTTATCTAAATCGCTGCCAAATATTTTAATGGCAATATCGCTTTTTACTCCTGCAATTAATTCATTAAAACGCATTTGAATAGGTTGCTCAAAAGATAGATTTACACCTGGAATTACACTCATTTTTTTATTCATCTTCTCGGCTAATTCTTCTCTGTCTTTTGCTGTTGTCCATTCTTTTTTATCTTTTAAAACCATTATTAAATCGGCACTTTCAATGGGCATTGGGTCTGTGGGAATTTCACTTGTTCCAATTTTGCTAACCACTTCTTTAACCTCTGGAAATTGCTTTGCAATGTTTTCTATTTGTGTGCCTGTGGTAATGGTTTGAGGTAAACTGCTTCCTTGTCTAATGGTATAGTTTACTGCAAAATCTCCTTCGTCTAACTCTGGAATAAATTCGCCACCAAGTGAGTTGAAAATTAAGAGAGAACCAATGAACAAAGCAATTGAAACACTTAAAACTGTTATTCGATACTGTATTATTTTTTGTAGTAGAGGTTGGTATTTAGACACTAACCAATTCATTACTTTATCGGCAATATTTTCTTTGTTGGTTATTTTTTTATTTAAGAAAATGCTACTCATTAAAGGAACATAGGTAACCGAAAATATTAATGCTCCAATGATTGCAAAACTTACTGTTTGTGCCATTGGCATAAACATTTTTCCCTCGATACCTCGTAAAGCAAATATTGGAACATAGACAATGAGAATGATAATTTGCCCAAAGGCTGCACTACTCATTATTTTACTGCTACCATCGGCAACCTCAATATCCATTTGGGTTTGAGAAAGTTTTTTGCCTTTGAAACTGTGTGAGAATTTATGTAATAGACTTTCTACAATTACCACTGCACCATCTACAATTAAACCAAAATCTAATGCTCCCATACTCATTAGGTTTGCACTAACGCCAAATAAATTCATCATTGCAATTGCAAATAACATAGCCATAGGAATTACACTTGCTACAATTAAACCTGCCCTTAAATTTCCAAGAAAAAGCACCAACACAAATATTACTATTAATGCTCCTTCTAATAAATTGGTACTTACTGTGCTTATTGTTCTATTAATGAGTTTTGTTCTATCTACAAATACATCTATACTTAAACCTTGAGGTAAATTTTTTTGTATTTCTGCAATTCGGTCTTTTACTCTTTGAATTACTTTAACAGCGTTTTCGCCTTTTTGCATTAACACAACTGCTCCAACTGTTTCACCAATTCCATTGCGTGTCATTGCACCATAACGAGGGGCTGAACCAAATTGAACTGTTCCAATGTCTTTAATTAGCGTTGGAATTCCATTGATGTTTTTTACAACAATATTGTTAATGTCTTCAAGGTTTTCAATTAATCCTTCGCCACGAATGAAATAAATATTTGGTCCTTTATCAATATAACTTCCACCTGTGTTTTGATTGTTTTTTTGTAGTGCATTAAATACATCTACTAAACTTAAATGAGCAGCAGCAAGGCGTTCGGGCTTTACGCTTACTTCGTATTGTTTTAATTTTCCACCAAAACTGCTTACATCTACAACGCCCTCTGTTCCTAATAATTGGCGTTTTACAATCCAATCTTGTATCGTTCTTAAATCTGTTGTACTATACTTTGTTTCAAATCCTTTTTGTGGTACTAATACATATTGATAGATTTCGCCCAAGCCTGTTGTTGGTGGTATCATATCAGGCACACCATATTCTTTTGGTATTCTTTCTTGTGCAAGTTTTAGTTTTTCGGTTACTAATTGTCTTGCAATGTTTACTGGTACATTGTCTTTGAAAACAATGGTTATTACTGAAAGTCCTGAACGGCTTGTACTTCTTAATTCTATTAAACCCTGCAAGGATTTAAATTCTACTTCCAAAGGTGTGGTTATAAATTGCTCTACTTCTTGTGTGGCAAGGTTGGGGCTGTTTGTAATTACCTGTACTTGATTGTTGGTAACATCTGGCAGTGCATCAACACTTAATTTGGAAAGTGAGAACACACCCCAAAGAATGAATATTAACAACAATACCCCAGTAATGAGTTTGTTGTTAATAGAAAATTGAATGATTTTATTTATCATTTATATTACTATTAAGTTAAGGAAAATAAATATGAGTAGCAGGGCGTAGCCCTGCAAATTAATAGGGGGCGAAGCCCCTTTTTTATTTGCTTAACTTAATTGGGGGGGCTGCCAAATGTTGTGTAAGACTGTTTGAAAAGAGAAAGCGTAATTGCTGAATTGGTTTGTAATTGGAACAATTACAATATTATTTGTGAAGGTAAATTGAGTGGGTGTTGAAACACGAATACCACAACAGTCGCAAGTGCAGAATGGCGAGCAACTTTCTTTTTCTTTGTCGTTGTGTGAGTGTGTATTGTTTGCCGAAATGGCAGTTTGAGTTGGTTGTATTTCATCATTGCAATTGTCTGCACAAGGCATACAAGTTAGTATGAGTAAGTAAAAAGGAAATATGATTTTCAACCAAGTCATTCGTGCAAATATATGTTTATTCAAATGATAGTAAATTTATACAATAACAGTTTTTTGTTCAGTAATAACAGTTTTAAGTTTAAACTTATCTCTCAATATCATCATATCATCACTTACTTTTTTATCCAAAATTTTTGCATAATGCTGTGTTTGTTTGATACTACTATGTCCCAACATTTTGCTTACTGTTTCAATTGGAATGCCATTACTTAAAGTAACTGTTGTGGCAAATGTGTGGCGTGCAATGTGAAATGTAAGTTCTTTATTGATGTTGCATAAAGCTGCAATTTCTTTTAAGTAAGCATTCATTTTTTGATTGCTTAGAATGGGTAACAATTTGTTTTTTACTTTACACAAAGTATGCTCTTTATATTTTTCAATAATTGCTAAAGCTGGTGGTAGCACTGGTATATTGGTTCTTGTATCTGTTTTTTGTCGAAATGTATAGATCCATTTTTCACCATCCATACCAATTGCAATATTTTGAGGCGTTAGGTTTGCAGCATCAATATATGCTAACCCTGTGTAACAACTAAAAACAAAAATGTCTCTTACTTGTCTTAATCTTTCATTCATCAAAGCTTTGTTTGAAAGTGCCTGTAACTCCTGCTCTGTAAGGAATTGCCTGTTTACTTCTTTCATTTTAGAAGTGTAGTTTATGAATGGGTCTCTTTGCAACCAACCATTTGCAACACATAATCTAACTACTTTTCCAAAATTGCTTTTTACATATTTTACTGCTGAATTGTTATTGCATTTGCGAACACTGCGTAAATAAAATTCAAACTCATTTATAAAGGCGTTGTCAATTGCTTTTATTTCAATATCGGTTTTGCTATACTTCCATTGCAAAAACTCAATTGTATGTTTTAAAGCTGTTTCATATCTTGTAATAGTTCCTTTGCTATACTCTTCACCCTGCAAGGCTTTCAGCTTTTGATTGTGGTCTTTGAAAATTGGGATTAGGGTTAAAGCTTTTTCTTCAATACCCATTAGTTTGTTTTTAATGCTTTCAGTTGTTACCTGTTCTTTATCTTTTAGTAAAGTATGTTGTGCTTCATAAACCTGCTGTTCAAATGTTTTCAAGTAAGCATTTACAGTTCTTACTTCTTCTGTTGTACCACTAACTTTTTGTGCTTGACTATTCCACTTATCAGGCATAACATAACGCTTGACTGCTACTTCAGTTATTTTACCATCAATTGTAATTCTTAAATAAATAGGGGCTGTGCCGTTTGCTGCAAGTTTGCTTTTCTTTACATAGAAAAGTAGGCTGAATGTTTTGTTCATTTGTGGTGACTTTAAAAGTTTGTAAAAGTATTCTTAATAGCACCTGCAAACAAGATGTTCAAATACTGAACTGCTTACTATACAAGTGTTTCAGCGTTTTCCAGTGACCTGTTTTTGATTTTCAAAATTGGTCACCGAATAGGTCACTGAAAGAATAAGATTTAATGAACTTTTTGGCATAGTCACCAAACAAAAAACGCTGTAAAACATATTGTTTACAGCGTTTTGATTTCTTTTGAAGAACTCTTTGCGGACCGGACGGGACTCGAACCCGCGACCTCCGCCGTGACAGGGCGGCATTCTAACCAACTGAACTACCGATCCAATATTAACAACTCTGTTGCTGTTTTTTTGATTGGGTTGCAAATATAAAGGGAACTCTTTTACATAAACAAAACTTTTTGTAGAAAAAATTCAACCCTTATTTTTACAGCCTCAAAACTCGATTATGCCTCAATACCCTAATAGACAATTTTTAGACTTTGAACAGCCTATAAAAACGCTTTATGAAGAGCGTGAGAAATTAAAACAATCTGCAGAAAAAAGTAAGATTGATTTAACCGATGGAATTAACAAAATTGAAGAAGCCATTATTGGTCAAAGACGCGATATTACAGAACACCTTACTCCTTGGCAAAGAGTACAACTAAGTAGACACCCAGATAGACCCTATACTTTAAAATACATCAGTAAGATATTTACAAATTTTGTTGAATTGTACGGAGATAGAAATGTAAAAGATGATAAAGCTATGGTTGGTGGTTTTGCACAATTAGATGGTGAAACTATCATGGTAATTGGTCAACAAAAAGGAATTAATACTAAGACTAGACAGCTTAGAAATTTTGGAATGGCTAATCCAGAAGGATATAGAAAAGCCTTACGACTAATGCGTTTGGCAGAAAAATTTAATAAACCAGTAATCACTTTTGTTGATACTCCTGGAGCTTATCCTGGATTAGAAGCAGAAGAGCGTGGACAAGGAGAAGCTATTGCCAGAAATATTTACGAAATGATTCGTTTGAAAGTCCCAATTATTATTGTTATAATAGGAGAGGGGGCTAGTGGTGGAGCATTTGGAATTGGTGTTGGCGATAAAACCCTAATGATGGAAAATACATGGTACACTGTAATCAGCCCAGAAAGTTGTAGCAGTATTCTTTGGAGAACTTGGGAGAAAAAAGAAATTGCTGCAGAACAATTAAGGCTTACTGCAACAGATATGAAAGGATTTGGATTAGTTGATGAAATTGTACCAGAACCATTGGGTGGTGCTCATTGGGATTATGATGAGGCTGCTGAGAAATTGAAAGTAAGTATTAAGAATGCTCTTGCTGAAATAAAAATAGCAGAGCCTAATAAAAGGGTGAGTAATCGAATTGAAAAATATGGTAATATGGGCTTTTGGGATGAAATAGTTGAAGAAGAAGTTGAGAATATTCAATAGAGAGTTACAGCTACCCAAATTGCCAAAACAAATAATTCTTAACACTTAAATCTATAATTTAAAAAGGTGTCTTTAAAAAATATTTTAACTGGTACTGGTGTTGCCATAATAACACCTTTTAAACAAGATGAATCAATAGATTTTGATGCTCTTGGTATAGTAATTGACTTTAATATAAACAATGGTGTAAACTATATTGTAAGCTTGGGTACAACAGGCGAAACTCCTGTGTTAGATTTTGAAGAAAAGAAAGATATTCTGCAATATACTTTTGAAAAAATAAACAACAGAGTGCCTATTGTTGTTGGTGTTGGAGGTAATAATACAAAATCTGTAATCAACGAAATAAATTCACTTGCTATTGAGAATGCAGCTGCAATATTAAGTGCATCTCCAAACTATAATAAGCCCACTCAAGAAGGAATTTATTTGCATTACAAGCATATTGCAGAAGCTGCTCCAAAGCCAATTATTCTATATAACGTTCCTAGTAGAACTGGTAGAAATGTCAGTGCAGCAACCATCACTAAACTTGCACACGAAATTCCAAATATTAAGGGCATAAAAGAAGCTACAGATAATATGCAACAGTGTATGGAAATATTGAGAGATAGACCTAGTGATTTTTTAATTGTTAGTGGAGATGATGCTCTTTGTTGCTCGCAAATTGCTTTAGGTATGGATGGTGTTATTAGTGTTGCTGCAAACTGTTTTCCTAAACAATTTTCTACAATGGTTAACCTTGCTTTGCAAAATAATTTTGCAGAATCCAGAGCAATACATTACAAACTTTTAAAGGGATACGATTATTTATTTGCAGAAAATAATCCTGCAGGTGCAAAAGCATTTTTAAGTGAATTAGGATTAATTGAAAATGTGTTGCGATTGCCTTTAACTCCTGCTAGCAGTGCATTGCAGTTTCAAATTAAAGAGTTTGTAAACAGGTTATAATTAACAAATATTATTTGATAAATCATAAACCTAAAATCATTCAATCTTAAACAGCTTACCCCTATCTTCGCAGCCCAAAAAAGTTCTTAAAATTAAATGATTACTAGAAGAAACATAAGAGTGAAAGTGATGCAGTTGCTATATTCTATTGATGCAACTAACGAAACAACAGCATTTAAAAATCCAGTAGCAACACTTGATAAAAAATTTGATAAGACAAGAGAACTTTTTATTTTTCTGCTTTACAATACATTATCTGTAGCTCAGTATGCCGAGAAAGATGCAAGATTTAGAGCTGCAAAAAATATTCCTTCTCACGAAGATTTGAATGTAAATACAAAAATATCTGGCAACCAATTATTGTGGAATATTCTTGAAAATGCTGAATATAAAGTTGCTATTGAGAGCTATAAAACTGATATAGTTTCTGATGTTGATATCACCAGAAAATTATATACACTACTTGCAGAAACAGAAGACTATAAAAAGTATATTTCTATTCAAAGTAGAGAGAAAAAAGATGAAGTAGATATATTGAATTTCATCTTCAATAATATTTTACTTCAATCTGATTTATTTGTCTCTTCCGCAGAAGATAGATTTGATAATTGGGATGATGATGCAGAGATGATTCAAGGGCTGTTGAGCACATATCTTCATAAGCAAACTAATTTATCAATGCATAGTATGTTAGATACTGATAAGTGGAATTTTGCAAAAGAATTGCTTACAACCTGTCTCGATAAAAAAGAATATTTATTAGAATTAGTAACTCCCAAATTTAAAAATTGGGATGCAGATAGAATAGCATCTTTAGATATGATTCTTTTGCAAATGGGGCTTAGTGAATTGCTTTATTTTGAAACTATTCCAACTAAAGTTACTATCAACGAATACATAGATATAGCAAAGGAATACAGCACACCACAAAGTGGTCAATTTGTAAATGGAATTCTAGATAATCTTCACAAAGAGCTATTAGAAAAAGGTAAAATTAATAAAGTAGCATATAAAAAAGTACAACACTAATTTCAATATAAATATGAAACGTTTTCTTTATACTTTGCTAGTTATATCTATTGCAATATCTTGCAGAAATGATAATAAAAAAGCTAATCTCAAGCACGACTCTTTAGTAAAAAAAGCAATGGCTGATACATCAAATTTTACTAATATTCAGTGGTTAGATACAAGCCTTAGTTTTGGAACAATTAAGCAAGGAGAAAAAATTACACTAAAGTTTCGTTGTAAGAATATAGGTACTAAACCACTTGTGCTAACTAATGTACGTCCTGGTTGTGGTTGCACAGTTGCAGATTATAGTAAAGAAGCTATTTTGCAAGGAAAAGAAGGTTGGGTTTCTGCGAATTTCGATAGTAAAAGATTCTGTGGAGATGTACATAAATCACTGCTAGTATCTACAAATACCAGCAACGACCCTGAAAGAAATTTGCAATTTACTGGAACAATCACAGGTTGCGAAAGCAACGAAAAAGTTGTTGTGCCGCATCCAATGACAGAAGAAAAAAAGAACAAATAATTCCTAATAATTAACATAAACAAAACGTATGAATTTTCTAAATTACATTTTAATGGCACCTCCTGCTGGAGCTGGTGGCCAACAAGGAAGCCCATTTGCAATGCCTTTAATGCTTGGTGGAATGGTATTAGTATTTTGGCTTTTTATGATTCGTCCACAAGCAAAAAAAGCTAAAGAACAAAAAAGCTATATCGACAACTTGAAAAAAGGTGATAAAATTGTTACAATAGCTGGTATTCACGCAACAATTAATAAAGTAAATGAAGATGGAACTTTGCAAATTGAAGTGAGCCCTGGTAGTTATTTAAAGATTGAAAAATCTACAATTAGTCAAGAGTGGAGTGCTGCTGTCAACAAAGCAACAACTGCATAATATTGACGCAAAAATTATTCAAATCCCAAACTCAGATAACGAGTTTGGGATTTGTTTTTTATACATTTGTGTATATTTTAATTTATGTTAAAAATTGGATTAACAGGAGGCATTGGAAGTGGTAAAACAACAGTTGCTAAAATCTTTAAAATTCTTGGTATTCCTGTGTTTGATGCAGATACAGCTGCCAAAGATTTAATGAATAATAATGAAGAACTAAAACGAAAAATTCGAGAAGAATTTGGAGAGGAAGTTTATCAAAATGGAATATTAAATAGAAAATATCTTGCAGAAATTGTTTTCAACGATGCTTATAAACTTGAAAAACTGAATGTGTTGGTTCACCCAATTACAATTCAAGCTGGAATTGATTGGGCAGCTAAGCAAAATGCAAAATATGTAATTAAAGAGGCTGCACTAATGTTTGAGGCCGGAAGTGCATTTAATTTAGATTATATTATTGGTGTATTTGCACCTACTGATTTACGAATTGCTAGAGTGATGCAAAGAGATGGAATTACAAAAGAACAAGTGGTAGCAAGAATGGAAAATCAAATTGACGAAAGAATTAAAAATAAGCTCTGTGATTTTGTGATTGATAATGATGAAAATAGCCTTTTAACAAGCAAAATCAACGACATAAATAAAAAAATATCCGCTCTAACACAATAATTTCAAAAAAAATGAAAAACAATTTTGAAATTTAGTTTTTGATAAAGACTAAGTATTACATTTGTACCTACGTAAATTTCTTAAATTATACTTTATGAAGAAAATCTTTCCACTATTAATTTTAATGTTTCTTGTAAATTCGGTTAAAGCTCAAACTGACTTTACAATTGGTACTGCAACTGGTGCCAATACTGGAACAAGCTATCCTTGCCCAATGCAAGATTGGTATGAGGGTAGTCGTTCTCAATTTTTATACTTGGCGTCTGAATTGCAAGCTGCTGGTATGGGTGCTGGTTTTATTACAAGCCTAAAATTTAATGTTACTGCTATTACAGCAGCTACAACAAGCAACCCACTTATTGCAGTTGAGCAATATCAAATAGGTATTGGTACAACTGCAACAGCTTCTCTTGACCCAACAACTTGGGAAATAGGAACAGTTGCTGTTTACGGACCTGTAGACTATGCACCTACTGTTGGTGTAAATGAATTTGTATTTTCTACTCCATTTTTTTGGAATGGTACAGATAATATTGTTTTAGATATTTGTAATGGAGATCCA
>JANYEB010000236.1 GCA_025363355.1 Chitinophagaceae bacterium | reverse complement strand
AATTAAAACAGAAAAATTATGGAAGAACTATTATCACAAAACAACTACTATTGTAAACCAATAGCAGGATTAAAAAATAACTGTAAACCTATCACAGTATTATCTAACTAACCTGTAAACTTATTTTAGGACGAGTCACACTTCTTAAGTACCACCCCCCACTTCGTAAGTACCCCCTCCCACTTCAAAGGTAAGCTGGCTAAGTAAAAAGGTAAACCTACCCACTTCGTTTGCAAGCTGGCTTATGTTTTTGGTAAGCTGGGTAGCAAAAAAGGTAGGCTGACTAGGTAAAAAGGTAAACCTACCCACTTCGTTTGTAAGCTGGGTAACAAAATAAGCTACCTGACTTAGCTTTTTAGTAAGTCCACTTGGTTTTTAAGTGGGTGAGCGTACAAAAAAATGAGAGGAGGTTGGCAAATTTGCCAACCTCCTCTCATTTAATTTTTATTGCAACAGCAACTATCTACTTAGGTTCATTATTTTTTTCAGCAGGTTCAGAACTGCCTTGATCCGCAAATCGTTGACGCAAACTTTTATAAACTGCAGTTGTGCCATCTACGCCTGCATTAGATGCACTTTCAAACAAGCGATAAGCAGTTAAACTGCTCACATACGCCTCGCTACCTGCAAGCATTTGTGTATCTGATATTTTTTGATTTAATTGATGTGTTATAGACAATACGTCATCTAATTGCTGAAAAAGGGTTAAATCATTTTTTACATTGCCAAGGTTTAAATAGCTAGGCAAAATGGCAGGATTATTTTGCATACCCGTAATTGCATCTTCTACAAAAATTTTGTTGGCTTCATTAATCTTAGGCAAATTCTTGCGTTCATCGGGTGTAAGACTAATTAAAAACGGCAATGATGCATTAATTTCACTTAGTTTGGTTTTAATAGCGGCTAAAACAGCAGCATCAATTGTTGTGTTAATACGATTGTTTGTAACTGACATAATAGTGTTTTTTAGTTAAAAAATTTGATTAGGCAATAAAAATAAATAGTAGTTCTTATTCAACAAATAGGTGATTGAAATTTTTGCAAAAATTTAACAAATGGGGGGAGGAATGTTGAATGTTATATAAAAATATTGTATTGCAAAAAATGGTCTTGGTTGAGAAAGCCACTTGTTATCCTTAGTTTATGACTAAGGATTTGCTTATTAACTTTTATAAATTTGTAATGCTACGCATTTGTTTTTGCTGTCTTTAGTTACAAACTAAAGACAGCAACGATATTAGTTAGAATTCTACGGACAGCTGTGAAGATGGAAGAGAAGATTGTTTGTTGGTTTATGCAATGGTGATTTGCCACGAATGCACGAATGTTAAAATGTTGTTGGTAGGCTTTGCCATACCAACAACGGCGAAAAACTGCCGATTTATAATAGTAGTTTGGTTTTGTGTAAGAAAGGTATTAGGTGATTTTTTTATCACTTAATACCTTTTCTTTTTGCTTTTAATTTTCAACAAATACATTTGCGGCAATCAGATAAATAAGCAAGAATATGAAAGTGATGAAATTTGGTGGCACCAGTGTTGGAAAGCCAGAACGTATGCATCAAGTAGCTACATTAATTACCAATGAAACCGAACCAAAGATTGTTGTATTAAGTGCTTTAAGTGGAACAACAAATACTTTGGCAGAAATTAGTCACCAACTCTCGTTAGGCTATAAAACTCCTGCTAAGAAAAAAATTGATGAACTTGAAGCCTATTATAAAAATTTTGTAGAAACACTTGTTGTTACAGAAGCCGCAAAAACTGAAGCTGCTGAAATTATTGCTGAGCATTTTGATTTTTTGAATATCATTTTAAAAATATCTTACAGTGATGCTTTAAACAAAGATATTTTGGCACAGGGTGAACTGCTGAGTACCAAACTTTTTTGTGTTTATTTAAAAGAGCAAAACATCTCTCATACATTTTTACCTGCACTAGAATTTATGTGTATCGATGAGAACGAAGAACCAAGACTTGAAAGAATTGTACGCAGATTAAATGCTTTATTAAAAGACAATAAAAGCGAGACTTTATTTGTTACACAAGGTTATATATGCAGAAATGCAAGAGAAGAAGTTGATAATTTAAAACGTGGTGGCAGTGATTATACAGCATCGCTAATTGCTGCTGCTATTGAAGCAAGTGTTTGTGAAATTTGGACAGATATTGATGGAATGCACAACAACGACCCTAGAGTTGTTGACAAAACTTTACCCATTGAACAATTGAGTTTTGATGAAGCTGCAGAGCTTGCATATTTTGGAGCAAAAATTTTGCATCCAACTTGCATTTGGCCTGCTCAACAAAAAAATGTTCCTGTTAAATTGCTCAACACAATGCAGCCAAATGCAGCAGGAACTGTAATTAGGCAAGAAGCTGGAAGTGTTGGTGTTAAAGCAATTGCAGCTAAAGATAATATCATTGCCATTAAAATAAAAAGCAGTAGAATGTTGTTGGCTTATGGTTTTTTGAGAAAGACTTTTGAAATTTTTGAAAAATATAAAACATCAATTGATATGGTTACAACAAGTGAAGTTGCTGTTGGTGTAACGATTGATAATGATTTGCATTTAGCTGAAATTATTACAGAATTAGAACAGTTTGGAAGTATTGAAATTGAAAAAAATCAGACAATTATTTCTATTGTTGGCAATGAAATTTCGAGAACAGAACACGTTTTGCAAACATTGTTTAACTCAATAAAATCAATACCTGTAACAATGGTGAACTATGGAGGGAGTGCTCATAATATTTCTCTATTAATCCCTTCTGATTATAAAAAAGAAACACTACAACTATTAAACAAAGGATTGTTTAATTTATGAGTTATGAACTTTAATAGAAGGGTAACTACTACCCTTCTATTAATTTAGCTATTCCAAATGCAGCACCAGCAGCTATTGCACCAATAAGCATTACTTTTAATCCACCAATAAATGGACTAACACCAGTAATTTTACTTTTGAAAAATCCAAAAATAAATAAACAAATAAGTGTAACGATTGCTGACACTTTTAAAGCATCAATTGAATTATTAATAAAAAAGTATGGTGATAATGGAACAAGACCACCAACTATATAACTAACTCCAATATTGAATGCACTTTTTGTTGCACGTTTAGGATCAGGTTCATCTAAATGCAATTCGTGTTTCATCATAAACTGCACCCATTTATCTTTATCTTTAATAATATCTTGTGTTGCTTGATTTTGCACTTCTTCACTCAAACCCCATTCAAAAAATACTTGTTTGACCTCAGCTATTTCAATATCACGTTTACATTCAACTTCCTCATATTCTCTTTTTAACTCACTCCGATAATGATCTTCTTCTGTTTTTCCTGCAAGATAACCACCTAAACCCATAGCAATAGAGCCTGCTGCAATTTCTGCAACACCAGCAATTACAATGATAGATGTAGAATCAATAGCTCCACTTAAACCTGCAGCCAATGCAAATGGAACTGTTAATCCATCGCTCATTCCAATTACAATATCGGTTAATAAATCGCTGCTTTTTAAGTGCTCTTCGTGGTGGTGTAAATGTGTATCGTGCATATCGTTTTAGTTTGAAGGTTTGAGTATTTCAAATTTATTATTTCTAATTTCTAACACAGATCGTATGGTGACTCTGACTTCTTAAGTTATCGCAAAAAAAAACGTGTAAACCCGCTTTATCCGTTCAATCTGTGTTCTAACAATTCTGCTTCAAATACTTTTTCAAAATTCTTTTTTACTTTTTCTTTCACTTCATTCATATCAACTTTTCTGCCTAATTCTTTTTGCAAAGATGTTACTTGTTTGTTTAGAATGCCACAAGGAACAATATTGCCAAAATAAGATAAATCGGTGTTTACATTAAAAGCAAAGCCGTGCATTGTTACCCATCTGCTGCATTTGATTCCAATAGCACAAATTTTTCTTTCTTTTCCTTTAATATCAGCATCTATCCAAACGCCTGTTTCACCTTTACTTCTCTCCCCTTTTAATCCATACTCAGCCATTGTAAGTATAATTATTTCTTCAATGTTTCGTAAGTACCAACCTAAGTCTGATTTAAATTTATCGAGGTCTAAAATGGGATAACCAACCAATTGTTCTGGACCATGAAAAGTAATATCTCCACCACGATTAATATGAAAATATTCTATGCTTTTTTGAAACAATTCTTTCTCGGATAACAACACATTTTCTTCATTTCCATTCTTTCCTAAAGTATAAACAGGTGGATGTTCTACAAATAAAAGATGATGCTGTATTGCAATGTGAGCAGTGGTTTCAGGCAATTCTCTATTTGCAATTTTGATGTCAACAGCTTGTTTCAAAAGTGTTTCTTGATAATCCCAAACTTGCTTATAAGGTTGTATTCCTAAATCTTGAAAATGGACTTGTTGCATTTGGCAAATATAGTTGGAACAAGGATTAAGCGGATTAAACGGATTTAAGCAGATATTTTTTCTATAAACAAAATCCGTGTTAATCAGCTCAATCAGTTTCATCAGTGTTCCATTTTATTGACCAACCATAAAAACTGCATTGCTAAACAGCATTTTACCATTCTGCCAAAATAATCTAAACAAAGGATTATCTGCAAGAAAAACTACTGAACCATTTCCCATTTCATACACACCAAACAAGGTTCCATCTTTTAATTTATTTTTTACTTTAAAACCGCTGAAACCCGCAACGTAGTTGTCTTTTTTTAATACACCCACATTCCAACCATCTTTCATAAATTCATAAATATTGGCATCTTGTTTTAGTGTATAATAAGTATTTGAATAGCCATAAGCCAATGGGTGTGTGTTATCAAGTTCTACTTTATAAATAGCACCAGGAATATTGTTTGGCAAATCCTCTCTTTCTCTATTACCATATTTTTTCAAAGATGTGTAATTACTATCTGCACCTTTTTCATCTTCTTTTTCTGCTTTGTTTTTAATGCCAAAATCTCCATTTTGAGCAAGCAAGTTTACAGCACCTTGAATGGCAATTAATCTTCCTCCGTCTTTTACAAATCCTTTCAGCTTATCTATATTCGACTTGTCATTCAAACTTCTATAATTACCTTCTGGCATAATGATTACATCGTATTTTTTTAAATCCAATCGCCCAATATCAGCAGCATTAATAAGGCTTACAGGATACTCTAATTCATTATCAAAAAAGCACCAATTTTCTCCAGCATCTGTTGCAGATGTTTGTTCTCCACTAAACAAAGCAACTTTAGGTGCATTAATTAAACGAACATCTGCACTACCAAAATCTGAACCTTTTTCTACAAACCCACTTGCAACAACAACAGGTTGCACATTATATTTTGTAGCAGCATCGTTTACAATTTTATTCCAATTAATATTTGTATTCCCATTTTTTAAAACAATTAATGTTCCTTGTAAATAGTTGAATCCATTAGTAGTAAAGGGTTTTGAAGCATAACGAACTTTAATATTATTCTTTAAAAGATGTGCTAATAGTTTTGAACTATTTAAAGAAGTATATGGAATTACAACTCCATAATCGGCAGTAACAGCAGTTACTTTTGGTGTTGTTTTCATTTCATCAATGTCTCTTTTTTCTTTAATAGCATAGCCATCAACACCATATACATAAGGCAAACTCCAAGCAGTAATATCATACGTTGCAGAATCAACTAGTTTACTCTTTGGTTCCAATAAAACAGTTGCCATTGCACCACGAGCTTGACAAGCACTCACAGCAATTGAATAATTTTTATATACTACATCTTCTGTTTTATTTGTTTGATAATTATAACCCAACATTTTCCTATTATTTTGTCCATAAACAATTCCATTAGCATCAAGCAAATCCTTTACAGCATTGATTTTGTTAGCATCATCACTTGTTAAAATATAAGTTTTGTAGTTACCATTTTTTCCATTAATTGCATTGTCCGAAAAATATTTAGTAAACTCATCCACCAACTGTTTTGCATTTTTACTAGACACTTCAATCGTTGATAAACTAGTAGTGAAATGATGTGTAATTCTATCCAATAAAGTAAGTGTATCACCACTATTTATTTTAACTGCAATTCCTGCACGAATGCCACCTTGTTCATACGTCATACCAATACTCCCATTATAACTTGGATAAGTATCACCATAACTTGGATAAAATAAATCGAAGATTTGTTTGGTGAAATACAACCATCCATTTGCATCAAAATACTTGCTATGGTTCTTTCCAATTTGTGTTTGAAAATTTCTTTGCCAAGGTGTAATTATTTCGTGAAAAGGTTCAGCAGCAGGGGCAAAATAATATGGTTCATTATATCCTTGCTCGTGAAAATCTACGTGAACCTGTGGCATCCATTCTAAATATTTTTTAATGCGAAACTTGCTCTCAGCTTGTGTTTGCCAAGCCCAGTCTCTATTCAAATCAAAATTATAATGATTGGTTCTACCTTGTGGATAGGGTTCAAAATGCTCTCTTGCTTGTGCATCAGCATTACCATTTTTACCAACGGTTGTGTTATACCAATTTACATATCTATCACGTCCATCAGGGTTTAAACAAGGGTCAATAATTACCACAGTATGTTGCAACCATTCTTTAATATCTTGTCTTGCATCATTCACTAGTTCATATAAAGTAAGCATTGCTGCTTCGCTGCTTGCTGGCTCGTTGCCATGCACATTATAACTTAACCAAACTATTGCAGGAGGATTAGGAAGCAATGGTGCAACCCTGCCTTTTGTTAAACTTGCATAAGTTCTATTATTCATTTTTATTTGGTCAAGATGCTTCATATTTTCTTTGCTGGAAACAAAAGCTAAATACAATTCTCGTCCTTCATTTGTTGTGCCATATTGCTCTAACTTCATCGCTTGTAAGTTAGCAGCAGCAACAGTTTTAAAGTAATCTACTATTTGATGATGACGTGTAAATTTTGTTCCTATTTTATAACCAAGAAAGGTTTCTGGGGTTGGGGTTTGTGCTTTTACAGTATATGTTATCAAAAAAGTAAATAAAGCAACTATATATTTTTTCATAAATAAAAGTTAGGTGGCGAAAATAAGAGAAAGTGGTACTTAAAAAAGTTTAGTTTTTGTGAAAATTATTTATGTTTTTGTACAAATAAGTTTACCCAAAAAACATATAGCTTAATAAAATAGCGGTAAGCAATGCAATCAAATCTGCCCATAACATTGCTTTAATTGAGTAGCGAATATTCTTAATAGAAACAGAACCATAATACAAAGCAACAATATATAATGTGGTATCGCTGCAACCTTGTATAATGCCTGAAAGCCTTGCTGGAAAAGAATCTACACCATACGTTTTAATAGTGTCAATCATCAACCCTCTACTACCCTGTCCACTTAAAGGACGAACTAAAGCTGTTGGCAAAGCATCAACAAATCTTGTATCGCAACCAAGCATTTGAAAGAAGTTTTTCATCCCCAACAATACCATATCAAACGTTCCACTATTGCGAAGCATACTAATAGCAACCAACATTCCCACTAAATAAGGAATAATTTTTACAGCAGTATTAAAACCATCTTTTGCACCATCAACAAAAGCATCAAACACATCAATCTTTTTATATAAACCACCAACAACAATAGCAAGAATGATAGCTAACAAAATACCTGTTCCTAACGCACTACTAAATACACTCATTGCATCTCTGCTCAAGCTATGAACATAGATAACTAATAAAGTTAGAACTGTTGTAATGCCTAATATCCAAGCAAGAATAGCTGTTTGAAAAAGATTTATTTTTTGTTTAAATGATACAATCATCATTGCAGCAAGTGTACCTACAAAAGTTGTGATTAAACAAGGTATAAAAATATCTGTTGGATTGGTTGCACCCAATTTACTACGAACTGCTATAATGCTTACTGGTATTAATGTTAAGCCTGCTGCGTGCAAACACAAAAACATAATTTGTGCATTGCTTGCAGTATCTTTTTTAGGATTTAATTCTTGCAGGCTTTGCATAGCTTTTAAACCAAAAGGTGTTGCAGCACTATCAAGCCCAAGAAGGTTGGCTGCATAATTCAGCATCATATACCCTGTGGCAGGATGACTTTTAGGAACATCAGGAAAAAGTTTAGTAAAAAATGGTGCAATCATTTTTGATAAAAGCCTGATGCCACCTGCTTTTTCAGCAATACTCATAATGCCCATAAAGAAAGCCATAATACCAATTAAACCAATGCAAAGATTTACAGAATCTGTACACGTATCAAGTATTCCATTAGCTTGTTGTTGATAGCAAACAGTGTATGAATTTTTTGTTTGTTTACGATAATCTTTTCCTCGAAAGGAATATGCAGATGCTGTACTTAAAACTTGCTTTACTTCTGCTGGTAAAAAATCATAATCAATATTTTCAATATTATATGTTGATTTAAAATCAAATTTATTCCACGAACTATCGTGATAAAAATATTTTATATCAGCCTTTTTTAAATATTTATAATTCCCAATTTCAAACTCATTGTTCTTTATTAATTCTTTTGCAACTCTTGTAGGTAATGCAATGCTATCAATGGTTTTGGTGTAAGCTGTATCTGCTTTTTTCCCTACAACTAGCTGCGAAAAAATTTTATTATTATCTGTAAGAAAAAAATATTTGAAAGATGCAATAGATATTGCAATGATGATAAATGCACACCAAATTCTACTTAAAGCCATTTAATTAGTTTAGAGTTTAAAGTTATGAGTTTAGAGTTAGCACCCAAAAGAAAACAAAAAAGTCAGTAAATCAAATTGACTTACTGACTAACCAACATAACAAACCATCAACTTATTAACTAAAACCTAAACCCAACACCCAATTGTATTTGCTCACTTTTCCATTTATCACTGCTGCTTAAATCATTAATATTGTTTAAGCCAATATTATATCGTCCATAAAATCTTAAATATTTAAAATCTAATTGCAAGCCTGCAACCATTGCAAAATCTCCATCTGTAAAAGCATTAGAACCATTTTTAATAACATTGTCGTTTTTGTTTAAAAGAATACTGTATTGTGGACCAACATTTAGCACAATTACTTTACCAAACTTGTATCTCAATAGTAAAGGAATAGACAAATAGTTTAAACTATAATCTGCATTATTGGGTGGCAAAATAACACCAGAAGAAACTGTGGTTGCATGAGTTTGAGAAAACAAAACTTCTGGTTGAATGCCTATTTTTTTATTAAAATCAAAAGACATAAAAGCACCAGCGTGATAACTTAATTTGTATTCGCTTGAAAAACTAGTTCCAGAAATTTTTCCAATGTTTGCACCTGCCTTTAATCCAATATTAAATTTTTG
>JANYEB010000193.1 GCA_025363355.1 Chitinophagaceae bacterium | reverse complement strand
ATTTTATAATATTAAATTGCATACATTTTTTAAAATAAAATCGTTGTATAATTCTGAATAAGTTTATAGGATATACACATTTGTAATTTCAATTTTGTTCTTGCGTTAATATCGTATCTACAAACAGTTAATTTACTGTTTGCAGTACCTTATGATGAAGTGGTTTTATGTAATGTTGTTTTCTATGCTAATGACAAGTTCGTTTGCACAAACGGATTCTGTATTTTGGTTTGCAGCACCAGAAATAACAAACGATAATAGTAGCCCGCATACAGATAGGCCCATTATTATGAGAATGACTGCGTTTAGTGTTGCTGCCAATGTCACTATTTCTCAACCAGCAAATCCGAGTTTTTCTACTGTTAACGTAAGCATACCAGCAAATTCAAGCATTTCTGTTGATTTAACTGGGCAGATTAATTCTATTGAGTCTAAACCAGCAGATCAAGTTTTAAGTACTGGACTATTAATTTCTAGTTCAGCTGCAATAACTGCTTATTACGAAGAAGCCTCAAGCTCTAATCCTGAAATGTTTGTTTTAAAAGGAAGAAATGCTTTGGGTGACAATTTTTTTATTCCTGCCCAAAACATAATGAGCAATTGGGACTTTTATACTTTTCCACCAGTAATACCTTATTCATCTTTCGATATTGTAGCAACAGAAGATAACACTTCCATTGTAATTACACCTGCAAACAATATTGTTGGACATAATGCAGGAATTGCATTTACTGTTGTTTTAAATAAAGGTCAAGTGTATTCAGCAGCTGCGGTAAGTAGACTTCCAAAAGATCATCTGATGGGAAGTACTGTGACAAGTAACAAAAGAATAGCCATAACAATAAAAGATGATAGTATAGGTGGGGATGGATATGCTGGTTGCTTGGATTTGGCAGGAGATCAAATTGTTCCATTAGCATTGGTAGGTACAAAATATATTTCTCTACCTGGCTTTTTAAACAACCCAATTGGAAAGCCAAGTGATCACCTTTTTATATTGGCAACAGATGATAACACTTCTATTAATATTAACGGAACTTTAGTTGCAACAATTAATAAAGGACAAACATATCACGATTCATCTTATAATGAGGTTAAGTACCTTGTAACAGGTAAACCAACTTATGCATTACACTTATCAGGTTTTGGTTGCGAAGTTGGTCATGCACTTTTACCACAAATTGAGTGTACTGGCAGCCAAAAAGTTGCTTTTACAAGAAGTAATGCAAGTGCTTTGTATATGAATATTTTGGTACCCAATGGATATGAGAATCAGTTTAAATTCAATGGTAATACAACGATTATTACCCCAGCCAAATTTAATGTGGTTCCTTTTAGTGGAGGTTTATGGAAGTATGCACAAATTCTTATTGATATTAGTCAATTAGCAGTTGGTACAGCTGCAATCGTTGAAAACAGTGGAATTGAATTTCATTTAAGTATTATTCATGGTGATGCCATTACTGGAGCTAGATATGGTTATTTCTCTGATTTTAATAAGCTGAATGTTACAGCTAATAGCAATGCCGTAAACGGAAGTATTTGTGCAAAAAGTGATTTAAAATTCTTTACAAATTTTAATAATGCTTTAAGTGTTCATTTTAATTGGACAGGGCCTAATGGATTTAGCGATACAACTGCTAACCCAATTTTACCCAATATTACTACTAGTGGAACTGGATTGTACACGCTAACTGCAACTAAATTTTCTTGTAATGCTGTTAATGTGCCTTTAAATATTGTTGTTAATCCAACTCCTAATCCACTACTTACTACAAATGCACCTATTTGTAGTGGAAATAATTTATCTGTAAGTGCCAATTATGCTGGTGGTAGTTTTATTTGGACAGGTCCCAATGGCTTTAGTAGTAATAATGGAACAAACAATATTAGCAATGCCTCTACACTGGCAAATGGATATTACAAAGTTGTTACAAGTGTTAGTTCTTGTTCATCAACAGATTCTATTTTGATAGTGATTAATCAAACTCCAACAGCACAAATAAGTGTAAGTAATAACAATGTTTGTGTTGGAAATCTTCTTGAAATAAAAAATGGTAACATAACACCAAATACAAGTTATGCTTGGGTTTTACCAAATGGATTATCCTCCTCATCACAAAACATTTCAATTACAGCTGCACAACTTTCTGATGCTGGTAAATATATTTTAACTGCGTCAACGTCAAATTGTAGTTCAAAGGATTCTGCAACAATTTCAGTAATTGCAACACCCAAACCTAATTTATCAACAAATGCTCCTGTTTGTACTGCTAATAATTTATCAGTAAATGCAAATTTTGCTGGAGGAAATTTTAATTGGATTGGCCCCAATGGCTTCAATAGTATAAATGCCATAAATAACATTGGTAATGTTACAATGTTGGCAAATGGATTTTATAAAGTAGTTACAACTGTTGGAACTTGCTCATCTAATGATTCTATTTTAGTAGTTATTAACCCAACTCCATCTGCAAAAATTACAGTTATTAATAATAATGCTTGCTTGCTTCAAACTGTTCAACTAACTAATAGCAATACAATTACAAATTCTAATTATAAATGGTTGTTGCCAAATGGCACTAATATATCTAATCAAAATATCAATATAAATAGTGTTGCATTTTCTGACACAGGAAAATATATTTTAACAGCATTTACAGCTGATTGTTCAGCATCAGATACAGCTTTTGTACAGGTTAAACCAATACCTAAAATTCAATTTGTTACTTTAGCAGAAGTTTGCAGTAACGTTCCTAGTTTTTCTTTGTCTGCAAGCGAAACAACTGGTATTGCTGGTAATGGAGGAGTATTTACTGGTCTTGGGGTAACAAGTAATGGACTGTTTACACCATCAATTGTTGGTGATGGTATTACAAATGTTCGATATACTTACACTGCTAACAATGGTTGTATTGCATTTAAAGATCAAAATATTACGGTAAATCCAACACCTATAATAACACTTGATGATGAAGTTTATGTGAAATTAGGAAATTCGATTCAGTTGGATGCTCAGATTATGGGTAACTTTAGTTCTATTATATGGCAAGATGCTAGCAACACTTTGTCTGATAAAACCATAACGAACCCTATTGCTAAACCCAATAAAGAAACGCTTTATCGTATTGTTGTTGCTACCAATAAAAACTGTGTAGCTATTGATTCAGTTTGGGTAAAAATAGCTTCAGATTTATTTATTCCAAATGCTTTCTCTCCCAATGGAGATGGAAAAAATGATAAATGGGAAGTAGAGGACAAAGCAAAAATCTTGTATTTAAAAGCAGCTATTTTTGATCGCTATGGTAAGTTGGTGAAAACTTTGTTTGGAAACAAAATTACGTGGGATGGAATGTACAATGGACAGCCATTACCAATAGCAACTTATTACTATGTTTTAACAATTACGGGTGGAAATATTTCTAATAATGTAGGAGGGTGGATACAGTTATTAAGATAGAAGGTATTTTGTGCTTTATTTTTTGATTGTTGTAATTAACAAAAGCATTTTTAAATTTAAATTTGATGCTTTCGGTTAAAATACTATTTTTACACTTCGTTGATGCGTTTAGCCAACCTCAACGCTGGTTTAAATCCATTAATCTTAAAATAATAGACCCTTATCTATTTTAATTTAATTGAAAAAATCAAACTCCTCCTAAAGTATTAATATTCCTGACTGCGTTTGCAATTAATTATCTATTTTCATCAATAGAACTAAAAGTACAATGAAGAAAATTTTACTATTAGCAGTCTTTTTAACAATCCAATTTTTAGGATTAAAAGCACTTGCTACAAACACAAAACTGTCTTGCACGCCAACTATTGCAACTGGTACCATAAGCTCCAGTACAATTTGTGCTGGAACTGTAATAGGTGTTCCATTTGTATTAACAGATTGTGTAGATCCTGGTAATATATTCACAGTTCAGCTAAGCGATGCCACTGGTAGTTTTGTAAGTCCTACAAATATTGGTAGCAGTGCAGGAACTACATCAGGAACTATTGTAGCCATTATTCCTTCATCAATTAGCTTTGGTTCTGGTTATAGAATTAGGGTTATTTGTTCATCACCTTTAACTATTGGTACTGACAATGGCGTAGATTTAGTTCTATTGCCTAAGCCTAATGCTACATTTAGCATTAATAATACAGTTCAATGTATCAATGGAAATAGTTTTACTTACACAAATACCTCAACAGGAAGTATAACAAATTATAATTGGAAATTAGGAGATGGTATTGCAACAACACAAACAAATGTTGTTTATAGTTACGCAACCGCAGGAAATTTTAATGTTACATTAACAGCTACAGGAACAAATGGTTGTAAAGATAGTGTTACACAAACAGTAACTGTTCAGCCTAAACCAGTTGCAGATTTTAGTTATACTGGTCCTAATTTATGCTCAACACCAGATTTTAATTTTACTAATACAACAGCTTCAACAGTTACTTTATCGTCACATTGGTATTTTGGTGATGGCGATACTTCTACTAGTCAAAATCCTAATCACACTTTTGGAGCAGCGGGAACTTATTCTGTAAAATTAGTAGTTCAAAGTAGTAATGGTTGTATTGATAGCATCACAAAAACGATTAGTGTTTTAGATAAACCCACAGCTAGTTTTTTAGTGAACAGCAATTCTCAGTGTTTAAGTGGCAATAATTTTTCTTTTCCTAATTTTTCAACTGGTGTAGGAAATACATATTTATGGCAATTTGGAGATGGAACTACATCAACAGTTATCAATGCAACAAAAACATACACAATTGTTGGTGCTTATACCGTAAAATTAATTGTAACAAATATTAATGGATGTAAAGATAGCACAACACAAAATGTTAGTGTAACAAATAGCCCAATTGTTAGCTTTACCTATGGCAATACATTATGCTCAATTAGTTTGAATGTATTATTTAGTAACAGTTCAAGTGGGGCATCTAACACCTATAACTGGAGTTTTGGCGATGGCACTTTTTCTACTAATGCTAATCCTTCAAAAACATATAGCACAGCAGGAACATATAATGTTAAATTAGTTGCCACAGGCTCTGGTGGTTGTAAAGATAGCGTTACAAAAACTATCGTTGTTGATACTAAAGCTTCAGCTGATTTTAGTATTAATAATAACACTCAATGTGTAAATAGCAATTTATTTACATTCACAAATAACACTTCTGGAGTTGCTAATAACTACAATTGGAGTTTTGGTGATGGCGTTACCTCTATTTTAACAAGCCCAAGCAAAGCATACACTGTTGCAGGAAATTATGTAGTTAAATTGATTGTAACAAACGCTAATGGTTGTGTTGATAGTATATCTAAAAGTATAACTGTTGCAGATAAACCTATTCCTCAATTTAATGTAGCTGGTAACACATCTTGTTCATCTACATTAAATGTTAGTATGACTAATACATCAACTGGCGTTGGTAATACTTATGTTTGGGATTTTGGTGATGGTACAAATTCTACTTTAGTTAATCCGGGTAAAACTTATGCTTCTACAGGGTCTTATATTATAAGATTAGTAGCAACAAACTTTGCAGGCTGTAAAGACAGTACTGAGCATAGTTTAACTTTTGCTACCAAACCAACTGCATCTTTTACAGTTAATAGCAATAGTCAATGTACAGTTTCAAATACGTTTACATTCTCTAATACCTCAGTTGGTGGAAGTACATATAATTGGAGTTTTGGAGATGGGTTTACAAGTTCAGCAATCAATCCAACAAAACAATACACATCTGCTGGTACCTATACTGTTAAATTGGTTGTAACAAATGGAAGTGGTTGTAAGGATAGTGTTACGCAAATTGTTTCTGTTTTAGCAAAACCAACTCCTGATTTCACTATTTCTGGAGGAACAGGTTGTTCATCTAATTTAACTATTCAATTAATAAATTTATCCAGTGGTTCAAGCCCTAGTTATAGTTGGGATTTTGGTGATGGTACAACA
>JANYEB010000167.1 GCA_025363355.1 Chitinophagaceae bacterium | reverse complement strand
AATTTAAAATCACTAAATAGTAAATAGAATGTTTCGTTCACACACTTCTGGAGAATTAAGAATTGAAAATATTGGCAACCAAGTAACCCTTGCAGGTTGGGTGCAAACTGTTAGAAAATTTGGCTCAATAACCTTTGTTGATTTGCGAGATAGATATGGTATTACGCAACTTTTATTTGGCGAAAGTTTGCAAGCTCAATTGGATGAAAACCCTTTGGGGCGTGAGTTTGTGTTGCAAGCTGTGGGCAACGTTACAGAAAGAAGTAACAAGAATAAAAACATTCCAACTGGCGAAATTGAGATTACAGTTACATCATTTAAAATATTAAACAAAAGTGAAGTTCCTCCATTTAAAATAGAAGATGATACAGATGGTGGCGATGATTTAAGAATGAAATATCGTTACTTAGATTTAAGAAGAAACCCTATAAAAAAGAATTTAGAATTAAGATATAATGTTGGCAGAAGCACCAGAAATTATTTGCACGAAAATAATTTTATGGATATTGAAACACCATTTTTAATTAAGTCAACTCCCGAAGGTGCAAGAGATTTTGTGGTGCCAAGTAGAATGAATGCTGGACAATTTTATGCTTTGCCTCAAAGTCCACAAACCTTTAAACAATTGTTAATGGTGAGTGGTTACGATAGATATTATCAAATTGTGAAATGCTTTAGGGATGAGGATTTGAGAGCAGATAGACAACCTGAATTTACTCAGATAGATTGTGAAATGTGCTTTGTTGAGCAAGAAGATATTTTGCAAATGTTTGAAGGTTTGGTAAAACGTATTTTTAAAGATGTAAAAAATATTGACTATACAGAAGTTGTAGAAAGAATGACTTGGGAAGAAGCAATGTGGCAATATGGAAATGACAAACCTGACATTAGATTTAATTTGAAGATTTCTAATTTGAAGATTCCTACTCATACATTTCCATCAAAACCATTAGAGCAAAGAGAACAATTAGAAGCTATTATAAAAAGTGATTTTGTAGTGTTTAATGAAGCAGAAACTGTTCTTGCTATTTGTGTTCCCAATTGCAGCGAATACACACGCAAACAAACTGATGAATTGGTTGAGTGGGTGAAACGTCCTCAAATCGGAATGAAAGGGTTGGCTTTCATCAAATGCAATATTGACGGCACTTTTAAAAGCAGCATTGATAAATTTTATACTGAAGAACAATTAAAAACTATTGCTACATCCTGCAATGCAAATGCTGGAGATTTAATTTTAATATTAGCAGGTGCAGAAGAAAAAACAAGGAAAGCAACGAGTGATTTAAGAATGGAAATGGGCAAGAAATTGGGCTTGCGTAAAGACAATGATTTTAAATTATTATGGGTTTTAGATTTTCCATTGTTTGAGTATGCCGAAGAAGATAATCGTTGGGTAGCTCGTCATCATCCATTTACATCGCCTAAGCCTAGTGATATTGAAACGATGATTAACAATAACCCCAAGATTGAAAATGCTGCTGAATATTTAAAACATCCTTATGCTAATATTAAAGCCAATGCTTATGATATGGTATTAAATGGCAATGAAATTGGTGGTGGTTCTATTCGTATTTTTCAAAAAGAATTACAACAAAAAATGTTTGAAGCTTTGGGAATGGACGATGCTGAACAACAACACAAATTTGGCTTTTTACTAGGAGCTTTTGAATATGGTGCTCCGCCACACGGTGGACTGGCATTTGGTTTCGACAGATTATGTGCTATTTTGGGTGGCAGCGAAAGTATTAGAGATTTTATAGCTTTTCCTAAAAATAATAGTGGACGCGATGTAATGATTGATGCACCAAGTACCATTGATGATAAACAATTTGAGGAATTGCAGATTAAGTTGAATTTGAAATAGTGAAGTCTTACAATTTATGATATTACTTAAATCTCATTCCTTTGGTAATACTAATTGTTTATTCGTGTATTCTAATTTCATCATCATCTCAATGTCAACATCCTCCATATTAGGAATGGTGGGTATGCTATACTTCAATACTTATATTTCGACAACAATTTTTACTGTAGGGAAAACAGAAGATTTAGTGATTCCATTATTACAGAACTAAGTGTATAAATAACATCATTCAAACTTAGTTTTAGTGCTAGAATTTTTTATTGCTCAGATAATTTCCACAACCAAATTGCTAACTTTTCATTGATTGCTTGAATTTGCATCAACATTAAATTAAACCCATTTTTGCTCATTAAGCAATCAATATGCATTGTTCCTGCATATTCATCAAACACATATACTTGTTTAAAGTGCTGGTTTGTATTAATACCAGCAAGACGACAAATTTGTAATGCTTTTTCTAAAGCTTCTAGCGTTGTTTCTTTTGAAACATTACCCATAAAAGCTAAATGTCTCAGCGAATATTTTAGTTTAGCATTATAATAACTATCATCAAATTGAATTGAAGAAAATTGAAATTGTTTAGCAGGATATTGGTTTGCAGATTGTGTTTTCATACAATGTAAAAATTAGGTTGTTAATTTAATTTGTTCAAACAGTTCACGTTGCTTATCGGTAAGTTTAACTGGAATTAATATTTGAAGTTGAATGTATAAATCTCCGTAAACATTGGGCTTTTCATAAAATGGCATCCCTTTTTGTTTAAGCCTTATTGACTTCCCATTTTGTGTGCCAGCAGCAATTTGTATTTTTAGTTTTGATGATAAAGTATTAACAATAATTTCTCCACCAAGCACAGCAGTATATAAATCTATGTTTTGATTGACGTATAAATCATTGCCTTTTCTAGTGAATTGTGGATGTGTTTTTACTTTAATACGAACAAACAAATCTCCATTATTATCTACATTATTTCCTTTTTCACCTTTGCCTTTAATTAGTAGCTGCTGCTCATTATAAGCACCAGGTTTTGTGGTAATTCTTAGTTTGCCACTTTCAAGTTGTATAATTCTCTCAGTACCATTATAAGCTTCTTCTAAAGTAATTTCCATCTCAGTTTCGTAATCACCACCTCTAGCATTTCTAGTGTTACTTTTACCACTATTTTTTCCTGCAAAAAATTGCTCAAAAAAATCA
>JANYEB010000114.1 GCA_025363355.1 Chitinophagaceae bacterium | reverse complement strand
CATTAAGGGAAATGCCAACAAAAGCTATAGCAATAAAAGAAAATAAGTACTTCATAAAAATATTTTTTCCACTGAGGCCAAAGACGCAAAAAGTTCTCCCTGTGCCTGGGTGTCTTTGTGGCTATCTTAATAAATCAAATGTGTCAATAATCCATCTCTCAATTTTGGTTCAAACCAAGTGCTTTTTGGAGGCATCACATTGCCACTATCAGCTATATCAAATAATTGATTAATAGTAACAGGATACAAGCTAATTGCAGCAGCCATTTCACCACTATTTACTCTTTTCTCTAATTCTCCTAAACCACGAATTCCACCAACAAAATCTACACGCTTATCTGTGCGTTGGTCAACAATATTTAACAGCGGTGTAAAAATGTTTTCTTGTAAAATTGTAACATCTAGAATGCCAATTGGGTCATTTGTATATGTGTGTTCACGAGAAGTTAATTTATACCAATTACCTTCAACATATAATCCAAAAGTGTGCAGTATTGCTGGTTTATAGGATTCTTTACCAACCAATCTAACTATAAATTTTTCTGCCAATTTTTCTAAAAATTCAGCAGTAGTTAATCCATTCAAATCTTTTACAGCCCTGTTGTAGTCCATAATATAAAGTTGATTTGATGGAAACAATGTTGTTAAAAAATAATTACTTGCTGTTGTTTTATTTTCGCCTAAAGCTTTGCGTACTTTAGCTGCACTTGCAGCTCTGTGATGCCCATCAGCAATATATGTGCAAGGAATTTGCGTACTGAATAGATTTGTAATTGCATCAATAACGTTGCTATCATTTACCACCCAAATGGTGTGTTGAATATCATCATCTGCAACAAAATCATAGATAGGACTTTTAGCTGTTTTCCATTTTTCAATCAATGCGTCAACCTCATCATTATTTCTATAAGCTAAAAAAACATTTCCAGTTTGAGCTCCAGTAGTTTTAATGTGATTAATTCTATCTTGTTCTTTTTCTGGACGAGTAAATTCGTGTTTTTTAATGATGTCATTTTCATAATCATCTACACTGCTTACACACACCAAACCCGTTTGTTGCTTACCATTCATTATTAATTGATAAATGTAATAGCACTCTTTATTATCTTGAAACAAGATGTTTCTGCTGATAAAAAAATCTAAATTTTCTTTAGCTGTATCATATACCTTTTGTGTATGAATGTCGATACTCTCTGGTAAACAAATTTCACTTTTAGTGATGTTTAAAAACGAATGCGAATTGCCTTGAACCTCAACTCTTGCCTCTGCACTATTTAGCACATCATAAGGTCGGCTAGCAACTTGTTTTGCAAATTGAGCTTCTGGTCTTAGTGCTTTAAATGGTTTTATTATACTCATAAATTTGTATTCTCTTTTTGTTCTGTAATCCTTGCTATTGCTACATTATTTTGATGCAGCTTTTTGTATATCGCTTATTATTTTTAGATGATGATTAGTATGTATTTCTAAAAATTTTATTGTATCTTTTAATTTCAAATTTCCGAAATATGGATGTTTAAAATATTTATTTTTATCTGTACTTCTCAATTCCTCAATTACTTTTTTTGTTTTTTGAAGATGAACATTCAACGTGTTTTCATCAAAAAATTCAGGCTCAACAACTTTAGGATTTTTTGCCTTACCTCTTGGTATTTTTCCTGTTAAATAAACAATGTATTTAAGTGGTTTAAAAACAAACTTATAACTGTTTGGATCAGATGTTTTTGTTGCTTCTATAATTTTATTAATTGCAAGTAAACTGTGTTCAATATGCCATCCAATTGGTGATGTTGAAACACTCGATTGTACCATATTTTGAATAGGTATTTTTGTTTCTAATTCTTGCAAAAGCATTTCTATTTTCTTCATAAAAACAAGTTAGTTTTTAGTTGCAAAATTTTTTCATTAAATCACAAAATGCTTGCACACTAGAAAGCTCCAAAGCATTATACATACTCACTCTTATGCCCCCAACTGTTCTATATCCTTTAACACCAATCATTCCATTTTCTTTACATACATCCAAAAATTTATTTTGTAAATTTTCATCTTCAATAAAGAAAACAGCGTTCATATTACTTCTATCTTCTTTTGCAATTGGGCAATTAAAAATGGGTAAAGCATCAATGGTTGCATATAACAAATTTGCTTTTTCTAAACTACGTTTTTCCATCTCTTTTAATCCACCTTCTTTTTTAATCCAACGCAAGGTTAATAGTGCAACATAAATGGCAAAAACTGGTGGTGTATTTAATAATGAATTTGCTTCAATGTGATTTTTGTAATCCAATATTGTAGGAATCTTTCTTTTAATTTTTCCTACTAAATCTTTTTTCAGCACCACTAAATTTACACCAGCAGCTCCCATATTTTTTTGAGCTCCAGCATAGATTAAATCAAACTTAGTGAAGTCGATTTCTCTGCTAAAAATATCACTACTCATATCACCAATCAAAGGCGTTGCAACATTTGGAAAGTTATGCCATTGAGTTCCTTCAACAGTATTGTTTGTTGTAATATGCAAATATTTTGATGAAACAGGAACTTCAAAATTTTTATTAATATAGCTGTAGTTCTTATCTTTTGACGATGCTGCGATATGTACATTTCCAAACAAAGCAGCTTCTTTTGCAGCTTTGCTTCCCCACACACCATCATCACAATAAGATGCAGTATCAGCGTGGTCTATAAGATTTAATGGAATTTGCATAAACTGAGTTGTAGCACCACCTTGCAAAAACAATACTTCGTATTCCTCACCAATATTCATCAACTCTTTTACCAATGATTTTGCTTCTTCAATAACCTCTACAAACCAAGTGCTTCTATGCCCAATTTCAAGGATAGATAAACCAATGCCATTAAAATTTAAAATTGCTTGTGATGCTTGTTCTAAAACCTCTTGAGGAAGAACAGATGGGCCTGAATTAAAATTATGCTTCTTCATTTTACTTGCTTAGTAAGGTTGCAAATTAAACGAATTAAAATTTAACAGCTTATTTAGCAAAATAATAATGAGAAATATGGTTTAGTGATGAGTTTGATCTTCAACATTAACAACACCACCACTTACTACAAATTTCATTGCATCTGAAGCAGAAAGGCTTTGAAGGTTTTTAATTTTTATAGGAGGAACAATATACGTTATGCCACTAATTGCGTAAGAATGAGGAACATATACCACAATAAAGCCCTTCATTTCAAGATGCTCTGCATCGTTTGATGTAATAAATCCAACTCGCCAAACATCTGCACCATCAACATTTACTAAAACTGGCTTATCAAATTTCTTTTTATCGCCAGCAAATGCTTCAAAAAAATCTTTAACAGATGAATAAATAAACTTTATCCCTGGTGTTTTCTCAAGAACTTTATCTAAAACTTCAACTAATCTTCCAACCATAAATAAAGAAGACAACCAGCCTACAAGCAACACTAAGCTAATGACGATAATAAAACCTAAACCAGGAATTTTATCAAGATTACCATTAGCATCTTCCTTAATCCAATTAGGGAAAAGTGGGTGCATCATTCTTGGTACAATACCATCAATCCAGTTAAAAACACTTACAATAGCAAATATGGTAATAGCAATGGGAGCCAAAACAACTAGTCCTTGCAAAAAGTATTTTAATAATTTTCTTGCATAAACCCTATATCTCAAATTCATATCAATCATCTTTAGTTTTAAGTAAAATAAATTCCTTTTTCTAATTTCAGTAACAAAAGTTATAAACAAACTCAATAAAAATTTTGCCGTTTATCAAAAAAATACTTTGGAAACTTTGGCAATGTCAAAAGTTCCCATAGTTTCGCCTTCTGAATTAAAAAATGGAAACAAACGAAAGAATATTATTAAAAGCTGCCGAATTGTTTAGACGATTTGGAATTAGAGCTGTTACACTTGATGAAATTGCTAATAATTTAGGCATTAGCAAAAAAACAATTTATCAATTTTTTTTAGATAAAGATGCTTTGGTTGATGCTGTAATGATGGCGGAATTTGATTGCAATTATAAGGATTGCATAGCCGGTGCTTCAGCTGCAAAAAATGCTGTTGATGAAATTTTTATTTTAATGCAGAACATGGATGAAGATTTTAGGAACCTAAATCCAATTATCATATTTGATATGAAAAAATTTCATTTTAAAACATTTGAAAAATTTCAAACCCATATGCATCAAAATTTAATGCAAATGGTTGCGTCTAATTTAAAGCGAGGTATTGCTGAAGGATATTACAGAGAGAATTTAGACATTGAGATTGTTTCTAGATTCAGAATGTCATCTATGTGGTTATTATTTGATCCAGAAGTTTTTCCACCACAAAAATTTGAATTGAGTAAAGTTTTTAAAGAAGTTTTAGAACTTTTTCTTCACGGCTTAGTAAATCCAAAGGGATATAAATTAATTGAGAAATATAAAGAACAACACACAAATAAATAAACTATGCTACTACAAAAAATACCAAAACTATCCATTGCATTTTTACTAGTTATCATAACTAGCAATGCTAATACTCAAACTGCAACACAACATAAATTCTCTTTGCAACAAGCAGTTGATTTTGCTAAGAAAAACAATGTTCAAGTAAAGAATGCTTTATTGAATATTAAGATTCAAGAACAAAACAATCGTGGTATTACAGCTGCTGCTTATCCAAGCATTAGTGCTAATGTTGGAACAACTTATTATATAGATATTCCTACGCAATTAATACCTGGGCAAATTTTTGGTGGAACCCCTGGAAGCTATATTCCTGTTCAGTTTGGAACAAAATATACAACTACTGCTGGCGTTCAATTACAACAATTATTGTTTGATGGACAAGTATTTGTTGGCTTAAAAGCAAGAGCTGTTTCTATGCAATGGAAACAAAAAGAATATGAAGTAACAGAAGAAGCTATTAAAGTAAATATCAATAAAATTTATTATCAACTTGTAGTAAGCAAATCACAAATTGAATTACTGGATGCCAACATTGCAAGGTTTGAAAAACTGAAACACGATGTAAATGAAATGTACAAGAATGGCTTTTCAGAAAAACTAGATGTCGATAAAGTTGATGTTACACTTAGTAATTTAAAAACAGAAAAAAGCAAAGTGAATAATGCCATTGAAGTTGGATACATTGGATTAAAAACACTTATTGGCATACCTTCAAAAGATACTTTAGTACTAACAGATAAAATTACCGATGCAGATATTAAAGCTGATGCATTAATTGATTCTGCAAACTATGATGATAGAAAAGATTATCAATATTTACAACTATTAAAAAAGTTAAACGAGTTTAATATCAAACGCTATCAGCTAAGCTATTTACCAGTTATTTCGTTGAATGGTTCTTACAGCAAACAAGCACAAAGAAACAAATATACTTTCTTTGAAAAAGGCGATTGGTTTACTACATCGTATGTTGGATTAAACATTGCAGTACCTATTTTCAGTGGCTTTGGTAAGGATGCAAAAGTTAAACAATCGAAATTAGAATTACAACAAGTTGAAAATAATATTGGGAGTTTAAAGCTATCAATTGATGGAGAAACTGAGCAAGCAAAACTAAAATACAAATCAGCTATTGAAACAATTGATGCTCAAAAACGCAATATGCAATTAGCCGAAAAAGTATATGAACAAACAAAGAAAAAATTTGAAATTGGTACTGCTTCAAACACAGATATAACAAATGCTCAAACAGAGTTAAAAACTGCACAAACAAACTACATATCTGCATTGTACGATGCTGTAATTGCTAAAGTAGATTACTTAAAAGCAATAGGAAAATTATAAAAAATAAACAAGAAACACAACAACAATAAATAAGTAAATATGAAAAAAATTACAAATACAACATTCATAATAGTTGCAATGCTATTATCATCGTGTGGAGCTAAAAATCCTCTTGAAGCTAAAAAAGCAGAATTGGATAAACTTAAAACTGAACAAACAAAAACTGCAGATAAGATTAAAACTCTTGAAGCTGAAATTGCAAAATTAGATACTTCAAAAAAAGAAGATATTGCAAAACTAATTGGTGTAACTCCAGTAGTTGCTGCTGATTTTAAACATTATATTGAAATACAAGGCAGAGTCGATGCCGATAATATTTCTTATGTAGCTCCACGTTTGGGAGGAGGACAAGTGAAACAAATTTTCATTACAAAAGGGCAACAAGTAAGCAAAGGGCAATTATTGTTAAAACTTGATGATGCAGTAATTAAACAATCTATTAGTGCCGCAAAACAAAGTTTAGAAACATTAAAAACACAACTAACACTTGCAAAAGACTTATATAATCGTCAAAATAATTTATGGAAGCAAGGCATTGGGACAGAGGTACAAGTTATTAGTGCAAAAACACAAGTAGAGACTTTAGAAAAACAATTAACAGCAGGAAATGAAAATGTAAAAACTGCACAAGAACAAGCATCTGCATTAACAATTTATGCTGATGTTGATGGCGTAGTTGATGAACTGAATGTTAAAGTTGGTGAATTTTTTAGTGGTTATATTGGTACAAATCCTCAAATAAAAATTGTTAATACAAACTCATTAAAGGTTGTAACAGAGGTTCCTGAAAATTATGCGGCCAAAGTTAAACAAGGTTCCAAAGTAGAAGTAATTTTAAGCGATATTAACAAGACATATAATAGCTCTGTTACTTTTTTAAGCAAAACAATAAATGCCAATAATAGAAGTTTTATAGCCGAAGCTAAATTGCCATACGACGGCTTAATGAGGCCAAATCAAAATGCCGTAGTTAGAATTGAAGATTATAGTGCCACTAATGCTCTCACTACATCAGTAAATACAATTCAAACAGATGATAAAGGAAAGTTTGTTTACATAGCTGTTCAAGAAGGAACTAAACTTATAGCTAGAAAAAAAACAATTACAGTTGGTGAATTAAATGGAAAATCAATTGAAGTAAAAAGTGGTTTATCTGTTGGAGACAAAGTAATTACCGAGGGTTTTCAAAGTGTATATGATGGACAAACTATTAAAGTTGATTAATGCTTATCATCATTAAGAACGACCTGCTTTTGTAAATTAATCTCAATTGAAAAATGAGAAATAAAAAATAAATAATGCAAACTTCAATAAAAAATATTATTAATAAATTTAAACAGTTTAAACCCACTTCGTGGGCTGTTGATAATCGCACAGCAGTTTATATAATGACAATAATTGTGTCATTATATGGAATGTATAAATTTAATACAATGCCTAAGGAGCAATTTCCAGACATTGTAGTACCAACTATTTTTGTGCAAACAGTGTATGTTGGTAATTCAGCAAAAGATATTGAAAACCTTGTTACTCGCCCTATTGAAAAACAATTGAAAGGCATTACTGGTGCTAAAGTGAAAAAAATTCAATCAACATCACAACAAGATTTTAGTGCTATAGTTGTTGAATTTGACACAGATGTTAAAACAGAATTAGCCAAACTAAAAGTAAAGGATGCTGTTGATAAAGCAGCAACAGATTTACCAACAGATTTAACAACACAGCCAAATGTTGCGGAGTTTGCGTTTAGCGAAATGCCCATTATGTATGTTAATTTAAGTGGCGATTATGACGGTATGACATTAAAACGTTATGCCGAAAAGTTGCAGGATAGATTTGAAGAACTAACAGAAATTAATCGTGCAGATATTGTTGGAGCTCCAGAAAGAGAGATTCAAATTAATGTTGATCCTTTTAAAATGCAAGCTGCGAAATTAACTTTTACAGACATTAGCAATGCCATTGGGTATGAAAATAAAGATATAAGTGGTGGATTGATTGATGTAGGTGATATGAAAAGAACTATTCGCGTGAAAGGGCAATTTGCAACAGCTTATGATATGCATAATATCGTTGTAAAAAACCTTACTGGTGGTGCAATGTATTTGCGTGATATTGCTCAGATAATTGACACAGTTAAACAAACTGAAAGCTTTGCCCGATTGGATGGTAAAAATGTTGTTACATTAAATATTGTAAAACGTGCTGGTGAAAATTTAATTGATGGTGCTGGAAAAATTAAAAAAATTGTTGAAGAGCTACAAGCTAATGGGCAAATTCCGCCTAAGGATAAATTAAAAATTGTTTTCACGGGCGACCTTAGCAAAAAAACTGCTACTTCATTTAACGACCTTGTAAATACTATTATCATTGGCTTTATTTTAGTGTTACTTGTGCTAATGTTTTTTATGGGTGTTACCAACGCATTCTTTGTGGCACTAAGTGTTCCTTTAAGTGTGTTTGTTGCCTTTCTGTTTTTACCTGTTGCAAGTGGCATTATTGGAACCACTGTAACCCTCAATTTCATAGTACTCTTTGCACTTCTCTTTGGCTTAGGAATTATAGTTGATGATGCAATTGTGGTTATAGAAAATACACATAGAATTTATAATAATGGAAAAGTAAAAATTATCCCGGCTGCAAAAGAGGCTGCAGGCGAGGTTTTCATCCCAGTATTAGCAGGAACATTAACAACTGTTGCTCCATTCTTTCCTTTATTAATGTGGAAGGGATTAATAGGTAAATTTATGATTTACTTGCCAACAATGTTAATCTTAACACTAGGTGCATCATTGATTGTGGCATTTATCATCAACCCTGTTTTTGCTGTTGATTTTATGAAACCAGAAGGTAGAGAATTTGAAACACCAAGAAAAGAAATTTTTAAAAAATGGTGGTTCTGGGCATTTGCAGGCTTTGGTGTTGTGCTTCATTTAGCAGGCTGGCACGGCATTGCAAATTTTATGTTCTTTATGGATTTAATGGTCATATTAAATGCTTATGTTTTACGTGGCGTTATTCATTTATTCCAAGAAAGATTATTGCCAGGATTAATGAATCGTTACGAAAAATTGTTGAAATGGATTTTAGTAGGAACCAGACCAGTATGGGCTTTTACAAGTTTATTTGTATTATTCATAGTTTCAATTGTGGCTTTAAATATTAGAAATAATGATAAAACATTCTTTCCAAGTGGGGATCCAAACTTTGTATATGTTTATTTGAAAATGCCAATAGGCACCAACACTGTTACTACAGATTCTATTACAAAAATTTTAGAAAGCAAAGTATATAAAGTGTTGGATAAAGAGCTTCCACAAAAAGGGGGTATTGTAGAAAGTATAATTTCTAATGTGGCTGTAAGTGCCAATAATCCTCAAGATAATAATAGAAGTACACAAAGTAATCTAGGTAGAATTCAAGTAAGTTTTATTGAACCAGAACATAGAGATGGTAAAAAAACGCAACCATTTTTAGATGAAATTCGAAAGCAAATGAAACTAGGGATTGCTGGTGCAGAAATTACTGTTGAAAAAGAAAATGGTGGACCACCAACCGAACCTCCAATCAACATAGAGATTGCTGGTGATGACTTCGATGCCATTGCAAAAACATCTATAGCTTTATTAAACTATTTAGATACCAATAGAATTGCTGGCGTTGAAAAAATTAAAGCTGATATTGATTTAATTAATCCTGAAGTTTCAATTAAAGTTGATAGAGAAAAGGCAATGAAAGAAGGTGTTTTTACTGCACAAATTGGAATGGAAATTCGCAATGCTGTGTTTGGTAAAGAAGCTAGTAAATTAAAAGATGGTGAAGATGAATATAAAATTCAAATTCGTTACAGTGACCTACAACGTAACAATATCAGCGATTTGATGAATATGCGTATAACATTTAGAGATTTTGGGACAATGCAAATAAAACAAGTTCCACTAAATGCAGTAGCAACTGTTGATTATACAAATACTTCTGGTGGCGTAAAAAGAAAGAACTTAAAACGTACGATTCAATTGCAATCTAACGTTACAGATCCATCGTTTACAGGTCCTGCAAATGCTGAACTTACAAAGAAAATTGATGTCTTTAAAACCTTTTATAAACTACCCAATGATGTAAGCATTAAACAAGGTGGCGAAAGTGAACAACAAGCAGAAACAATGAGCTTTTTGGGTGGTGCATTAATTACAGCATTGCTAATGATTTTCTTAATTCTTGTGTTGCAGTTTAAAGGCATTAGCAAACCATTTATTGTATTAACAGAAATTTTCTTCTCCATCATTGGTGTGTTTTTAGGATATGCTTTAACTGGAATGACAATGGCATTTATTATGTTGGGTGTGGGCATTATTGGACTTGCAGGTATTGTAATTAAAAACGGAATTTTGTTAATTGAATTTACCGATGAATTGCGTGGAAGAGGCTATAAAACAAGGGCTGCAGCGATTGAGGCAGGAAAAATTCGTATCATTCCAGTATTGCTAACAGCACTAGCAACAATACTTGGTTTGCTACCATTAGCAGTTGGTTTAAACATCAATTTTGGAACCTTATTTACCCAATTAAATCCTCATTTATTTTTTGGGGGAGACAGTGTTGTGTTTTGGGGGCCACTTAGTTGGACAATCATTTTTGGATTGATATTCTCATTCTTCTTAACCCTCATAATGGTACCAAGTATGTATATCATTAGCGAAAGATTAAGAAGACCAATGACACGCTTTTATGGTACTAAGTTCATCGCATTGTTTGGCTTCTTAGGTCCTTTCTTCTTCATCTTTGCTGGATTAATGTTTCTAGTAAAAGCATTACAAGGAAAAAAAGTTTGGATGGGAAAGTTGGTGAATGTAAAATAGTTAATGGACGAATAATCTTAAAATTTTCAGATTGGAAATTTCGAAATAAAATAAGTTGGTTTTGGTTTAAAAAGTGCCGTTCTCGAAAGAGACGGCATTTTTTATTTCTAGTCATATTAAAAAAATAATTACTTTTAGTCAATAATATTTCTGAAAAAGTATGACAGAACAATCTTTAATAAAAGCCTGTAGCCAAAACAATGCTGTTGCACAACGAGAGTTGTACAATCGTTTTAGTGGTATGCTGTTTGGCATTTGTTATAGATATGCTTACAATAGAGAAGATGCAGAAGATATGCTGCAAGAAGGATTCATTAAAATATTTTCACGCATTACTAGTTTTGAAAACAAAGGAAATTTTGAAGGCTGGATGAAAAGAGTAATCGTTCATACCTGCATCAATTATCTTAAAAAAAATCAAAAATTCATTGATCATATTAGTTTAGAATATGCTCAAAACTTAGAAGCAAGGGAAGAAGGCATTGCCAGTAAACTTTTAGGCAAACAAGTTATCGAGTGTTTAAGATTAATGCCTATTGGATACAGAACTGTTATTAATATGTATGCAATTGAAGGTTTTAGCCACAAAGAGATTGGTGATATTTTAGAAATCGAAGAAAGCACTAGCAGAAGTCAGTTTATTAGAGGCAAAAATGTTTTAGAGTCTATATTAATAAAGAAAAAAATAATTAATTCAACGAGTGAAAAATTAGAATGGATGGCATTGCTAAGTAGCTAGATTTTATGAAACAAAAGTTTAATACAAATAACGATTCAATTGAACAGCTTTTACAAAGAGAAGCTGATAAATATCGTATGTATCCATCTGATAAAGTTTGGGATAATATTCGTGTTGAATTACACGGCAAACCAAAATGGCCTGCTCTCCTATTTACTTTTATTTCAATAACAGTTGCCTTAACTATTATCACCATTATTAATTACCCACCTCAAAAATTTATAGCTAATAGTAATGCAAACACCAAGCAGATTAATCATTCAAGCAATTCAGAAAATACAAAAGACTTAATTACACAACCAAGTTTAATTGTAAAAGCTAACTTACCAAAAGTTAGTTCATTGCCATTTATAGCTGATGTTTATGAATCAACTACTTCTTTTGATATTACAAAAAATGTTGCTATTGATTTGTCGCAGAACAGCTCTAATAATTTAAACAGCGAAACATCTTCTAGTGCTGTTAACAAACAAAATGTAGTTGAATATAACAAAGACAACGAATTAAATTCAATGACATTTAGGAAAGCTAAACGAGCAATAAATGAGCAAATAATTTCTGCATCAGAAGACAACTTTGCAATAGTTACAGACAAACAAGATTCCTCAAATTCAATTATCACTTCAAACAATATTCTTGTTGAAAATATTGCAACAAAAAGTAGTCAAGCTGATGCTTATTTAAACCAGTTCAAAAAAAATAATTCAGTTTCAAAAAGTAATTCAACTAGTAAGTGGAGAGTTCAATTTTATCTAACTCCTTCTAATAGTTACAGAACATTAGAGGATGATAAAGCCAGACTTTCTTATACCAGCAATCAGGCAGACAGACAGGCACTAAGCACTAATGTTAATGACGTTGTGAAACACAAACCTGCAGTTGGTGGAGAGTTTGGCGTATCTTTTTTATATGGATTAACAAAAAATTTCTACATAAAATCTGGCTTACAATTTAATGTTCGCCAATATGGCATTGATGCATATAGAACTAATGGTAGTGCATCTTTTGCTTATGTTCAAAACAATCAACTTAATACAATTACCTTTCAATCTGCTTACAGCACCAAGCAAGGGAATGGTGAAATAAAACTAGAAAATCAGCTATATCAAATCTCTGCTCCAATTGGTTTGCAATGGGATGTAGTTGATGGCGAACGTTGGGGTTTAAGTGCAGCTGCTACTATTCAACCAACATATACACTTAACAAGAATGTTTATGTTGTTTCTACAGATTATAAGTTTTATGCCGATGGAACACCATTCTTTCGTCGTTGGAATATTAATTCTAGTACAGAGCTATGCTTAACCCTGAAATCAAAAAATATGAAATGGTTTATGGGACCACAAATCAGGTATCAACAACTGCCAACCTATAACGATATTTATCCAATTAAAGAGTATAGAGTTGACTATGGAATTAAGTTTGGATTTACAAAGAGTTTGTAATAATCCAATAATTAAAATGTCTAATGTGCATTGCTAACTATTTTAAAGAAAAATAAAAAGCCAAAGCAGCGAAACTGTTTATTACTGCATCATATAACTCAAACAAACATTAACCAAAAACATTGTTATGAAAAAAGTCTTTCAATTATTGCTCATTGCAATTATTACAGTTGTTAGCAGTTGCAAAAAAAATGAGGTTACAACTACTCCAGACCCAATTGTTCCTTTTGAAAATGCTAAAACCATCACTACTGTAGTTGCTGGTAAAGTAACTGCACAAGATGGAACTGCTTTGAACAATGTAGAAATTACTATTGGAACTTCTACAACTGTTACAGATGCTGATGGAAATTTCATTATTCCTAAAGCTACACTTAGTGAAAAAGCTGGTTTTATTAAAGCCACAAAAGTTGGTTATTTTGGCGGCAGCAGAACTATTGTTGCTAAAGAAAAAGTAGTGAATAATGTGGTAATTCAATTAGTGAAGAAAACAATTAGTGGCGATTTTACCAATGCAAGTGGTGGAACAATTACAGTTGCAACAGGTGGTTCTGTGGTGTTTCCTGCAAATGCTGTAGTCACAAAATCTGGTGGTGCATATTCTGGCACAGTAAAAGTTTCTGCATATTTTTTAGACCCAACTAGCAGTAATTGTTATAAAGAAATGCCTGGTGATTTGCGTGGTATTAATGCAAGCAACAATGAACAAATTTTAACAAGTTATGGCATGATGGCTGTTGAGCTAAATGGCAGCAATGGCGAGGCTTTGCAATTAGCAACAGGTAAAAATGCTACGGTAACTTTTCCTATTGCAACAGCCACACAAAGTGCAGCACCTGCAACCATTCCTCTTTGGTTTTTTGATGAAACAAAAGGTATGTGGGTAGAACAAGGTGTTGCTACTAAAACTGGTAATACGTATGTAGGTACAGTTTCTCATTTTACTTGGTGGAATTGTGATTATGGTGGTGGGCCATTAACATACACAGCAACTTTTGTAGATCAAAACGGCAATCCATTATCTAACTACCACGTTTACTTTATTACAAGTAATGGTTGGGGTGGAGGTGGTGGACATGGCTGGACTGCAAGTGATGGCTCTTTAACAGGAAATATTCCTGCTAATACTTCTATAGTAGTTAAAGTTGAAGGATATTGTGGCAATACACCCACCACAATTTATACTGCTACAGTTGGACCTTTTACACAAAACACCAATGCAGGAACAATTACTGTAACATTACCCAGTTCGGTTTCAACCATAACCATTAAAGGTACTGTTGTCGATTGCAGTAATAACAATGTGGCTAATGGTTATGCACTTATCAAGTTTAATAATAAATATTATTACACTAATGTTATTAATGGATTGTTTAACAAAACAATTGTTTCTTGCAGCACTTCACCAACAGGTACTGCAATTGTTGATGTATTTGATTTAAGCACATTGAAAAAGAATACTACACCAAGCACTGTTAACATTACTGGTTCAGGTGTATTTAATATTGGACAAGTTGCTGCTTGTGGTGTGCAGGTTGCTATACATTATACAGCAACACTGGTTGATCAGAATGGTACAAATCTTACTCAATATTATGTAAGTTTTGATACTGTAAAGGTTTACTCACAAACTTCTTCAATCAATGCCATCATTCCTGCAAATAAAATAATGACAAGAAAGATTTATGCTTACACAACTTGTGGTGGCTACGTATTGGTTGATTCTACGCAAGTTGGTCCTTTTTCAACAGATTTTAATGCAGGAACCATTAGTATTGCTTTGCCACAACCAAATTCATTTATAATTAGTGGTACTGTAAATGATTGCAACAATCTTCCTGTTGTAAAAGGAACAGCTACAATAGTATTAGAGAATAAAGTATATAAAGGTATTGTTACCAATGGAAATTTTGCAGTAAATGTGTCTCGTTGCAATACAACTGCTGCAACTGCCAATATCACTGTTTCAGACAGCATACTACAACAACAGAACATTGCTGCTTATACTATTAGCGTTACAAATGCTAATGTTAACGCTGGGCTTTTAAAAGCTTGCGGCATGAATGCAAATGAATTTATAAATTACACTTTTGATGGGGTATATTTCTCATTTACCGATTCTGTAAGATGTGGTCAGGATAGTGCAGGCACTACAAGTTTTAACAACTATCATTCTTCAAGTAATGTTCTATATGGTGCAAATAAAATTTATGGCATGTTCACAGGCTCATCTTTAAATACATTTTCTTTATTACCTTTAGTTGTTCAAAAGAACGGTATTAGTTACACTTCCAGTTCAGTCAATAAAGCTTATGTAACTATTACTGAATATGGTTCAGTTGGACAATATGTTGCTGGAACATTTACAGGAAGTCTTGGATTCTCAAATAATCCAACGCCAGTAAGCAAATCAATCTCAGGTTCATTTAGAATTAAACGAACACAATAAAATTATCTTATATTTCACTTTTCAAAACCACCAAAGTATTAATTGCTTTGGTGGTTTTGTTTTAGCATATTAGGTAAATGCTACAGAAGAAACAATCGCAGTTTGAGAAGTTTAAAATATTGAGCAAGTATTTACACTTTCGCATCTAAAAAAGGCAATTTTAGAGTATAAATCCCCACAATCAGCAAAAAAAATGGCTACTCACTAGTGAGTAGCCATTTTTTTTGTATGACTAGCCATTTTTAAGTACTGAGCATCCATTTTTTAAGGCTGAGGTGGGAATTTTATTAATCCCTTTGAAAAACAACCTTCTCATTTTAAAACAAGTGAAGTATACTTTAAAATAAAACTATTTTACACCTTCCATTGCTTTATAGTAAGCCATTATAAAAAGAGCTCCAAGGTTTTTATAAGGAGGAATATAATCATCGAATCGTTCTTTCAATTCTTTGCGGTTTGCATATTTATTTTCTAGTGTTTTCCAAAGTTGTTGCCAATTAAGATCTTTGCCTTGCTTTAGATTCTCCATTATCAAATCAATCATTGCCATATTAATAACCCCGGTACCAATTTGTTTACTGGCAATAATTTGTGCCTGTGGGCTAATGTTTAAAACTTTGCTCAAGCTATGATAGCCACCACAACTACCTAGTAAAACCAATTTAGCATAAGCAGTGATTTGTTTTATGCTAGATTTAACATAATAACTATGCCCACGATGAATAGCAATAGTTGGATAAATACTTAAAGAATCTAAATAATCGTACAATTTCTTTTGAGCTGCATCATCTAGTCCTTCATCTTCATTTAAAGGACGATTGGCATAAATTGTAATTGGGTTTGCACCATTGCTGCTTACCTCTACCCAATTATGTTTGGTTACAATTCTCCATCCACTGCTTCTGAAAGAGTTTACAAAATCGTTAAAAAAATCTTTGCCATCCTTATCTCCATAAAAAAATTGTTGCACATTAATTCTGCCTTTACCATCTTTTAAACTGCTATTATTTAAAATGTTGATTGAAGGAATATTAAACACCGTTGTTAATTCTGCTTTTGCAGATGAATCAAACGAAGCAAATATTTGATTGAGCAAACCATAAATAACTTTCCCTTTTTTATTATTGTTTTGAAGACTTGCTTGCAAATTGTTTTTTACTTCGGTAGCAATATTTTTTTTGATGGTTGAATCTTTAATGCTGCCATAAGAATCTGCCACATCAACAGCTTCTTCTAAACTCGAATATTCATCTAAATTACTGGCAAAATTTTTCAGCAAATTCTCTGCAACAGTTCTATCCATCTTTGCCAAAAAATCCTCCAACATATTAAAAGATGCACACATTTTTAAGAACTTTCGGTAATTGCCATAATGCACCATTTTCAGCAAAGTATCTGTTTGCATTTTGCCTAACCCTTCAATTATTTTAGGATACACGCCACTAATAAAACTACTAGTATAAAGTTCCTCCTCTCCCATTATTGTTATGAAGTATAAATCTTCGGGAGCAAGGTTTTTGATTTTGTCGAAACGCACAGCAGTATTGGTTTCTTCGTGCAAAGCATTGATAGGTGTTATATAATTTTCTAATGCTTTTGCTTTTAATTTGTCTGTTAAAGCATCCATAGAAAAAGGTTTTTTACCTTGTTGCTTTTGCACTTCATAAACGTTTTGTGTTCTCACTAAAAGTTTAAAATATGCATCATCATTTTCAATGGTTTTACTTATATCTTCAACAGTTAAATGTTTAGCAATAATTTCATCTAAAAAAGGAAACAAAAATCGCCCTTCATTAACAGACGCCATTTGGCAAACAGCACTAACCATAGGTTCTTTAATATTATTAATTTTTTTGCCAAGTTCTGTATTTGATGCTGCATAATCGTACAGTTCTTGTGGATTGATATATGCAAAATCAATAATCAAACTATCTGCTCCATTTAAGTTGGGATACTTAGATAAAATTTTTAAAGTGCTTTCAGGATTTTTTTTGCAGAGTTTATATACCAAAATAAGTTTACTTTCTTCAATACTACTGTTGCCTTGTAAAGCAAAATTAGTGAGTAGAATAGTGCCTACTTCCAATGGTGCTTCTTCAATAATTGGTTTAATAGATTGATGCTGCATTTGAAGCAACATTGCTTGTGTATAGCTGTTTATTAAATCATATAAATAAATTGGAGCAATAGTTTTTTGTTTGTAATAGCTGATAAATTCTTCTAGCATATCATTTATGCCACGCAACCATCTATACTTGTCAGCATCTGCAATTCTTTCATCAGTTTCAACAAAATATTGTAAAAAATCTACTTTGTTTTTAAGTGTATGTGTTACATAAAGATTTACATCTATATCTTTTGTGGCAATAAAAACAGAGTCTCTTTTGCAATTAAGTGCTAGAATTTTTTGTTGAGATTTATCAATATTGTCGTGAAAAATTTGCCTAAGCTGGGGAATATTAGGTGTTTGATAGTGCCCAGGTTGTGCAATAGCACCAACCCAAAACATCAATAAAACTATAACTAAATATGCTGACTTATTTATCATTACTATTGGCAAATGTATTAACTATGCACTGCTTAACAATTACATAATGCTGATTCACGCTTACAATGTTAATTGGCTATTAATTTTGTGTAAACAAACCTTGTATGGAAAACGAATTAAAGAAAATACTTATTGCTGATGATGAACCAGATATTTTAGAAATTATTGGGTTTAACTTAGAAAAAGAAGGTTTTATTGTTTACAAAGCAGTAGATGGCAATGATGCTATTGCTAAAGCACAAAAATTATTGCCTGATTTAATTATACTTGATGTAATGATGCCATACAAAACTGGTATCGAGGTTTGTGGCATTCTCAGACAAAATCCCCAACTGAAAGAAAAACCAATTATACTACTTACTGCTATTAATGACGAGCAAACTCATATAAAAGGTTTAGAATCTGGTGCAGATGATTATGTAAACAAACCGATTAGCCCTAAGGTTTTGGTGAGTCGTGTAAATTCTTTATTTCGCAGAACTAGAAATATTGATTTAGATAAATCTATTGAAATTGGAGGCATATTAATAGACCCTGTTAAGTTTACAGTTACTAGCAATGGCAAAAATGTTGTGCTTGCTAAAAAGGAATTTGAATTGTTGCGTTTATTAGCATCGAAACCTGGGCGTGTTTTTTTAAGAGATGAAATTTTGCAAATGGTTTGGGGTAATGATGTTATTGTTGGAGATAGAACCATTGATGTGCACGTTAGAAAAGTAAGACAAAAAATGGAGACCGATTGCATTTCAACGGTAAAAGGTGTTGGTTATAAGTTTGAATTGTAATCCATTAAAACATAAATAATAAATTGCTTTACTTTGAGGTATGTTTAAGAGAAAAAATTTATCGATTCAGTACCTTACTTTTTTATCTGCCTTTATCATTTCAATTGTAGTTGCTATTGTTTTTGCATTAATAACACATAATTGGGCTATTACTTTTATAAGCTTTATATTTTTTCTTACCTCCATTTATTTCTTTTTAAGCTATGTTTTCAATTGGTTTATTTACAGAAAAATAAAATTGATTTATAAACTTATCTATAACACCAAAGCAAATAAAAAAGCCGAGTCTTATTACAAACATATTCTACCACAAAAAAGTATTGAAGAAGTTGGAGAAGAGGTTGAAGATTGGGCAACACAACAAGCAACTGCATTAGAATTAATGCAAAAAAATGAAGCATTTAGAAAAGAGTTTCTACAAAATTTATCACACGAACTAAAGACACCCATTTTTGCCATTCAAGGATATATAGAGACCATTTTACCAGAAATGGAAGATAACTCTATCAATCAAAAATTCTTAACAAATGCTCATAAAAATGTAGAAAGAATGGTGCATTTATTAAAAGACCTTGATGAAATTACTAAGCTTGAAACTGGCGAACAACCTTTAAACAAAACAAGATTTGTTATCCAAGATTTAATTAAAGAAGTTTTTGAAACCCTTTATATAAAAACTCAAAATCTTAATATAAAATCTCAAATAAAAAAGGGCTGCGAACAGCCTGTCACAGTTTTTGCAGACAAAGAGAAAATAAGACAAGTTCTGAACAATCTTGTTGTAAATGCAAGCAAATATGGCAAGCAAAACGGAAACATTATTGCAGGCATTTATAAAACCGATGATAGAAATGTTTTAGTTGAAATTAGTGATGATGGTATTGGTATTGCAGAAGAACATTTGCAAAGAGTATTTGAGCGTTTTTATAGAACAGATAAAGGGCGTAGTAGAAATATTGGTGGCAGTGGTTTGGGGCTTTCAATTTGCAAACACATTATAGAAGCACATAACAAAACCATCCATGTTCGTAGCACACCAAATGTTGGCACTACCATTGGATTTTCTTTGGATGTTAAATAAATTGAATGTTCAGAATTAATAAGCAATATCTAATTGCAACCATCATACTTTTCATAGTAGAACTATTTATTGGTTTTTACTTACACGATAGGATTATTCGTCCTTTTATTGGAGATTTTCTGGTAGTAATCTTACTTTATTGCCTTGTAAAGAGTATATTAAATATCTCTGTAACAAAAGCAGCAATTTACGTTTTACTATTTGCCTATTTTGTAGAGATTATGCAGGGATTAAAAATTGTAGAACTAATTGGATTGAGCAACTATAAAGTTGCTAGAATACTTATTGGAACAACTTTTTCGTGGACAGATATTTTTTGTTATACTATTGGAATTGTAGTGGTGGTGATGGTAGAAAAAATTAGATATTCAAAATAGCATACAACTCTTCTAAGTGTGGCGTTGGGCTGCCACCTTTTTGTTCAAGTGTTACTGCAAAAGCTTGAGCACCTGCAACAGGTTTCATATTTTGAATAGAGCCATCAGTATTGAATACACCTAAGTCAATTGGTTTGCCATCTTTCAAAGCCCAAAGTTGGTATTGTTTATCTGATGGTGTTTGTGGCAATTGCACATTGTTTACATAAACATTACCAGTTTTATTATTCCATAGAACAACCATTGTTTTTCCCAAAGCTTTTGCATTGCCAGTTAAAACAAAGGGTTTGTTATTTTCTACAGAAAGAGTAGCAAGCTGATTTTCAACTTCGCCTTTTTCTTTAGCAATTGCCTCAACTTTATTATTAAGTGCTAACTCTTTTTGATTATAATTAGATTGTAGAATAAAGTAAACAGATGTAGCACCCACTATTAGTGCTACAGATGCTGCAACTAAATATTTTTTACTTGAAAATCGTTTTATTGATGTTACTGATTCGTTTGAAACTGTTGGTTTCATTTCTACAACTTTAGCAGCAGGTATTGCTTCAACAACTTCTTTTTCTATTTGTTCAAAAATATTTTTCTTTAAATGAGATGGAACTTCAATAGCATTATCCAAAGCAAAACCTTCAAGTGCAATCTGCACTTTTAAAAGTTCTTCTTGTAATTCTGGATATATGTGGCTCATACATTCTACCTCTTTCTTTTCTTGAGGAGAAATGTCGCCTAAAACATATTGTTCTAGAATACCTGATGATATGTAATCATTAATATTCATCTAATTTTTAAAAACATTTTTTAAAGTTGTAAGTCCCATTCGTATTCGAGTTTTTACTGTTCCTAAAGGAATGTCCAGTGCCTTTGATGCTTCTTCATGTGTTAATCCATTAAAATAAATGGCTTGTATA
>JANYEB010000253.1 GCA_025363355.1 Chitinophagaceae bacterium | reverse complement strand
TCTTTTCATTCGCTTCAAATGCCTTTTCAATACGAGTTACAGCCTTTTCCATATCCTTCATTAACCAAGGAGAATGAAGCTGGCTTAATTTAGGTCTAAAATAGTCTTTTGCTTTTTCGAAATCATCGATATTTCGTTGTGCAAGAATTTTACAAATAGTATTGCTAACGGACAATGCATTGTGCAACGAGTTTGTTTTCTCATTATCAAAGGGCAATATTCTCCATCGTTTTTGCATTTGTAAAATTTGGAGATTTAAAAGATTTGAAGATTGAAGATTTGGAGATTACTTGATATGGTAGTAATTCTCAAATTTTAAATCTCGAAATCTCGAAATCTTATTAATATTTTCTATCCGTAGTATATTTCACCATTTGTTCCAAAGCTTTTTTAGCGTCACTGTCATCAAACTCATTCAAAATATTCAATGCTTCATCTCTGTAAGCAAGCATTTTTTTTGTTGCATATTCAATTCCACCAGTTGCAGTTACAGCATCTAAAACAAATTTCACTTTTTGCTTGTCGCTGCTATTATTCTTTACAATATAAATTATTTTTTTTCTTGTAGCAGCGTCGCAGTTATTAAGCGTATATATTAAAGGAAGTGTTAGTTTTTTTTCTTTTATATCGTTGCCAGTTGGTTTGCCAACATTTTCGGTTCCATAGTCAAACAAGTCGTCTTTTATTTGGAAAGCCATCCCTGTTTTCTCTCCAAATAAACGCATTTTTTCTATTAAACTGTCATCTGTAAAAGTAGTAGATGCACCTGCAGCACAAGATGAAGCCAAAAGAGAAGCAGTTTTGCCTTTAATAATTTCGTAGTAAACTGCTTCATCCAGATTCAAATTTCTTGACTTTTCCATTTGCAACAATTCGCCTTCGCTCATTTCTTTTACAGCTGTTGAAAGAGTTTGTAGAATTTTAAAATCACCGTGATTTAAAGATAGTAATAATCCTTTTGAAAGAAGATAATCGCCTACTAAAACAGCCACTTTGTTTTTCCATAAAGCATTAATGGAAAAAAATCCTCTGCGTTCCATTGCCTCATCAACTACATCATCGTGCACTAGTGTTGCAGTATGTAATAATTCTACTAAAGAGGCAGCTCTATATGTTGAATCATTTATTTCGCCACCCAATTTTGCACTTAATAAAACAAATCGAGGTCGCATTTGTTTACCTTTTCGTTGAATAATGTAGTGCATTATTCTATCCAATAGTGATACCCTGCTTTTAACAGCTTCTCTAAAGTGTTTTTCAAACTCTTTTAATTCTTTTGATAATATTTCTCCTGCTAAATCCATTGTTGGGGCTGCAAAGTAACAGTTTATTAATATTGAAATCATAGATAAAAAAGATTGTTTTACAAACGTTTCTAAAGTGAACTTCTAGGGAACTTATCATTTCTACATTATCACCTAAAAATCTGCTAGAAAATATATTAAAGTTTTTAGTATGATTCAAAAACATTGAAACTGAATTTTTGTACTAATGAAGATGATACATACTCTACGAGCAGAAAAAGAAAGGTTTTATGGCTAATGATATAATTACTCGCTTTAGTATATTCTTCTAAAGAAAATAATTGTAAGATAAATTTATTCAACTACTTAGCTTTTGAAATATGTCTTTTAATACAATATGTTATTAAGTTTTTCGTTTAGTTATGGCACTGTTAATCTCCAATACCTCTAAAAGCTTATTTATAAGATATGTTATGCAACTTTTGGGATTAATATTTATTGCCTTCACTTTACTATTTCTACTTCTTTTGTACAAAAAGAGAGTATATCTTTTAGACAATCAATGGTTTTGCAAAACATTAGATAGTTTAAAAAATATCAGTGTAGTTAATAATCCTAAATTCTTTTCTATTTTTTTGGGTTTATTTTTTTTACTAGTTACAAATACATCCATTTCTCAAACAATTGTCAACCCATCAAGCACACCTGGTTACGACTCTACAAAAGCAAATGCAGCATTTGTAGGCACAGTGGGTGTTTCATTTACAACCGATTCTGCAGATTATCAGCCCGGTTCAACAGTACATTTTGAAGGTTCTGGTTTTTTTGGTAACGAAGATGTTAGAATAACGGTTGAATTATTAGGCAATCCACCTGGCACTGGTTCTTCCTACTTTCCATTTGATGTACAGTGTGATGTTTTTGGAAATTTTGATGCTTATTGGTATGTGGATAGTCAAAATCTAAACAGAAGTTTGCAAGCTACAGTAATAGGTTTAACCTCTGGTTATACCTCTCGTACTTTATTTACAGATGGCACAATTGCAACAAGCTGCTATTTTGCACCAGATGGCACATATACTGCTTTTGCAGCAAATGATGATGGCTCGCTTGGGCCTATTGGTTTAGGATTTAACTTTAATTTATATGGCGTAACCTACACGCAATGTTATATCAATAATAATGGTAACTTGACATTTACCGCTGCAAGTGGCACTTATTCTTCAACAGGGTTTCCCAACAATATTGCAATGATTGCTCCTTTTTGGGCAGATGTGAATACATCAGTTTCTGGTAGTGCAACAGTTAAGTATAAAGTAAGTACGGGTAAAATAGTAGTTACTTGGCCCGGAGTCGCTTATTATGGTAGTACTGCAACACCAGTTCTATTAAACCAGTTTCAGGTTATACTAACCGATGGAAATGATGCTAGTATTGGATTAGGTAATAATGTGCAGTTTAATTATGGCGATATGCAATGGACAACAGGTACTGCAAGTGGCGGTACTGCTGGTTTTGGTGGCACCGCTGCAACAGTAGGTATAAGTAAAGGAGATAATGTAAACTATGTGCAAATAGGACGTTTTGGTTTAAATAGCAGTGTGTATGATGGTGGTGCAGGAAATACAGATGGTGTAAATTATTTAGATTATGGGTGCTTTGCATTTAATGTGTCAAATGCTTCCAATATACCTCCATCTGTTACTGGCGTTCCTGCTAATGATACATTAACATTAACCTGTGGTTCAACCTCATCATTAGCACTAACATTTTTACCGCCCGAGGTTAACCAAACAGTTTCATCAAGTATCAATATTGGTAGTTTGTGTAATACCACTACCTCTACAACAAGTGGCACAACATCTGTCGCTACTATTAATGTTACTGGTGCTTCTTGTAATGTAGGAGCAACCTATCCGGTGGTTTTTACAGCAACAGATAATTACAATCCTGCTGGTACAACAACTGTAACTGTTTATGTGAAAGTAATTGCTGCAACTACCACTACATCTTCAAATAGCCCAGTATGTGAGGGGCAAAGCATTAATCTTAGCACAACTGCTGTAAGTGGTGCAACTGCATATAACTGGACAGGACCAAATGGATTTACCTCTACTATTCAAAACCCAACAATAAACAATGCTACCACTGCTGCAAGTGGTACATATACAGTAACTGTAACATTGCCCAATGGTTGCACATCGCCAACAAGTAGTGTAAGTGTTACAGTAAATACTAAACCCACAGTACCAGCAAACACTGGCACTACAAGTGTTTGTGTAGGTTCAACAACAACACTTGCAAATACGACAATTGGTGGTGTTTGGAGTAGCACAGCAACAAGTGTAGCTACTGTAAATAGTAGTACTGGTGTAGTAACTGGTGTAACTGCTGGTACAAGCACTATTAAATATGTCGTAACTAATGCAAGTGGTTGTAAAGATTCTGCATTAACAACTGTGACTGTAAATACCAATCCAACTGTAAATGCTTTAACAGGTACTCAAACTGTTTGTGTGGGCAGCACCACAACTTTTTCTTCTACTACAACTGGAGGTGTATATTCTTCAAACAATACTAGTATAGCCACAGTAAATAGCAGTACTGGTGTTATTACAGGCACAGGTGCAGGTACTGCAACAATAGGTTATGCTGTAACCAATGTTAATAGTTGTACAACTACTGTTACAAGAACTGTAACTGTTAGTACTGGCACTGCATTGCCAGCAATTACAGGAACCACTTTAACTTATGTAACAGGCACTACAACATTAAGCAACACCACAAGTGGTGGCACTTGGAGCAGTAATGGCACAAGCATAGCAACAATAAATAGCAGCACAGGTGTAGTAACAGGTGTTGCAGCAGGCACAGCAACTATTACTTACACAGTTGTAAACGGTAGTGGTTGCAGCTCAATAGTAACAACATCAGTAACCATAAATCCTCTGGCATACCCATAAATAAAATGAAAACACTATTAAACACAATTACAATGAACACGTTTAAAAAACTTTTGCTAATAATAACAATTACTGCTTGCAGTATGTTAAAATTAACAGCCCAAACTCAATTAGAACTTTCAAGTGGTAGTTACCCATCTGCACCCAACGGTGCAACAATTGCAAATCAAACAGCTTCTAAGTTAGAGAACACAACAGGTTCTACTTTTGTTGCTTATTCACCAAGTATTACTGTAACAGCTTCTTTTACTAACCAACAATACACTACCATTCCAAGTGGAATTGTTAGTACAAGCACTGGTATGGTGTATGGTGCTTCAACAAATAGTTTAGGTACTACTGCTGTTTCTATTCCAGTGTTTAATTTGATGAATTCTATTTCATCTTCTACTAATGGAAGTTATACATCAAGCCCAACAGGTACAGCAGGTACAGGCATTGATGTAACAGCAAATAGTGGCTTTAGTTTTTATAACAGTGTATATCCTTTATATAATACAAGTGCTTCCTTAACAGGAAGGTATTACTACGGCGATTTAACATTAACTTTTAATAGACCCGTAAGTGACCCTGTGTTGCAAATTACTGGTTTAGGGGGTAACGTAAATTTTGGAGGTGGCAATGTTCAAGGTTTTTCTTCTGAATTAGAATTACAAACAAGTGGTGTTACAGCAAGTAAACTTTCTGGTTCAACAGAGTTTAATGTAACCGCTAATAAAATATTAAACAGTGCAACAACACTAAGCTACACTACAGGAAGTGGTGCTGCTAGTGGTTCTGTAAAAGTTGCAGGAACAAATATTACTACTTTAACTTTTAAAGTATATGTGAGAGGTGATGGCAATGGAACAGCTTGGGCAAATGCAAACATCAATGCTGGTGATGTGTTTGTTATTGGCGTTTCTATGAACAAGCCTGTAACAGTTAGTGGGAATGTCTATAACGATGTAAATGGGTTAACAGATGGTATCGTAAATGGCACAGGAACCAATGTTGGCGGCACTTTGTATGCTAACTTGGTAGATGCTTCTAATAAAGTTGTATCATCTGTAGCTGTTGGTTCTGGTGGTACTTATTCGTTTAGTGCAATCAGTGCAGGAACTTACACAATGGTATTAAGTACAACATTGGGAACGCAAGGTGCAACAGCACCAAGTGCAAGTTTACCTGCTGGTTATGTTAACACTGGTGAGTTTGTAGGAAGCGGTGCAGGAAGTGATGGAACCATTAATGGCATTACTGCTGTAACTGTTACTGCTGCTGATGTTACCAATGTAAACTTTGGAATTTATAGTTGCCCAACTATTACAAATCCAAGTGCCAATCAAACAATATGTATTGGTCAAAGTGGAAGTAATATAACTGTAAATACTTCTAACAATACTGCAAGTGGATATAAATTTGTTAAATTCACTTCATCGCAAGTTGCAGGTGGAACTGCAACTGCTGCTGAGCTTGCAAATATTTATGCAGGTACAGCAATTTCAACTGTTACACCAACAGGAGGAAGCAATCCATACACAGCAACTTATACTTGGAATAGCAGTGATTTCCCTAATGCAACAACATCGCCAATAACATATTATATATATGCTATTGTTGCTACAGATCCAGGAACAACTTGCAGACCATATCAATTAATTACAGTAACAGTAAATGCACTTCCAGTAATTGCTTCTATTACAGGCGGTACAACAATTTGCGTTGCTAAAACAACTCAACTATCAGATGCAACTGCAAATGGTGTTTGGAAATCAGTAAGCACAAGTGTTGCAACAATTAATGCTACAGGTTTAGTAACAGGTGTTGCAGCAGGAACAAGTGTAATAAGATACACCGTAACGAATGGCAATGGTTGTGTGGATTCAGTTTCAACAACAGTAACAGTAAATGCACTTCCAGTAATTGCAGCTATCACAGGAGGCACAATAATCTGCGTTGCTAAAACAACGCAATTATCAGATGCAACTGCATCGGGTGTTTGGACATCAGTTTCAACAGGTGTAGCAACTGTTAATGCAACAGGTTTAGTAACAGGTGTAAGTGCAGGAACCTCAACCATAAGATATACAGTAACAAATGGTAATGGTTGTGTGGATAGCGTTTCAACAACAATAACAGTAAATGCACTTCCAGTAATTGCAGCTATTACAGGTGGCACAACAATATGTGTTGCTAAAACAACGCAATTATCAGATGCAACTGCAAGTGGAGTATGGACATCAGTAAGCACAGGCGTTGCAACAGTTAATGCAAGTGGCTTGGTAACAGGTGTTGCAGCAGGAACAAGTGTTATAAGATATACAGTAACCAATGGTAATGGTTGTATAGATAGTGTTTCAACAACGGTTACAGTTAATGCTTTGCCAGTAATTGCAACTATCACGGGTGGAACAACAATATGCGTTGCTAAAACAACTCAATTATCAGATGCAACTGCATCGGGTGTTTGGACATCAGTTAGCACAGGCGTTGCAACTGTTAATGCTACAGGTTTAGTAACAGGCGTTGCAGCTGGAACAAGTGTAATAAGATATACAATAACAAACGGTAATGGTTGTATAGATAGCGTTTCAACAACAGTAACAGTAAATGCTTTACCAGTAATTGTAGCTATCACAGGTACAACAAGTGTGTGTGCAAGCTCAACAACTCAATTGGCAGATGCAACAACAAGTGGTGTTTGGACATCAACTAACACAAGTGTTGCAACAGTTAATACAACAGGTTTAGTTTCTGGAATAAGTGCAGGCACATCAATCATACGTTACACAGTAACAAATGGTAATGGTTGCACAGATAGCGTTTCAACAACAATAACGGTAAATGCTCTTCCAATTGTTTCGCCAATAACTGGTAACACAGTAACAGCAGTTACAGATGCAATAACACTTAGCAATGCAACAAGTGGAGGTGTATGGAGTTCATCTAACACAGCCATTGCAACAATAAGTGCAACTGGAATAGTAACAGGTGTAATGACAGGAACTGTAACCATTAGCTACACTGTAACAAATGGTAGTGGTTGCGTAACAACTGTAACTTATGTGGTAACAATTAACCCTAAGGCAAACGGATAAACAAATTTTAACGCTATAAAGGTTTAAAACCTTTATGGCGTTTTTATAAAATATAGACGGAATACAGAGAAAGAGTTGTGAGTTACGTAAATGGAATGTTAGTATAGGTATAAAGAGTTCTTAGATACTTAAAGGGAGAAGTGAGATGCTGAAGGGGAGTAGTTAGTTAGACAGTGGGAC
>JANYEB010000052.1 GCA_025363355.1 Chitinophagaceae bacterium | reverse complement strand
ATTGGATTTTTATGGTACAATGCTTATCCTGCACAAATTTTTATGGGCGATACTGGAAGCCTTGCTCTTGGGGGAATTATTGCATCACTAGCAATCATTGTTCATAAAGAATTATTGATACCAATTTTTTGTGGAATCTTTTTAGTAGAAAATTTAAGTGTCATTATTCAGGTAGGATATTTCAAATACACAAAGAAAAAATTTGGGGAAGGTAGAAGAGTTTTCTTAATGAGTCCATTACATCATCATTATCAAAAGAAAGGTTTTCACGAGAATAAAATTGCATTAAGATTTTGGGTCATAACAATACTATTAGTTGTGGCAAGTATTATGACTTTAAAAATAAGATAGGTGAGTAAAAAACTAATCATATTAGGAAGTGGTGAAAGTGGTATTGGTTCTGCATTGTTAGCAAAGCAGAAAGGATATGATGTGTTTGTTAGTGATGCAGGGTTGATAAAAGATCAGTATAAAAAAGAGCTACTAAATAATAACATTGAGTTTGAAGAAGGTGGGCATAATGCTGAAAGAATTTTAGCTGCAAATGAAGTGATGAAAAGTCCAGGGATTCCTGAAAAAAACGAAATGGTTAAAGCGATTCGTAAAGCTGGAATATTTGTAATTAGTGAGTTTGAGCTAGCGTATCGACATAAAGGGAATAGTAAAATACTTGGAATTACTGGAACTAATGGTAAAAGCACTACAACTAGTTTATGTTATCATATATGTAAACACGGAGGCCTTGATTGTGCTTTAGTTGGAAACATTGGATACAGCATAGCAAGGCAAATGGCTGAAGACCCTAAAGAGTGGTATATAGCTGAAATTAGCTCTTTTCAGTTGGATGATACGCAAACTTTTAGACCAGATGTTGCAGTCTTATTAAATATTACTGAAGATCACTTAGACAGATACGATTACAAATTTGAAAATTATATAAAAGCAAAATTCCAAATCATAAAACATCAAACGCAAAGTGACTATTTTATTTACAATGCTGATGATGAAGTGATCAAAAAATATTACCCATTACTAACAACAAATACTAACCCCCTACCATTCAGTATGAAGCAAGAATTCAAGAAAGGAGCACACATTAAAGGCGATCAAATGATGCTTAGGATTCAGGAAGAAAGAGTCTCTATGAGCATTTATGATTTTGCATTAAAAGGTAAACACAATCAATACAACACTATGGCAGCCTGCATTGCAGCCACAACAGTTGGCATCAGAAAAGAGAAAATTCGTGAAGCAATTTCTGATTACGCAGGGCTAGAACATCGAATGGAAAGCGTTGCTTCTGTTCGTGGCGTTGAATTTATCAATGATAGTAAAGCTACTAATATCAATAGTACTTGGTTTGCTCTTGAAAGTATGAATAAGCCTACAGTATTGATTTTGGGTGGTACAGATAAAGGGAACGACTACACCTTAATTGCTGAATTGGTTAAAGAAAAAGTAAAAGCAATTGTTTGTCTTGGGCTTGATAACAAAAAAATTAAGGAAGCATTTAAAGGGCTTGTTCCTAAAATTATTGAAACAGATAATGCTTCAAAATGTGTAGATGCTTGCTTTAAACTTGCTACGAAAGGAGATGTTGTTTTATTAAGCCCAGCTTGTGCAAGTTTTGATTTATTTAAAAACTATGAAGACAGAGGAAAGAAATTTAAAGAAGCAGTATTAGCTCTATAAGCAATAATTTTTTAGAGTACCACTTTGATGATTTAATATAATGTTTAAACGTACCACAGATATAATGTTTTCAGAACTGCCACAGTTGAAAGACTCTGGTTCTGCACTTTTAGCAAAAGCTAAAGGCGATAGATTTATATGGGGCATTGTTATTCTACTATCTCTAATTTCAATTTTAGTAGTTTATAGTGCCACGGGATCTTTAGCATATAAAAAATATCACGGCAATACAGAGTTCTTTTTGTTTAAACAAGTTGCTTTTAGTTGTGTTGGTTTGTTAGTAATTTATTTCTTGCATCAGGTTAACTATTCTTTCTTTTCACGCCTGGCAACATACTTCATAATAGCGGCTGTGCCTTTGCTAATTTATACTTGGTTGTTTGGTGCCAAAATAAATGATGGAAGTCGCTGGCTCAAAATTCCTATTATCAATTTAACAATTCAAACTAGCGATTTTGCTCGACTTGCTTTGTTTATGTATTTGGCAAAAGTGCTAAGCAAAAAGCAGGAAGTAATTAAAGATTTTAAACAAGGGTTTTTACCAATCATCACACCTGTGATTCTTATTTGCGGTTTTATTTTTCCTGCAAATCTTTCAAATGCTATGCTAACAGGTGCTACAGCACTACTGATAATGTATATTGGAAGAGTTAGTATTAAACATATTTTATTAACTATTGGAGTTGCAATGATTCCAATTGCTTTAATTGTTGCAGTTGCTATAGTAACTTATAATGGCAATCAGGCAGAGACAGATAAGCCTGCAGTTGCCGAAAAAATAAAATCTTTTGGTAGGTTTGGTACTTGGGTAAAACGTGTTCAGGATTTTAGATATGCAACCGATTCTGCAGCACCATATCAAAGGCAGCAAGCTAATATCGCTATTGCGAATGGTAGCATTTTGTTTGGTGTTGGACCAGGTAATAGCACAGCTAGTAACTATTTACCACAGGCATATAATGATTTTATTTTCGCTATTATTATTGAAGAATATGGTCTTCTTGGTGGTGCATTTATTCTGTTTATTTATGTATTGTTTTTATATCGGTGTATTAGGATTTATAAAAAATTCCCCTATGCTTTTGGAGCCTTTTTAGCACTAGGTTTAAGCTTTACGTTAGTAATACAAGCTTTGGCAAACATGGCAGTTAGTGTTGGTTGGGTTCCTGTAACTGGGGTGACATTGCCATTGGTTAGTATGGGAGGAAGTTCATATTTATTCACTTGTGCTTCTATAGGTATTATTTTAAGTGTAGGTAGAAATGTTGAGAAATTAGAAGGAGCTACAACACCTGTAGTTCCAAAGGTTGAGCCAGTTGTTCAACCAGTTTAGATGATTTAGAAATGCAAAAAAATAACTTTATATACAACCCCGATTCTAATGCAACAGGTGGCACTAAGTCGCCACGTTTTATTATTGCTGGTGGAGGAACTGGTGGTCATATTTTTCCTGCAATTGCAATTGCAAATGCTTTAAAAACTATTGACCCTGCAATTGAAATTTTATTTGTTGGTGCTATCGGAAAAATGGAAATGGAGAAAGTTCCTCAAGCTGGGTACACTATCAAAGGGTTGCCAATAGCTGGCCTAAATAGAAGCTCATTGATTAAAAATATTTCCTTACCACTAAAATTGGTAAAGAGTTTTTGGAAGGTTCGACAAATTGTCAATGAATTTAGACCAACTGCTGCTATTGGTGTTGGAGGATATTCAAGCTTTCCTGTTTTAAAATATTGTCAGTCAAAAGGCATTAAAACTTTTATTCACGAAAGCAATTCATTTGCAGGAAAGAGTAATATATTATTAGGTAAAAATGCTACTAAAGTTTTTGTAGTAAGTGATGGAATGGAAAATTTTTTTCCTTCAAATAAAATTATAGTAACAGGTAATCCGGTTAGAAAATCGATTACGAATAATGCAATTACAAAAGAAGAAGCCATTTCTTTTTTTGGTCTTGATGCAAATAAGAAAACAATACTATCTATAGGTGGAAGCCTTGGTGCAAAAAGTATTAATGAAGCATTAGCACAAGGAATTGAAAGGTTTATAGCTAATGATATACAGCTTATTTGGCAAACTGGAAAGTCAACAGCAGAGCAATTTATAGCTGTTGCTAAAAACAAAAAGGGAGTTTGGGTAAATGCTTTTATCGAAAAAATGGAAATGGCTTATGCAGCTGCAGATGTGGTTATTAGTAGAAGTGGAGCTATGAGTGTTGCTGAAATTTGTGTAGCTAAAAAACCTGTAGTATTTGTTCCTTTTCCTTTTGCATCAGAAGATCATCAAACTGCAAATGCAATGAATTTGGTTGAAAAAAATGCAGCTGTTTTAATAAAAGATGAAAATGTAAAAATGGATTTAGTTAACACAGCCATTGCATTAACAGATAATATTTCTGCTCAACAAACAATGCAAAATGCAATTGAAAAATTTGCTATTACAAATGCAGACGAAGTAATTGCTTCACAAATTATTTTAAATAGTGAATTATAAATGACTAACCCAAACAACATATATTTTATAGGCATTGGTGGTATTGGAATGAGTGCATTGGCTCGTTATTATAACTCAATAGGGATAAGCGTTTCGGGTTACGATAAAACAGAAACTGTATTGACAAAGCAATTGCAAAACGAAGGCATTGATATTCACTTTGAAGATAATATTAATCTTATTCCAAAGCAAGTTGACTTTGTTGTTTATACACCAGCAATTCCTTCAAATCATTCTGAATTAAATTTCTACCGAGATAATAATTATAGTGTTTTGAAAAGAAGCGATGTGTTGAAATTAATTACAGAAAACTCTTTCAATATCTGTGTTGCAGGAACTCATGGAAAAACCACAACTAGCACAATGGTTGGTCATTTGCTGAGAGATACTGGTTTTGGATGCAATGCTTTTTTAGGGGGGATTGCGGCAAACTACAATACTAATTTTTGGAGCAGTAAAGAGAATAATGTTGTTGTTGAAGCTGATGAATATGACAGAAGTTTTTTAAAGCTTTCTCCAAATATTGCTATCATTACTGCTGTTGATGCAGACCATTTAGATATTTATGGAACTGCTGAAGAAGTAGAAAATGCATTTGTTCAGTTCTCTCGAAAAATTAAAGATGGTGGTTGTTTGATTTTGAAATACGGCTTAAACATCAGAGAAAAATTTACAACGCCAGATACTTGTACATATAGTGTTTCTGATGTTGAAGCTGATATCAGTATCGAAAATTTAAAAGTAATCGATGGTTCATATCACTTCAATGTAATTAACCAACATTGGGCAATAAAAGAAGTTGTGCTAAATATGGGTGGCTTGCATAATATTGAAAATGCATTGGCTGCAATTGGTGTAGCTAAATATTTAAAAATTGATGATGAAAAAATAAAAGCTGCATTAGCAAATTTTAAGGGAGTTAAAAGAAGATTTGAATATGTTATTAAAAACGATGAACAAACTTTAATTGATGATTACGCACATCATCCAGATGAGTTAAAAGCATTAATAACAGGCGTTCGTAGCATTTATCCCAACAAAAAATTGACATTAATCTTTCAACCACATTTATATACAAGGACACGCGATTTTGCTGATGGTTTTGCAGCAAGTTTAGATATGGCAGATGAGACAATTTTGCTGCCTATTTATCCCGCACGTGAATTGCCAATTGAAGGTGTGAGTAGTGAAATGGTTTTAGATAAAATGAAATTAGATAATAAAAAAGTGTTGGGCAAAAGTGAAATGATAGATTATGTAATCAAAGCCAAACCAGACCTCTTAGTAATGGCTGGTGCAGGAGATATTGATGTGCTGGTATATGATATAAAAAAACAATTGATTTAAAATATTTGATTTGACAATCGCAGTAAAAGACAAATTGATTCTTGGGCTTTGGCTCATAATAGGGATAGGAATTCTAATCCTATTTGTGGCTGCTATGCAAAAAAGAAAGAATGGTTTTTGTGCAGGAAGCAGGATAGAAATTAGTGCAAATAACCAAAATTATTTTATCACCGAAAAAGAAGTAAATGAAATCATTAACCTTGGTGGAGATATTCAAGAACGTACCATTCAAAGTATTGATTTATCTAGCTTAGAAACTGCTTTGGAAAAAGATTTGTGGGTTAAGAATGCAGAATTGTATTTTGAAAACAATGGCACATTGCACGTGGACATTGAGCAACGACAACCAATAGCAAGGCTATTTGCTGTTACAGGTTCATCTGTGTTTATTGATAAAGATGCATTGCGTTTGCCAATAAAAAATACAGCATCTGCAAGGGTTTTAACTATCACTAGTTTCCCAAGCGATAATCAAGTATTGGCACACACAGATAGTCTTATACTTAATAAAGTAAAAGATTTAGCAAACTACATATATGCAGATACTTTTTGGAATGCTCAAATTGCCCAAGTTGATATCACATCAGCAGGAAATTTTGAATTGATACCTGCAGTTGGCAATCACATTATCAAGTTTGGAGATATTGATAATATGAAAGAAAAGTTTAATAGGTTGATGACCTTTTACACACAAGCTTGGACGCAAAATGGAATGAATACTTATGAAGTAATTGATGTTAGGTTTAACAATCAGGTGGTTGCAACAAGAAAAGGAACAATAGCAAGAGCTGCTATTGATACAGCTAATTCAAGGGCTTTGTTAGATAGTTTAAACGCTAGTGCTGATAGTTTGAATAGGATTGTGTTTTGATGCTGATGATTATTAAATAAATAACATCAAAACATAAAATAAAATAATAAAAAAAGCGTTATCCTTTGAATAAGGGTATATATAACGTTCTTCAAATATTGAAAAACGTACAAAACAAAAGAGACTTATGAATAATATTGAGGCACCCATCATTGTAGGATTAGATATTGGAACAACCAAAATTGCTGCTATTGCAGGAAGAAAAAACGAGCACGGCAAGCTAGAAATTCTTGGATTTGGAAGAGCTAATAGTAATGGTGTGCAACACGGTCAAGTTTTAAATATTGATTTAACTATAAAAGCAATTAATCAGGCTTTAACAAACTGTTATGCTAGCAATCCAGATTTAGAAATTAAAGAAGTGTATGTGGGTATTGCTGGTCATCATATCAAAAGTTTACAAACCCGTGGAGATATTGTTAGACAAGATGCTGAGTTCGAAATTCAACATGCAGAGATTGATTTATTAATCGAAAATCAACGCAAAACTTTTATACCTGCTGGAGATCAAATTATCGATGTTATTCCACAAGACTTTCAAGTAGATAATATTCAAGGTATCAAAGATCCTGTTGGTTACAATGGCGTAAAAGTTGGTGCAAATTTTCATATCATCACTGGCGATAAAAATGCTATCAGAAATATCAATCGTGCTGTAACTAAAAGTGGTCTTATCACTAAAGATTTAGTGCTACAACCATTGGCAAGTGCTGGTGCAGTAATGAGTGATGTAGATTTTGAAGCAGGTGTTGTTATATTAGACATTGGTGGAGGAACTAGTGATATTGCTGTTTTTCACGATGGCATTTTAAAACACACAGCTGTAATTCCTTTTGGAGGAGAAAATATCACAAGCGATATCAAGCAAGGTTTAGGTGTTTTAAAAACACAAGCCGAAGCAATGAAAGTTCAGTTTGGTAGTGCTTTAGCAAATGAAGCCAATGCCAATGCATATATCACCATTCCTGGTTTAAAAGGAATGCCAGCAAAAGAAATTAGTGTTAAAAATTTAAGCCAGATTATTCAGGCAAGAATGAGTGAGATATTAGATTTTGTTGTTTATCATTTAAAGCAAGTTGGACTTGATAATAAATCTTTAAATGGTGGCGTAATACTTACTGGTGGCGGTTCTCAGTTAAAGCATTTAGTTCAGTTAACTGAATATGCTACAGGTTTAAATGCTCGTATTGGTTTGCCAACAGAACATTTGGCTCCTAATCATATTGATGAGTTAAAGAAACCAATGTATAGCACTTGTTTAGGTTTAATCTTAAAAGGCTATGATGATTACGAGAATAAGTATAAAGAGTTTTTAGGAACATTTAAAGCGGTAGAAGTTCCTAAAATTTTAAAAGAAGATAAAGCTAACGCCACAGTTCAACAAACTGAAATAGCTGAAGTTCAAGAAACAAAAGGTGTTGGTGTAACAGATAGAAAAAAGAAACTAGGTGTTTGGGATAAAATGAGACACACACTGATTGAAATGTTTAAAGAAGAAGAAGATAAAGTGATTTAAATGATGAGCAACATTGTTCATCATTAATTAAAAAATTTGTACTAACCATTAAATTAGAAATCAATGATCCATTTTGATTTACCGAAACAAAAATCATCCATTATCAAAGTATTTGGTATTGGTGGTGGTGGTAGCAATGCAGTGAACTATATGTATGCCCAAAATATCGAGGGCGTAGATTTTGTTGTGTGCAATACCGATGCTAAAGCAATTGAACAAAGTCAGGTGTTGAATAAAATTCAACTAGGTCCTGCATCTACTCAAGGGTTGGGTGCTGGTGCAAATCCTGAAGTTGGAAAAATTGCAACAGAAGAATCTTTACAAGAAATAAAAAGTATATTGGAAGTCAATACACGTATGGCTTTCATCACTGCAGGTATGGGTGGTGGAACAGGTACAGGTGGTGCTCCAATTGTTGCACAAATCTGTAAAGAATTAGGAATTTTAACAGTAGGTATTGTTACAACTCCTTTCTCTTTTGAAGGCCCACGCAGAATGCAACAAGCAGAAGATGGTATTAAAGCATTAAAACCTCACGTTGATACTTTGCTTGTAATTAGCAACGATAAATTGCGTATGCAATATGGCAATTTAAAAATGAGAGAAGCATTTGGAAAAGCTGATAATGTGTTGGCAACTGCTGCAAAATGTATCACAGATATCATCAATAGCAAGGGTCATATCATCGTTGACTTTGCAGATGTTTGCACTGTAATGAAAAATGGTGGTGTTGCCATTTTAGGAAGTGCTGCTTGCGAGGGGGATAACAGAGCTCAAGATGCTATTGAAGAAGCATTAAGCTCTCCTTTATTAAACGATAATGAAATAAAAGGAGCTAAATGGATTTTAATTAATATCAATAGTGCAGAAGGTGATCACGAGTGTACAATGGATGAGCTTGATGTGATTAACGAATATTTACGTTCTCAAGCTGGCGAACACGCAGATGTGATTGTAGGTATGGGAACAGATAATACACTTGACAAAAAAATTGGCATCACTATCATAGCTACAGGCTTTGCACATAAAGATCCATTTGCAAAAAGAGTAGAAGTTAAAGAGCAACCAAAAGAAGAAAAAATTGTATTAACACTAGGGTTAGATGCAGAGGAAAAAAAAATAGTTGAACCAGTGGTTGCAATGCAACAACAAGCTATTCCTTTTGAAGATAAAAATCCTTTTGAGCCACAATTAATAGAACAAATGCCACCTGCTGAAAGTGCATTTGATATGATGAATTTTCAATACTCTGCTGATGATTTTGATGCTCATAGAGAAGAGATGTTGGATGCTAAAGAAACAGAAATCTTTGCACTTGAGTTAGAAACATCTGAGCCAATTGAAATGCCATATTTTGGTAGTGAACTGAAAGTTGAAGAGGAAGTTGTTGCTGAAACACCCATAGTTTTTGAAGCCCCTGTTGTGGTGGTTGATACTATTGCAGAAAGTATTGCTGAAATGACTTTAACTGAAGAAGTAGAAGCACCAACAATGGCTTTCTTAAACAAACCTTCTAATATTTATTCTAATTTTAGAAACGAGTTTGAAGGTAAAGTAGAACAACAAGTTGAAAGCACTTTACCAGAAAATACATTTGAACTTTATATTAAAGAAGAAGTAGCACCGGCAGCACCTGTAGCTGTTGCAGAAACTTTAAACTTAGATAACGAAGAAGAATTTGTATTTGAAGTTATTAATAAAGAAGAAGAAATTGCAGCAGTAGAAACTCCTGTTGTAAATTATATTGCAGAAGATTTATCTGAAGAAGAAGTACAACGCAAAAGAGCTTTAGATAGAATTCAAAAGCTGCGTAACCTTTCTTTTAATATGAACACAGCAGATAGCAACACAGAGTTTGATAATGTGCCAGCTTATGTTAGAAGAAATATGGAATTGTTTGGCAACACACTAACTACGGTTGAAAATTTTTACAGTAAAGTAACTGTTGAAAAAAATGATAATAACCAAACTGTCATCTCTACTAAAAACTCATTTTTAGATGGCGAAAGACCAGATTAAAAACCTGCTTACAGATATATTTAAATTAAACAAAAAAGCCAGCCTAATCGGTTGGCTTTTTTAGTTTTGGTATGTATTCTTAGACCTTAAAGGTTTTATAAGCAAAATAAATGTGGCGGGTGAAGACACCCGCCACTAAAAAATATTAAATTAATTAAACTGGTCTATCTCTTGTTCTCTATTATTTACCTTAAAATATGAAAATAAGGCTTTATGAACAGAAAATTTTGCAGGAGTAGTAAAATCTTCCTTACCAAAAGTTTCTAGTTTATCATAATAAAAACATAATGACTTATCAGGCATTTTAATGCCTATGATACCAACTAAAAATAAAATAAAAAAAAGCTCTTTTCTAAACTCTTCAAATGATAATTTATCATTTTTATATTCATTGCATATATCAAATAATTTGCCTTTAAATTGATTTTGAAAACCGTCCTTTAAATAGACGAACTCAAAGCTATTTTCCAAAACCGAATCAATTGGTCGATTAATGTGAGTGCCATTTAGAAAATTACAAATCTTGCTTAAATGTCCATAATTTTCAGACCATTCATCATCAATTGCATACATCCTTTCTAAGGAGTAAGATGGTTCTGCGATTTTTACAGCATTTTTAGTAAAATGAGATTTTTTGTCAACTTGCTCAATAATCTTGTTAGTAAAACTTATTAAGGCTCTTGGACGCATATAAGTTCTTTCTAAAATATATTTAATACCATCTTTTTTATATTCTTTTTCAAAAAGGTTATCAATAGAAATTTTAGAAGATGAGAAATGTTTTAATCTTATATCTAGCAATTGTATTAACTCTTCTTCTGACCAGGAGATGTGTAAATCAAGTGCTGCAAATTTTTCCCGCTGACCTCCTCGATGCTCATTATCAGAAATTGTCAGTTTATATAAATTATCGCGTAGTGATAATATTATTTTAACTCCTTTAAATTGATTTTGATATTCTTGGACTACTTCTACCATAGCAGCAATAAGATCGTATACTATCTGTTCTGAAACCCAATCTGTATCTAAATCGTCAATTATTATGAAATATCTTTTTTGATAATCAAAGAAAATATCTTCCTTAAATATTTTTATTATCTCAAACAATTTTTCGGCTTGCAATTGATTTATTATTTGCTCTGCTTTATATTTTACTTCTGATTGTTCTTTATCAATGTTTTTCTTTATTTCAGCTACTGAACTTTTAAAGAAATTTGATTGAAGTCCTAATTCTTTAGACAAACTAGATTCTAATGTGTTTTCAAAACTTTTAATTCTGATTTCCGTTTCTTCCCAAAAATCATTAGAAAATTCTTGTAAGTAAGCCACTGCTTTTTGTTTCTTACCTTTTTGTGCTCCGGTTAATCCTTCCTTAATTCTTTCCAAGAAAGACATTCTTTTTTGTTCATTATCTCCAACATATAAATTAATTAGCTCAACTATAAATACGTGTTTCCATAAGATTTTATAAAAGAAATTTAAATTAACGCCAATGCCTCTTAAATAATCTAAAATTGTAGAATTACTTAAAAAGCGTATGGACATTTCTTCAGGAGATATTCTTTTAACCTTAGCTTCATTTTCTTCAAGTTGTCTTATTAGAGCTGATTTGCCGATGCCTGTTCTACCAATTAAAATGCACTTTGGATTTGTTACGTCTGCTAAGGCTTCATAGTTAGCAGTATTTAAAAATAATTTGTTAAAATCCCTTTCAGATTCCGCTGCTGGTAAACCGATGACATCATTTTTATTAAATGTGTATCTATAAATATTTTGATTTTTTTTGTTTTTCATAAACTAATTGTTTTTATCCATTTTCAACTTCAACATTATACAAATTCCCACATTTTTCTAAAAAAAGTTATCCCACACTTTCTGTGTGGGATAACAGAGTATCTTTAAAATACAAAATATACAGTTGGTTTTGGTTGTTATGTTCAATACAATCTAGGGCAAGAAACTTGGTTTGTGTTGTTGCAAAAATTCAAGTTTATCTTTCGCTAGCTTAATTTTTGTCTTCCCTTCTTCGGTTTGCATGGTTCTTGAATCATTATTATTTTCACCATTAAACCCCGCTAATCCTTCAAGTGTATATTGATAATTATAACTATTTCTATGCACATATGATGGGTATCTATTTCTTTTTGGTTTTCTTGTCCATATATACTCATCACCACTTGATAAAAAGTAATAACCAAATGGTGTATCTGTAACATTATTTGCCCAATCAGAAATGTTAAAAGGAGTTTCGGTTGTTGAAGGGTCAATGGTAACGAATGTTATAGTTCCTTCTTTTTTTATTGGAATTATTGTTGCAACGTGATATTTCCAGCGAATGTTGTGAGAAGTTATTAATAAACCATTATCAATGTTTAAGCAATCTCCACTAAATATCCAAACTTTATAATTAGGCATCTGCCAGCTATCCAATAAAAGACCAACTGCATTTGCTCTGTCTTCACAGTTATTAGCGTCAGTTTTCCAAAGAAATAAATCCGACGACTTAAAGTAATAATATAGCTTACTTGCTATTGAATCGGCAACATACTTGGTTGAATCTATTACTATAGATTTTTCAGGTAGATATTTAGCTTTTTGAGAGTTTGCAAAAAAAGCAATGTTTATGCTAATTAATAGCAAGTATATATATTTCATAAATCTCAAAATTTAGCTAGTTTAATTCCTTATCCTATTTTGTTGTTCATAAACATCAATCAGATGATTAATTCTTTCGTTGAATGCAGCTGCTGAAATTACATCTGCACTTTCTGGGTCTGGTGCATTAGGCACAAAATACATATTGCCAGATAAAAATGTAGCGTAATGGTATCTGTTTTTTCCAACCAATTCCATCTTTTCATTGTATGTTAAATCATCAATTCCATTAGTATTTAAATATTCGTCTTCTGTGTAAAATGGTTTATCAAAACCATTATTAAAACTATCGGGAACTAAAACTAAAATCCTATCTGAATTTGGCATTTTGATTTTTTTATAATTTATTAGTGGGCTTAGCAAAAGATTATACCGACTGGGAACTGTATTAAAAATAAATTTTAATTTTGTCTTTTATTTAAAATTTGGAGAAATGGTAAATGTCAGATATCCAGTTAACCTGTCTGCAATATTATTTGACCCGAAAAATTTTTGATATGAAATAGAGAAAATGTCTTTTACATTAACTCCAATTGTATAGGTGTTCAGCCAAAATCCCTTGCGGTTATCATCTTTTAGTAATAAGGCATCATAGAATGAACTATTTCCACTTGTAAAAGCAAAACGAGTATACCCGAAGAAAGAAACAATATCTTTAGCACCAATTAAACCTAGCTGAATATCTGCACCAAGCGAAGTATTGTTTGAAAAGGAGTTTGTTGAAACTCCAAAAGATGGAGGCTCTAGAGAAAACTTAGGGGTTAGTGATATGTTAGCATTAAATGTCTTAGATTGATAAGTATAAACGGGTAACACAAAGTTAAAAACAAGACTGCCGCCGCCAGTTGCAAAACGCTGAATAAATTTTTCTCGATTTAGCTTTTGTTCAACTTGAGTCGAACTATCATTTTTGGGAAAAGATAATGTTGTCCCTATTGAAATTCTCACAGGTCCAAAATAATCTGAAGCTAATTCTGAATACATAGAGATATTGCTTAAACTATCGTTATAAGTAATGTTGTTTGTACTTAGAAGTGATGTTGACTGATTTTGAAATTCGTCAGTATTTTGTATTGATGGGAAGAATATACCATTCTTTGTTTCTATGGTATCACCTTTCTTTGTAGTCTGAAAACTTTTTTTTGTTACAGTAGGTCTTAAATAATTGAGTGGCAAAAGTGTTTGGGATTTAATAATGGAGAATATGAAATTAGCAAGTAAAATCAATAAAATGGATTTTCTCATAAAAGTTAGTTTTGGTTTGCCTACTCTGTTATCCCCTTTTCGGCTTACGGGGTTTGGTTTTTAGTTATTGGTTCTTATCGAAATTCATACATTAATTATCCCCCAAACACCGCCTCAATAATATCGCTTTGCAATGTCACTTCTTCATCATATAGCACACCAATTGCCATATACTCGCGGTGTTCTGGCGTATTGGCAACTGCCAATGGTCGGTTATCTTCGTAGGGGCTATAGGTATCAAGTGCAAGTTTTGTCCAAGTGCTTTGCCCTTTAAGGCGTGCATAAATATTTACGCCATCTAATCCATCTTTCACAAAGTCTATACGCACCCTGCCAGGCATAACAGTAGCTTTAATGCTAGGTTGGTAAGTGCTATAATCAATGGTTGGGTCTTCGCCAATAATGCGTAGTTTGTCGCCAAGGCTATCGGTATATCCACTGCTAGCTTTCATTTTTTTAATAACAAGTCTTAATTTTTTATTACCACTAGTCAATTGGGTGTCCTTTGCTGTTTTTGCAGCTTTGGCAGCAGTTTGTGCTGTGTTGCTGGCATCAATAGATGCAACATTGGTGCTGCAAGTGGTTTGCACATCGGTAATTTCGGTAGCAGTTAAGCCAAGTGCTGCACCATTGGTACCAACCTCGGTTTTAAGGTTGCCATACCAGTCTCTTTTTTCGGCTTCTTTAGATGGAATGTAGTCCATAGTTTTATTTTTTAAGGTTTATGAAAAAATATTTTTAATTAAATAATTGTTTTTCAATTTATTATATTTCAATAGCATTCTCGTGCGGTTTATACGAGTTCTCGTGCAACTTGCACGAGGTATATTATTTTTTGTAGGAGTTCTCGTATAATTTGCACGAGGTATACCATTTTCTGTACGAGTTCTCATACAACTTGCAAGAGTTCTTTTATAACTTGTACGAGGTTTCTTGCAGTTGATACGAGTTCTATTTTTTCTTGCACGAGTGTGTTAATTTTTTGCACAAGAATGTATTTTGCTTTGATTGACAAAATTTTTGAAAAGTAATTCCGTTATTTAAAAGAGCTTTTGTTTTGAAAAACCAAACTTACAAACCAATCAAATTCAAAAATTTAGAGCTACCTCTAAATTTTTGTATCCTAAAATCCCTTATATGACATTTATTTCAATTGTTGAGAATAATGCCAGGCATTTAGAAATTATTACAAAGCATCTTCAACAAAATACTAATTACAACTTATTATCAACAGCTACTAATGGCTTTGAATTTTTAGAGTTTTGCTATGGTAGCAAACAACTGCCTAATGTGGTATTGGTTGATGTTGAAATGAATGTAATGGATGGTGTTACCTTGGTTGATTTTCTACACCAGTTTTACCCAAGTATAAAGTGTATTGCAGTAACTAGTCACGATCATAAAGAAATGATAGAAGATATGATGGCTTGTGGTGCAATGGGTGTGGTGTTTAAGTTTTTTACTGTTGATGAAACACTTGCCAAGCCCGAAAGTTTTGGTTTGTCAAATAAATTTGAACCGCTTGATACCGCTATCAAAGCTGCTATTGCCAATGAATTTTATTTGGATAGTTTAATTGAAATGACTGATAGAAATATGATGCGACAATTAAACAGAATGCAGCTTTTAACACAACGCCAACTGCAAAGAATTGCCAACGATGTTTTTGGTTTAGCAGATAGAGAATATGAAGTTGCACTATTGTATGCAGGTACCAATGCCAAGCAAGATGATATTGCCGAAATGTTGTGTATGAGTGTACAAGGCCTGAGATTTATTTTAACGAATATCTATAAAAAAATGGGCGTTACAGATAGGATGGAACTTACTTTTTTATGCAACAGAAAAGGCATTGTTAAAAATGCCAGAAATATTGTGGGTAAAGAGAGGATGTAGGTTATATGCAATAGTGAGCCGTCATTTCTGTAAATCCAATGCTTTTTTGTAGTTAATGGCAGCTTTAGCAAAGTCTTTCACCAATTCGTAAAATTTGCCCCAACTGCTATAAACAATAGACGCAGTGGGATGTTGTTCTTGGGCTAGTTCTAAAATAGTTTCTATAGCTTTAACATCAACATTCTTCTTACCACTTAATTCATAAGCTAAGTAAGTAATTTCATATTCATTCATATTCATCTCCCTAAAACCATTTTTAGCCAGTTCATAGTTTTTACTTTCTAGGTATTCACTAGGAGTAAATTCATTGGGCTTCATTTTTTTCCAATGCTCATCTACTTTTTGATATTCAGTTCTAAGTCCAACAATATTATTGTTACTATCTTTATCAAAATAACCTTTTATATCATAGTCTGTAAAAACCACAGTATCTCTTGCAATAGGGAATGTGTAAATTATTTTTCCGTTTTTTATTGTTTCTGTTAAATAATTATTTTCAGCTTTTATAACAACAACTTCATTTTTTCCTTTTCTATACCTGCCCTCATAAATTTTAAGGTCATCATTATTAAGTTTAGTAGGTTCTATTTCTTTTGGAAGAAAATTTATCCAATGATATGTTTTTGCAATGCTTCTTCTTAACTCCATTCCAAAACCATTAAAATCATCACCACTGTTCAATAAAATAATTGCACCATTGCCATTTAATACACTGCCCATGGCAAATGAAATAAAACCTGCATTGGCTCCTTGATGTTCAAAGTATTTTCCATCAGATGTTTTGTTATCGGCTTTTTGTAATAAAAATGCACCAACCCCCATTTCCTCTAAATAACCACCTTTGCTGATTTTTATTTGTGGGGTAATTAAAGTATTGGCCATTTTTTTTGATAGAAATTTTGATTTGCCAGCAATACTTTTTTGAATAGCAATAATAAAATTGGCTAAGTCTGTTGCTGTTGTATGTAGCCCTGCTGCTGCTTGTTGTGGATAAATATATGGAGTGCCGGTATACCAGTTTGCTGTTGAATAACCATTAGAAAACTTTTTCTTGAAGTTGTTTGGTAATGGTTGTAAGAATGTGCTACTACGCATATTTAAAGGTTTAAAAACATATTGCTGTGCAATGGTTTCAAAATCTTTTTTTAATACATCCATTAATATCATTTGCATTATCATATAGCCACCACCACTGTATCTAAACTCTTTATTTGGTTGGCTATTGATTACTATTTTATTACTGCCAGCTTTTTTATCACCATTTAAAATTTCGGTAATAGACGGTAATTTTTTCTCTGTTGGCTGAAAACCCCAATAAGCACTTTGGCTTGCACCAGCACTATGGCTTAAAAGCATTCTTAATGTAATAGGTGTATTTTTCGTAAATTCATTTTCTTCTAGTTTCCAACTTTTCAAATATTTGTTTACATTACTATCTATATTCAACTTCTCTTCATCAACTAATTTTAAAACAATAATGGCTGTAACCAATTTGCTGATTGAGCCAGCAGAATAAAGAGTTTCATTGGTAGCTTTTGTTTTTTTTGCAGTGTCTGCAAAGCCATAAGATTTTGCAAAATCTATTTTGTAATTTTTGATTACAGCTACACTTGCTCCAGCGATACTATGGTACTTCATCCTTTCAACAATATTCCAGGCTTTAAAGTTTTTAACGGGTACATAAGTAATAAGATTGTTTTCTACTGTATTAATATTGCTATTTACCTGCGATTTGCCAATGTAGCTTATACAAAGCAAGAGGATTGTTGTTGCAACTTTTGTCTTCATATTTTTAGTTTTTATAAATAACTTTTCCATTGCCCGATTGTTTAAGAATGTTACCCTTTGCTTTTCCAAAGTTTACTACATCTCCGTTGCCAGCAAGTTTTGCAATAAAAGGTTCATTGGTCTTAATCTCAATATTCCCGTTTCCGTTTTTAATAATATTTGCTTTTTTTGCTTCAATATTTTTAGCAATTGTATTTCCATTGCCATTGTTCTGAATATTTAATGAATCTACTGTTGTGCCTTCAAGTGTTACATCTCCGTTGCCATTATTCTCAATATCTATATACCTTCCCCTAAAATTGTTAATGGTAATATCTGCATTCGAATTGTTATGTAGCTTTGATATTTCGGGCATTGTAATATTAATTTTCAAATTTATTTTCTTCATTAAATCCCAACTTAATCCATTCTTTAATGTAATAACCAGGCAATATTCTGGCAGTACTTTTATAGTAATTAATGAATCGTTTTTATCAATACCAATAATATCAATATTAAAAATTTTTCCTAATTGAATATTAACAGAACCATTGATATTGTTGAGTTCTACTTTATCGAAATTTTTTAATTGATGCTGCTGCGATATTGCAAACAATGATGCAAGAAATATTACAGTAAATAAGCTAATTTTTTTCATATTTTCTCGGATTATGGGGTATTAAATGTTGCATTAAAATAAGTGGTATCAGCTTTTTCGTTGAAAATTACTTTACGATTGGGTTGTTCTTTTAGTTCCCAATCTCCATCAACTACAAACTTTATTTTACCAAATTTATAAGCAGTCATAGTTATTACAGTTGCACTATAAATTGAATCTTTTATTACTTCTTTCATTTCATAATCTTTTTCCCAACTTAAGGGATTGCCATTGCCTCTGATACCAACAGTCTTAATATTTTTTTTGTTGTGTACAGTTAAAGTAATAATGACTGTTTTTAAAAATGCTTTTTGCACACAAGCCAATGAGCAAGTAGTAATTAATAAAGCAATTAAAATTTTATTTTTCATTTTTCATTTTTTTTGAAATTAAATAATCAATACCAAACCTACCACTGCCTAAAACAAGGCAATACATATATAACCATAAGAACCCCAATGAAGCTAGCATTGCCCATAAGCCATTGTGCCATTGTTGTAAAAAAGCTGCTACACACATAGTGCATATTACCAAAAAAGAAAACAAGCGAGTTTGCAAACCCAGCATTAAAAAAATGCCACCTACAGCTTCGCTAAAAGCACCCATCCAAGCAAAAAAAGATGGGAACATTTTAAAGATACCTCCATATGCTGCTACATCATTTGGAAACCAAAACGCCACTTCAAAAAAGTGCAAGTTGTTATCTGGGGGACTCCAAGGCATTCCAAATTTTGCAGCACCAAATTCTGTCGCTAGCCAAAAGCCACAAATAATTCGTGGTAAAGCTAAAAAAGCATCTTGCCACCAATAAGGCATTAAGATCGGAGTAGTTAATTTTTGAAATATTTTTTTCATTTTATTTTTTATAAGTCATTGATAAACCTGTGTCACCTTTCACGTTAAGGTCAACACTTACTGTATCGTTTGAATTGTTTTTAATAATAATTGCAGTGTTCGATGGAACATTCACTTTTACTGTTTCATTAGGTTCAACAGTTTTTAATAATGTCGCATTTCCATCAATAGGTTTGAGCTCAATTTCTAGTGGTTGTTTAGATACATTGGTAAGTTTTGCAGAGAATTTACCGTGTTTGTTACTACCCAAAATAAAACTATTGTTGGGTGTGATAGAAGTATTAGACTGTAAACTACTAAAAATACCACACGATGATAAAGCTATCGCCAAAACGATAGTCAGAAAGAAAGATTTACTAAGCATTATTTTATTTTTTGATGAGGTTGCAAATTGTATCAATCAAAAAAGAATAATGTCTTAAATAATGATTTGAGACATTATAAAGCGTATCAAATAATGTTTTAGATGATTCAAATAATCTAACTAATTGTAAAGTATTATTTTAAGGGTTGAAGGTTTTAATAAATTCTTGCGGATTTATTCCTTTTATTTTTTTGAATGCTCTATAAAAAGTGGCTTTGCTATTAAAACCACACTCAAAAGCAAGCGATAAAATTGTTTGTTTTTTATGTTCTCCTTTATTAACTAAATCAACAAAAGCATTCACACGATACCCATTTACCAGATCGTTAAAATTACAATTAAATGAATTGTTAATGGCTTTGCTTAAAAAAGAAATATTTGTATTTAGTTTCTTAGCTATGTCGAATAAAGTAAGTTCTGGCTCTTCATACATTTTATGTTGTACCAACGCTTCTTCAATTTTTTGACGCCATAACTCACACTCGATATTATTCTTTTTGGGTTTTTCTGCAACATCTTCTATCTGTATTTCTTCAAAAGGGTACTGATTCGTTTCAAGCAATATGGTTGGTTTATTTTGTTGTAGTAGAACAATATTGCTATTAGCAAATGCATTGGTTTTAAAAAAAAATTTTGCTTCAATAGCATTTGCATAACCGGCAATGGCTATGTAGTAACAACAAAGTGCTACCCCAAAAAAATACCACCAAGAGTTTGTATAACCAAGATTAAAAAATGTGTTTGCCAATGCCAAAACAAGCCAAGAAAAAAGAATAAATAGAAAAGCAATTAAAAAATTACGAATCCACAAAAACAAAAAATTAGCAGTATTACTAAGTATAGATTCAATAGCTTTTTTGTATGCCTGATAATAACGAATAGAAGCAATGAAGTAAACTATCATACTTATAAAACCAGCCACCTGATACCAGATATCAAAGTCTGGGTCTTGTTGTTTTTTTAAAAAATAATATTGATGAATAATAAGCTTGTCATAAATCACCATAACCAAACAAAAAACAAAATATAGAATAGCTGGTATAAAATGAATACACTCTTTTTTAGTTACTTTAAAACTTGGATTAAATAAACTATTTACATAGAAATATATAATAGGTCCCATTAAAAATAAATGCTGAAACGGTATATAAAACAAAATATCCCTGTAGGGTTGTTTACTATACCAACCTGCAAAACCTACCATCCATGGGGTTATGTATAAAACTGATACTAATAAGAAGAAACCTAACCATAAATTGGATGCTTGTTTTTGCTTTACGTACTTTACAAATAATAAAATGGCATATACAAGCATATGCACAAAAAATATAAGCAGCAGTGAGCTATAGAAACCAAAGTTGAAAAGCATAAGCTATGTGATTGTATTTTTGCTAAAATAGCTGTACAGCAGTATTTTCTACAATTAATTCTAATTTATACTTTGTATTACACATCTTAGAAAATTAATAGTTATCTCAACGATAAGAAAAATCTTAATAACATCGGTAAGATCTCTTGGCAAGAATCTTAAAATGACGAATCCCCAAAACTACTTCACCATTCTGTCCATTTCAAATTCCTTCTTCTTAAACCTGCCTTTTAAGTTGCCTTCTATCCAGGCAAGTATTTTATTTTTTGAAATAAGTTTATAGACTACTCTTTGAGGAAAATCGTGTTCAAGGTTTTCGAAAACTAATTCATTATCTTGATTTTTTATCAAATTAAATATTACTGGTTCATTATTATTTTGACCACTTACAGTGGGTATATAAAATGTATTTCCGTTGCTGTATTCAAGATTTACTTTTTCTTGCAAAATACTATCACCATTGGGTTTGATGATATAGCTAATGCTCTTTAATATGCTATCATTTTCTTTATTCCAAGTTTCAATAATATATCCTTTAAGTAAACTTGTTTTCCAGTTGCCTACTATCCATTTTTTTATTGATGGAATGGGATTGCTTTGAGAAAAAGCAAATTGTGTAAGCAATAACAATTGAGTAATTAAAAGATATTTTTTCATCGATGTTTTTTATTGCCCTTGTGCAAGACTATAAGCTTTGATACCATTCCACATATTCAATAATTCTAAACTGCAAACTTTAAAATCACCACTCAGGCTTGCGTACAAACCAATAACATCTTGTTGGTTCAGTCCCTCGCCATCAATACTTTCAAAACGGGCGTTATATTGATTCACAAGATTGGTGAACCTGCTGCCTGTTGGCCAAACCTGTGTGCCACGATTGCTGATGCTAACTAATTTGAATTTTACACCTGCGTGTCTCAAACATTTTTTAGCAATATCTTCTGGCTGCAAATTGCTTTCGATAAACAAGTCAACACCAGCAATTTTTTCGCCTACTAATTCATTGCTCTCCAACATTGGATTCTTATCAAGCTTATAAACTGTGCAAGTATTTGCTGTATCATCTGTATCTAATTTAGGATTGTGAGCTGGCTTTTTACCAAAATTATTAATGATGGCTTGTGCAAAATCTGTGGTGCCTAAAGATGGGGTTTGCTTGTTGCCAAAGTCGCCAGTATGCACACCACTTTCTAAAGTATATAGTAAAGCATTTTCAATGGTGGCAGCACTTTCCATTAATCCAAGATGCTGCAACATACCAATACCACTTAGTAATAATGCAGTTGGGTTAGCCAAATTTTTACCTGCAATATCTGGTGCTGTGCCATGCACTGCTTCGAAAATCGAAATATGATCGCCAATATTTGCAGATGGTGCAAAACCCAAACCACCAACCAATCCAGCACATAAATCACTAACAATATCTCCTTGCAAATTAGTTAGCACCACCACATCAAAAGTATCTGGACGAGTAACTAATTTCATACATAAATCATCTACAATAATATCGTCAGCTTTTAATTCTGGATATTCTTTTGCAACTTCATAAAACACTTCAAGAAATAATCCATCAGTAATTTTCATAATGTTTGCCTTGTGCCCACAGGTGATGCGTTTGGCACCTTTCTTTTTTGCCATTTCAAAAGCATAGCGAATGACCTGCATACTACCAGGGCGTGTAATAAACCTGCGACTTAAAGCCACATCGTGTGTTAACATATGCTCAATACCACCATAGGTATCTTCAATGTTTTCTCTAACAATAGTTATGTCAATAGGAATACCATCTTTGCTGAAAACAGTATCTACACCATACAAGGTTTGAAAAGTTCTTTTATTAGCATAAGTATTCCAGGTTTTTCGGGCTGTAACATTAATACTTTTAACGCCTTTGCCTTTTGGGGTTTCCATTGGGCCTTTAAATACTATGCCTAAAGATTCAATAGTTTGTTGTGCTTCTGGTGTCATTCCATTGCTGAAACCTTTGTCAAAAACCCATTTGCCCATTTCTACTATATCGTATTTTAAAGGAACATTTGCTGCATTAAAAATATGTAAAACAGCGTCCATAATTTCTGGCCCTATTCCATCGCCTTTTGCTACTGCAATCGTTGTCATGTCTTAAAAAATTTAGTGCAAAGAAAACCTGATTTTGTATAAGTAATTTTTAAAATTGGTAATTTAATATATCAAAATGCCCCACTATACAGTGAGGCATTTGATAAAACCAAAACCAACTAATTTATTTGTTAATTTCCACCAAAGCCACCACCACTTTTAACACGTTTGCTTTCATCCTCTACACCTGTTTGTCTTTGACGTGCTGCTTTTACTGTATTTTTTCCAAAACGATAGCTAAAGTTTAATTTAACTTGTTGACTCTCCCATTTAAATTTTGCATCTAATTTTTGACCAACAAAATCGCTACTACCTTGCCATTTCATTGTGTTAAAAATATCGCTTACTGCAAGTTTGATATTTCCCTTACCTTGTAAAACTGTTTTGCTTACTCCAATATCTACAAAGCCCATTGCTTTGCTTTTAAAAGTTCCTTCTTGAATTGATGGAGAACTAACCCAACTGCTTAATTCAGCTTTATATCCTTTACCAAGATTGAAACTGTGTTGCATATAAAAATTAGCAGCAGTTACTTCTAAATCAACTTTTCTATCGGGCCCTAAATCTGCTTTATACTTTGAAAAATAAGCATTCAAACTAAAGTATGCACTATAAATTCCCTTTTGAACAGGATAACCAATGCTTAGATTAACAATATCCTGAGTAGCTAAGTTTTTATAAGTCATAAAACTTTTAGACTTTTCTGTGGTATCAATTATCTGAGCAAACATATCTTTAATATGGCTATAACTTAGTGTAGTTGTTAGCATATAATGATAGGTATTTGTAACACTAAAAATATTGGTGTATTGTGGTGTTAATGCTGTATTTCCTTTTTGATAAGTATAATCATCTAACTTAAATTCAAATGGATTTAATTTTTGATAAGCAGGTCTGTCAATTCTTCTGCTATAGCTTAAACCCCATTGATTCATTGGGTTTTTATTGAATGTTAAACTAGCACTTGGAAATAAATCTGTGTACTTTCTTTCAATGGTTGTGTCGTAAGGAATTGTTCCTGCTGCATCTCTTTTGCCAGATGAAACACCTGTAACATTACTATTCTCTACTCTCAAACCCACTTGAAACATTATACCTTTTAATTGCTTGTTAAAGTTTACATAAGCAGCATTAATTTGTTCTTTATAAATAAATTTGTTGCTACGTAAATTGTCAGTAGTTTTAGTATCACTAGGAATATCGCTTACATTGTAACGTTGAAAATCGTTGGTGGTTTTTACATTAGAAATTTTTACTCCTGTTTCTAATTTTCCACCAGCCAATCTTTGTTCATAATCAATTTTGCCATTAACAATATCAATAATGCTAGGGCTTAACATTCTGTAGAAACTAGAATCGTAGTAAACACCAACACTGTTATAATAACGATTGGGTTGTAATTGATTATTATTGTTATCGAAGTGTCCATAGTTAGCATCAAAGTTTACCTCGTGCCCACTAGTATCAACATATTTATAGTTGCCATTAATGTTGATATTATTATTTTTCATTTTAGATGAATTATTAGCAACTAAAGTTCTAACTAATGTTTTTGTTGGTATATATGTTGTTGGTGTTGAGCCATAATTGGTAATATCATTGTTTGTGAAATTGCCATCAACTATAATTCCAAAAGTATTTTTTTTATTTGCATAGAAGTCAAAGCCAGTTTTGAATGTATGCGATTCTGTTTTGCTATCAAAACTGCCTTTTTGATCAAAACTTGTATCTAATAGTTCTCTGTAAATAGATAAACTATTAGTGTTTTTATTATTGTTATAATTGTAGTTGCCAAACAAGTTTAGTTTTTTATTTCTATTATTTAAATTAATGCCTGCGTTGTATTTAGGATAAGTACCAATAGCATAACCTGCATTAACACTACCATTGGTGCCAAAAGATTTATTCTTTTTTAAACGAATATTTACAATACCTGCATTACCAGCAGCATCATATTTTGCACTTGGATTCGTAATTAATTCAATAGCTTCTATATTACTACTTTGAATAGTACGTAAATAATCTGCTAAATCTTTACCTGCAAGTGGCGATGGACGCCCATCAATATAAACCTGCACACCATTTTTTCCTGCTAAGCTCACATTATCATCTTTATCAATCATAACGCCAGGAGATTTTCTCAACAACTCAAATGCATCAGAACCAACAGCATTAATGCTGGCTTCAACATTAAAAATCGTTTTATCTGCTTTTACTTCAATCATTGGCTTTTTGCTGCTCACAGTTACTTCGCCCAATTGTTTGCTAACTTTTTTTAGTATGATAGAAGGAACTGTTACTGCACTTGAATTTACTTCAAAAAAAGTAGAGCTTGACTTTGCAAAGCCAACACTAGCAAATGTTACAAAGTATTTGCCATTAGCTGCGTTGTTAAAACTGTATTTGCCATCGTTACCAGAAACTGCAATTTTTATAACAGAAGAATCTTTTGCTTTATGTAAACTAACTGATGCACCTGCAACAGGTTTGTTGGTTTCATCATTTAATGTTCCTGAGATGGACTGAGCTTTGCTGAAAGTTGCAAGCATCAACAGCCCAAGGAAAATAGATATTCTCATAATTTTAATTTTGTAATTGGTTGCAAAACTGTTGGGTTTATTACTATTTGCAATTTTATTATTAGATAAGTGGAAAGAATGTTTGTTAAGTGGTTATAGCAATTAATAACATTCATAAATCCTATTAAGTTTGTATTGTACATTTGTTTTAATTAAAAATTATGAATAAAACCGCTTCTTCATTCATAGCTAAAAGCACTATCAAGGCCGCCGATTTAAATCATCGTCGCAAAATAAATTTCAATATTGGAAAGTATAATGCAGTTGTGCCTAGGGGTAAAGAGCAGTTTAGCAATGTTATGAGTGCAAGAGAAATGGCAAAAAACGTTAAACACAAAGCCATTGAAAATCTTGATAAATATTTAGAACAATTTGAAAAGATTATTATGGAGAGGGGTGCTAAAGTAATTTGGGCAAATGATAGTGATGATGCACTAGAGGCAATTGGGAAAATTTGTAAAGAAAAGGAATGTAAAACGCTTGTTAAAAGCAAGAGTATGGTTACAGAGGAAATTCATTTAAACCATTACTTAGAATCTATTGGAATAGAAAGTATTGAAACAGATTTAGGAGAATATATTCAACAATTAGATGGAGAAGCCCCTTATCATATAGTTACCCCAGCAATGCATAAAAGTAAAGAGGATGTAGCCAAGCTTTTTGCAGATAAATTAGGTGTTCCAGGAGGTTTGTCTCCTGAAGAATTAACACAAGTTGCCAGAAAAAATCTTAGAGAAAAATATGCTGAAGCAGAAGTTGGTGTTACTGGTGCTAATTTTATTTTAGCAGATATTGGTGGCATTGCAATCACAGAAAATGAAGGAAATGGAAGGCTTAGTTGCTCTATGCCAAAAACGCATATTGTTATTGTTGGTATTGAAAAAGTGTTGCCATCAGTTAATGACTTAGCATTGTTTTGGCCATTGCTTTCAACATTTGGAACTGGTCAAAAAATTACCGTTTACAACTCTATCATTACGGGACCAAGACAAGTTAATGAAACTGATGGACCTGAAGATATGTATGTGATTCTGCTAGATAATGGGCGAACCAATTTATTAGCAAATCCTAAAAGTAGAGAGGCTTTGTATTGCATTCGTTGTGGTGCTTGTTTAAATGCTTGTCCTGTTTATAAAAACATTGGAGGTCACGCTTATGAAACAACTTATAGTGGCCCTATTGGCAGTGTAATTACGCCTCATTTAAGCGGGATGGATGATTACAAACATTTAAGTTATGCCTCTTCATTGTGTGGTAATTGCACAGAAGTTTGTCCTGTTAGAATTAACCTGCACGAATTACTTTTAGATAATCGTCACGAAGCTGTAAAACAAGGTAGCAGTACTTTAATGGAACGCATTAGCTGGAAAGCCTGGAAAACTGCAAGCCTTAACAGAAGTATGATGAATATGGGTAACGGTGCTTTGAAGAGTAAAATTGTAAATACCATCTTTAAAGGCTGGACAAGAAACAGGGCCAAACTGGATTTTAGCCCAAAAACATTTAATGAAATGTGGAGAGAGGAGAATAAAAGCTAGTATTTATTTGCTTTCATCTGTTTTAAACCAACTAGAATACATCAAATAATTATTAGCAATTCTATTGATTTCGCCATTGATTAATTCTTGAGAAATATCTTTTACTTTTTTTGCAGGAACGCCAGCATAAATGCTGCCTGCCTCAACAACTGTATTCTCTAAAACTACAGCTCCTGCTGCAATAATGCTATTGCTTTGCACAATACATCCATCCATTACAATGGCACCCATTCCTACTAAAACATTATCGTGCAAAGTGCAACCGTGTACCAAAGCATTATGACCAATTGATACATTATTTCCAATTACAGTGGGGTGTTTTTGATAAGTACAATGTATCACAGCTCCATCTTGCACATTTACTTTTTCGCCCATTGTTATTGTATTCACATCTCCACGAATAACAGCATTAAACCAAATACTACAATCATTACCTGTGGTAACTTGTCCAACAATGGTTGCATTTGGAGCTATAAAATTGTTTTCTCCAAATTTTGGCGAAATATTGTTAACAGGAAGAATGACTGGCATAAAACTAATTTCTACGAAAGTAGCAATTCAAAAAATAAATAAGTTCTTTTGCAGTTCTAATTTTAAATATGGGGCATAAAAAATTAATACGATTCGAGGAAATTAATGTTTTTGAAAATGTGTTTCAGCATAGCACAGAAATGAAAGGCAAGTGGAACGAACATTTCAAAAATAATCAATCTACCACACTTGAATTGGCTTGTGGTAAAGGAGAATATTCTGTTGGGCAAGGACGTTTATATAATAATAGAAACTTTATTGGCATTGACATTAAAGGCAATAGGATTTGGCGTGGTGCTAAAACTGCTTTGGATGAAAGCTTATCTAATGTTGCTTTTTTAAGAGCAGAGATTGATAAACTGCCAGAGTATTTTGAAAAGGATGAAGTTGCAGAAATATGGATAACTTTTCCTGATCCTCAACTAAGATTATCAAAAGCCAGAAAACGATTAACTCACCCTAAATTCTTGAGACTGTATCAACAGATTTTGCAAAAAGGTGGATTGGTACATCTTAAAACTGATAGTCCAGATTTATATAATTTCACTAAAACAGTTATCAATCTATACAATTTAGAGGTATTGGTTGATTACGACAATTTGTATCAGCAACAAAACCTTGCTCCAGAACTTTTTATTAAAACACATTACGAAAGTTTAGATATTGCTCAAAGCAATAGAATTCATTATTTGCAATTTAAGGTTGATATTGATTTGCCAATTGAAAAAGACGAAGAATTAAAAAGAATTATTAATGAATAAGCAGCAGTTTGATGACGATGAACCTTATAGCCCTAGTGGATTTGTGGCTTTCACAGCAGAATATCTTTTAAGTCGAGGATATTGTTGTGGTAATGGTTGCAAGAATTGTCCTTTTGAGTATAAAAATGTCCCTGAGCCAAGAAGAACACAATTGCTGGAACAAAGAAAGTTCAACGAAACTTGTTAAAATTATATCAATCATTATGTCATCTTCTCAGCCAAAACAATATTCTTTTTTTACCGATGTGTATGATGTCGTTAGACAAATACCCAAAGGCCGAGCTACAAGTTATGGTGCTATTGCAAAGTATTTAGGCACTAAAATGAGTGCAAGAATGGTTGGTTGGGCAATGAATGGTGCTATCAACATAAAACCCAAAGTGCCAGCACATAGAGTGGTGAATAGAAATGGAATGCTTACTGGCAAAGTTCATTTTGGCACACCTACTAAAATGCAGGAACTATTAGAGAAAGAAGGTATTAAAGTAGAAAAGGAAACTATTGTGAATTTCGATAAAATATTCTGGGATCCTGCAAAAGAACTTGCTATATAGAATTATAAATTAAGTTTGCAATCCTTTAAACAAAATAGCAGCAACTAGATGAAGATAACCCAACACATTTCAGAAGCTAAAGATACATTGGTTTCGTTCGAGGTTTTGCCGCCATTAAAAGGCAAAACAATTACTTCTTTATATGAACACCTTGATCCATTGATGGAGTTTAAACCAAGCTGGATAAACGTTACTTATCATAGAAGTGAGAGTATGTTTAAAAAGAAAGCTGATGGCACTTTTGAAAAGATTGAAGTTCGTAAACGCCCAGGAACTGTTGGTATTTGTGCTGCTATAATGAATCATTATAAAATTGATGCAGTACCACATCTTATTTGTGGTGGTTTCACAAAAAGAGAAACAGAAGATGCATTGATTGATTTGAATTTTTTGGGTATTGATAATATTTTGGCTTTACGTGGAGATGCTGCAAAAAATGAAGCCAGTTTTGAACCAGAAAAAGATGGAAATTTTTATGCTATTGATTTGTTAAAACAAGCCAATAGTATGAACAATGGAATTTATATTGATGAAGATATTAGAGATGGTGGTAAAACTAATTTTTGTGTTGGTGTTGCAGGCTATCCAGAAAAACATTTCGAAGCACCTAATTTAGAAATTGATTTAAATCATTTGAAAAACAAAGTAGATGCAAATGCTGAGTTTATTATGACTCAAATGTTTTTTGATAATCAAAAGTTTTTTGAGTTTGCAAATGCTTGTAAAGAAATGGGCGTTACAGCTCCAATTATTCCAGGTCTAAAACCTATTACAACAAAAAAACAATTAACAGTTCTGCCAAGAATTTTTCACGTAGATATTCCTACAGATTTATCCAATGCTGTTATGAAATGTAAAACAGATGCAGAGGTTGAAATTGTTGGCACAGAATGGCTCATTCAACAAAGCAAAGAACTTAAAGCCTTTGGTGTGCCTGTATTGCACTATTATACCCTAGGAAAGCCTAAAGTGATTAGAAATGTGGTAAAAGAAATATTTTAATAAAGATTATGTACGATATAAAAGTAAATTTTGAACAAAAGGGTCTTGAATCAACAACAATACAATCCAATGCTATTGGCGACAGTTTGTTAGAGGTTTTGCTAGACAATGGAATTGAATTACATCATAACTGTGGAGCAGTTTGTGCTTGTAGCACCTGCCATTTATATGTTAATGATGGAATGGATTTTTTAGAAGAATTAAGCGATAAAGAAGAAGACTTTATTGATAGAGCTGTGAATCCAAGAATCAATAGCCGTTTGGGCTGTCAATGTGTTTTGCAAAAAGGAACAGGTATAATTGAAGTTACCTTGCCCGACCAAACACAATTCTTAGGAGAATAAAACCTAATTCGATAATGTGATAATATTAAAATGTGATAATGAAATACAATATGGTATTGAACTTTGAACATTAAACTTTTAAATCTTGAACTTTTTTATGCCTCATTTTGAACCACCAATACATTGGAACGACTACGAAGACATTGCCCAAAAATTGTACGAAAAATTTGGAGACGACTTTACAGAGAGTAAAATTTATAGAATAAGATTTACTAGTTTATTAGAATGGGTTTTGTCGTTACCAAACTTTGAAGGAACTAAAGAACAAAGCAATGAAGGGCATTTAGAAATGATTCAAAGCAGTTGGGTGTATGAGTGGAGAGATAATCAAAAAAAATAGTTTATTTAATCATAGACTGCAAACTATAATCAAATGAACGTTCTTCAACAATTCAAAAATATTAAAGCATTTGTGTTTGATGTTGATGGTGTATTAACAGATGGGTCGCTCATTATATTGCCAAATAATATTATGGCAAGAACAATGAATGTAAAGGATGGTTACGCTTTGCAATTAGCAGTAAAAAAGGGGTTTAAAGTAGCAATCATTTCTGGTGGCAATTCTGTAGAAGTAAAAGAAAGATTAAACTTATTAGGTGTTATAGATGTTTATATGAATGTTTCTAATAAAGTGGAAGCATTAGGAGACTTCGTTGGAAAGTATCAACTGCAATCACAAGATATTTTATTTATGGGTGATGATATACCTGATGCAGAGGTTATGAAAGTTGTTGGCTTACCTTGTTGTCCTGCCGATGCAGTTGATGAAATTAAATCCATCTCTCAATATACTTCTACAATCAATGGAGGCAAAGGTTGTGCTAGAGATGTAATTGAAAAAACAATGAAATTAAATAACCTTTGGCTTCATAGCCATAGTGTGGTTAGTAAGTAAGATTTGTTAACTGCAAATGAAAAATAGCATAGAGTCTTTATAACTCCAATCATACAATTATTTAGTGCTCCAATTTTATAACTTCATTCTTCTTCATTTTCTATATGAATTTTGTTAAGGGCATAAATACTATAATTATATTATTACTGATTTTGGGTTGTGGTCAAAGCAATCAGAAAAATGCTTTGCAAATAAGAAATGACTATATAAAACAGCAAGTGACAATCAATATACAGCCCTTTGCCGATATACAAGATGGCGATATTCAGTTTGCATACAAACAACTCAAAATGGTATATCCATTTGTGAATTTAAAGCTGACAATTCAATTGCCTCAATCTGCATATTATAAAGAACGCAACAGGTATAGAGCTGATTCTTTAATAATATTTTTGAATAAACAAACGCCAAAACAGCATGTCACCATTGGATTGACGAGTAAGGACATTAGCATAAATAAAAACAATAATAAAGATTGGGGTATTATGGGACTTGGATTTTGTCCTGGAAAGGCTTGCATAGCATCTACATATAGGCTTTCAAAAGAAAACAAACAAAGTCAATTTTATAAGGTTGCAATTCACGAGCTTGGACATACTCAGGGTTTGCCACACTGTCCAATAGATAGTTGTTTTATGCAAGATGCTGAAGGTGGAAATCCAACAAATAAAGAAACCTGTTTTTGCGAAAAATGTAAAAAAATACTTGCTACAAAAGGATGGAAATTTGAATAGAACTCATTTAGAATTCACCAATACATTTAAGTTTTAATTCAACATTATCTATTAATTACCAATTTGTTTCTACCAACTAATTTATCATCTGTAAATAACTCAATCAAATAAGTTCCATTACTGTAATGAGAAGTGTTTAATTGCAAATAATTTGATGCTATTTTTTGGGTTTGCAAGACTTTTCCTTCTATACTTGACAACTTAACTACAAAATTTTTGTTGAGATTATTCTCAAAATAAATATTTATAAAATCCTTAGCTGGATTAGGTTGTAGTGTAATAATATTTCTATCGGAATTATTTAAAATTGCAACAATAGAAGAATAAGTTACTACCCCACTACTAGTAACTTTTACCCTGTAATAAACTATAGAATTGTTGATTGAATTATCAATTAACTGATATACTTTGCTATCATTTTGTAGCAACTGAAAACTCATAATACCAACTTCACTAAAATCAATAGCATTCATACTTTTTTGCAATACTATATTATCAATAATATTGGTATTGGTAATGGTTGCAGTTAGAATATTTTTATCTTTTTGTTGAATAGCAATTAAGCCAATTTTTGTTATTGGTAACAATGCAGAATAAGTTACAGTAGCAGTAGCCATTGTTTTATTTGCAGGGTCAAATGTTATAGTTGCAGGGGTGAAAGATAAATTATAAGAAATGATATTGCTATTAACTGTAGCACCAACCCCATTGCCTGAATACATTAAAACATTTGCAGATTTATGATAAATAACTATCGTAGTATCTAATGTATTTGCAGCATTAGCAATTTTAATAACTACTGGCATTGGAAAAAAAGTTGAAGCAGTACCTGTAGTTCCTGTTGCTGCAACAGATTGAGTAAGTTTTAAGTTAAGTTTATTTCCTTCATTGCCCCATTGAACAGTATAATTTGGTACACCTTTTTTCATTATCCACTCAGTAAAAAATCCAGTCATACTTTCTCCAAACTGATTTTCCATATTGCGTTGCAAATCTGCTGTAACTGCCGATTTATATGCAATAGCAGTATCTGTTAAATAATTTTTGCAAGCAGCAAAAAACTTATTATCTCCCATCAATGCTCGCAACATAGATACAACCATACAACCTCTATCATAAACTGCTGTTGTATTATTATTTGTCCATACAGCATTTGAGTTTGATATTGAATTTAGATAGATAGATGAAGATGTAAGACTTCTGGCACTTGATTTATTGCTAGACAATTTACTTACAGGGTTAATACCAATTGATGGTACAAATTCAGCAGCTAAAGATTCACTATAAGTTGCAAAACCTTCTGCAAGCCAAAGATGATTCCAGGTTGAAAAAGTTACTTTGTCTCCAAACCATTGATGTGCCAATTCGTGAGCCAAAACACTATTGCTTTGAATACTACTTGTGCCAATGCCAGAAAAGGTTTGATGCTCCATCCCTCCACTAAAACCAAACTCATAAAACCCATGTTTTTCTTTGGCGTAAGGATAATCTCCAAACAAATTATTAAATGCAGCAAAAACAAGTTTATGATTATTTAATACATTTAAAATATTGTTTTCAACAGGTGTTGTTTTGTTTGGAAAAAGATTGACAACAAAAGGAACTGTACCAGCACCCACAGCTAAATTTCCTAAATAATATTTCTTGTATTTTGCAATGCCAATAGCCACTAAATAAGATGCAATTGGATAACGATGTTTAAACTTAAAAGTTCTGGTTGTTCCATTAATTGTAGAGTCTGTCATAACACCATTTGCAGCTACCCAAAAAGCACTAGGAACAGTAACATTGATATCAATTGAATCTATTTTATCTTGCATATCTGCTTTGCAAGGCCACCAATCTTTATCTTCATAAGATTCTGATAAAGTATATAAATAATTGTTTGATGCTGCATCCTGGTCACGTTGGTATCCTTCTGCTTGGCCAGATGCAGCAGGTGGAATACCAGAATAATTGATGGTTACGGAATCTAATGTTCCCATTGCTACAATTGGTGCAGGGAGAGAAATATTTAACACATCTTGATTGCCCGTTGATGGGAAAGAGAAACTACAATTACTACCGTGATACAAAACACTTAAAGATGCATTGTTGAAAGATGTATTGTTAAAGTCAAAGCTGATTGTAGCAACATTTGTAGCAACTGTTTTAAAATAGGTAGTAACGCTGCCTGTTAAAGTTTTAGTTGCATCGTCAGGATCTGCTGCCCAATTGCATCTATGATAAGTTACATTAATATTTGAACCTGTGCCACTATTGCCAGTTGAAGTAACACCAGCATTAACGCCTCCATTTAAACCAACACCATCTCTATGATAATATGTTCCTTCTGAATTGATTTGTGAAAAGGAAATATTATCAAAAATAATAAAGAGCAAAGCCGATAAGATGAACTTCTTGTATGCCATAATTTGTTACATCAAAATTTTGAGAGAGTAAAGTTAGGATAATCTACAGACGAAAAACTGTGAGCAGGGTTTAAGCTTCAAAATAGCAGCCATTTATCAAATAGAATTTCAATGATATGCAGCATAGGCCTACTTTTAACGTCTAATATTAAAATATGCTAAAACGAATTATTCCATTGTTTGCAATTGTTACAATCATTAGTTGCAACAACAAAACTGAAGCTACTAATAGTGATCCATTGTTAGAAAATCTTGATACTACTGTTAATCCAGGAGATGATTTCTTTTTGTATGCTAATGGTGGGTGGATAAAAAAGAACAAAATTCCTGATGCAGAATCTGCTTGGGGTATTGGTAATTTAGTGCAAGAAGAAATCTACAAACGCCTTATCAGCATTAACGAAAAAGCTGTTAAAGAAGGTGGTGCTAAAGGAACTGTTACACAAAAGATTGCGGATTTTTGGAGTTCTGCAATGGACACAAATGCTATAAATAAAGATGGGATCAATCCATTAAAAACCGATTTAGATAGAATTAATAAAGCTGTTACTGTAAGCGATTTGCTTAAACTTTCAGCAGAATTTGGAAATAAAGGTTCTAATACTTTTTTTGGAAATTATATTGCACAAGACGATAAAAATAGCGAGCAAATTGCTTACATCCTTGGTCAAGGTGGATTAGGAATGCCAAACAGAGATTACTATTTTAATACAGATGAAAAATCTATTGCTGTGCAGAATGCTTTCAAAGAATATTTGGTTAAAATATTTAAACAATTAAGCAATGATGATGCAACTGCAAACAAAGCAATGGCTGATGTGTATGCTTTTGAAACAAGACTCGCCAAAGCTTCTCGCAAACTGGCAGACTTGCGTGATCCTTACAAGAATTACAATAAAATGAGCACCACTGCACTGCAAACACTTACGCCAAATCTTAATTGGAATGACTATTGGACAATTACTAAAATTCCAAAACTTGATAGTGTTATTGTTGGTCAGCCAGAGTTTTATACAGCTTTAAATAATGAGCTTAAAACAGCTCCGATTGAAGTGCTAAAAAATTATATGAAGTATAATTACGTGTCAGACTTTGCAACTTATCTTGATGATAAAACATTTATGGACAAGTTCAATTATGGTAAAACTTTAAGTGGGGCAAAGGAAGCAAGACCAAGGTGGAAAAGGGTTTTAGATGCACAAGAAGGGGCAATGGGTGAGGCTTTGGGTCAGTTGTTTGTAAAAGAATATTTTAATGAAACTGCTAAAAAAAGATACGAAGATTTAGTTGAAGCTATTCGTGATGCATATAAAGAAAGAATTGCAAAACTAACTTGGATGAGCGATGAAACTAAAGCAAAAGCTTATGACAAATTAGCTAAAATTAAAAAGAAAGTTGGCTATCCTGATAAGTGGAAAGACTTTACTGCAATGGATATCAGCAAAACATCTTTCGTAATAAATATGCAAAAAGCAAACGAATGGTGGCATCAATACAATGTAAATAAATTAGGTAAACCTGTAAATAGAGATGAGTGGGATATGACACCTCAAACATATAATGCCTACTACAATCCTAGCAATAATGAAATTGTTTTGCCTGCTGGAATTTTTGCAATTCCTGGTAAAAAAGATGCCGATTTAGATGATGCTTTAGTGTATGGCTATGCTGCTGCAAGCACCATTGGACACGAAATTACCCACGGGTTTGATGATCAAGGAAGACAATATGATGCAGCAGGAAACTTGAAAGATTGGTGGACTAAAAAAGATGGTGAAGAATTTGGACTAAGAGCAAAAAAAATCATTCGTCAATTTAATGAGTTTGTGCCTGTTGACACTTTGCACATTAATGGAGAAGCTACACAAGGCGAAAATATTGCTGATCTTGGTGGTTTATTGCTTGGATTAGATGCTTTTAAAAAGACAGAAACATTTAAACAAGGTAAAAAAATTGGAGGATTTACACCAGTACAACGCTATTTCTTAGGCTATGCTTATAGTTGGTTATACCAAGTAAGAAAAGAACATTTGGCAAACAGAGTTAAAACAGATGTGCATAGCCCTGCAAAAGAACGTATCAATGGTCCAGTTGTAAACTTGCAAGAATTCTATGAGGCTTTCAATATTAAACCAAATGCTAAATCATTTAGACCAGATAGTTTACGAGTTAATATTTGGTAATAGTATTTTAAGACATATTTATAATCACAATAATCAACAATCATTATATTCGTCGAATAAATTAAGTTAAAATGAAAAAAATATTTCTATTTGGATTGATTGGAGTTACAATACTAAGCTCTTGCAAAAAATCTGATGATGGCAATGGTGGAGGTGTTACAGTTGGTGGGCCTCAAATAACTGCTACAGCTTTTATTAATGCTCACGCAGCAGGGTCAAAACTAAATGGCTACCGTTTAGATTCAGGAATTGTTGCTTTTCCTGTAAGCGGCTCTAGCCTTACTTATAACTATGCAAATGTTCCAAAAGGCACACCTTGGAGCGACACTTTAAAAACGCCTGCTACTGCTTTTGCAAGTGCCACCTATATGTCAGGAGCTAACTTAAATTTGTTTGGTCAAAATGCAACTTTCTTTAGATATTTTAAAGTTGATAATAGCAGTTGGACAATTTTGGGAGATGAAGTAAGTGCCATAAATGTAACAATTCCTGGCACAGGAACTTTAACATCAAATGCCCAAAATTCTGCAAAATCACCTGCACAATTGCTTGCAAGTTTTCCTATTAATTATGCAGATTCATTTCAACAATCAAGTACTAGTGTTTTAAATTTTAATGCTGCTGCAACAGTTTCTGGTTTTGCTATCACTGGGCCAGTTGCTGTAACTCAAGCCACAACAACAACTAGCAAAAATTTTGCTTGGGGTACATTAAACTTAAAAGGCTATTCAACAGCTTTAGATTGTGTGGTTCAAAAATATACTACCTCTATAAAAACCAGTGCAACTTCTACAAACCCACTGTTAAATAGTGTTATACCACAAGTTCTATCTAGTTTTGGTATCGATCCTAACACACCAGTTGTTACAACATCTTATCGCTTTTGGGCTGTAGGAAAAGGGTTGGTTATGACTGTAAATGCTGATGGAACTGCAAATGTTACTACTGGATTATAATCAAGAATTCTGTTAAATATAAAAAGAGGCTGTCCCAAAAGGGTAGTCTCTTTTTTATTTAAGTATTGTTTTGCTATGATCATCTTTTTTAATAGTTACTGACAATTATTCATTTTTTAGCGAGCGAGTATTACTCTAATACTCAAAAAATCGGTCGGAATGTCCATACAAAAGCTCGGAACGAGCATACAGTAAGTCTGAATGAGCATACAAACAGTTGGAATGAGTATACAAACAATAATTATCTGCATACAAACAATCAGATTTTGCATACAGACAAACATTTTACTCATGCAAGAATCCTTCATCATCATACAAAAGAATTCTTTTGCCAAACTCTAAAATATTTCTTCCAACTCCTTTAAATGAAAAATGGTATAGTTGGCATTTGGGTAAATATCATTGTTAAGATGATTAACAAAAATGGTGTCTAATCCTGCATTAATGCCACCTTCAATATCGGCATCTACATTATCGCCAATCATAATACTTTCGTAGGTGTTGGCTTTTGCTTTTAGCAGGGCATAATCAAAAATTTCTTTATTGGGTTTCAAGCTATTGCTTCCTTCAGATGTTATAATTTCAACAAAATAATTACTCAATTCGCAGTTTTTAAGTTTATTGTGTTGTACACTTTCAAACCCATTGGTAATAAGGTGCAGTTGATAATTTTTAGATAAAAGATAATCAAGAATTTCAATGGTATAAGGAAACAATTTTTTTTTACTTGGCAGAAGGTCTAAAAACTCCATCGACATTTTTTTAGACAAGGTTTCATCGGCTATTTTATACTCAAGCAGTGCAAGCCACATACGTTTCCAACGCAGCTCATCTTGCTTAATTTGTCCCTTGGTATATTTATCCCAAAGGCGATGATTATGGTAGCTGTATTTGCCAAAAAAATCATCAAAATTATCTACCCCTTTTTCAAGCAAAGCATTATTGGTATATAAATCGTTGAGGGTTTGTTTGGCATTGGTTTCAAAATCCCAAAGCGTATGGTCTAAATCAAAAAAAAGATGTTTGTACTTGTTCATAGCTGACGCAAAATAAGGATTGTTTTCATTTAGTTGTCTAACTTCGTGTTACTAATTTATAATATGAATATTGTTATTACAGGTGCATCGAAAGGATTGGGAAAAGCATTTGCAAAAGCATTTGCCAATAAAAATAATGTGTTGCTATTATGTGCCAGAAATATAGATGACCTAAAAGCAGTTGCCAATGAACTAGCTGGTTCAGTTGCTGCTATTCATTATCAATCGGCAGATGTAAGTAAAAAAGATGCAGTGCTTGGCTTTGGCAAATGGTGTTTAACTTTTGGAACACCAGATATTATTATCAATAATGCAGGAAGTTTTGAGCCAGGTGCTGTAAACAATGAAGCTGATGGGGTTATTGAAAAGATGATTGAAACCAATTTATATAGTGCCTATCATTTAACTCGTTCTCTATTGCCACCAATGATGGAGAAAAAGCAGGGGCATATTTTTAATATTTGTTCTATAGCTTCTATTCAGGCTTATGCAAATGGTGGAAGTTATAGCATTAGCAAATTTGCAATGCTAGGATTTAGTAAGAATTTGAGAGAGGAAATGAAACCACACCACATTAAAGTTACAAGTGTATTGCCAGGTGCTGTTTACACAGCTAGTTGGAAGGGTAGTGGTATTGATGAAAATAGAATTATGCAGGATGATGATATTGCAAAAATGGTGGTGGCAGCATCTCAATTATCGCCACAGGCTTGTGTTGAGGAAATTATTTTACGCCCACAACTTGGAGATTTATAAACAGTATTTATGAAATATTTTTTTAGTTTTATTTTGATAATGTTATCGTTTGGTTGTATTGCTCAATACACACCAAAACGTGTTGATTCTGTAAAAATTTATAGAACAGATTCTTTACAATACTTAAAACCTTTTACTATAAAATCTGATGATAATACTTTAGGTTGGGGATTCTTTTGCAAAAAAGAATGGCAACTTGAAAAGGCAATAAAAATACCATTTAGGTTTAGATTAGGAAGCCTTGAAGTTTGCAATAAACTAGAAGGAAAAAGAAATTAAATTTTTACAAAACCGCTGTGTACAGCAGCACTCATTTCTTTAATTAAACTGGCATCTTTTTCAATAGCATTACCAACAACAATAATATCGGCACCAGCTTTGCAATTTAAGTAAGCCTTTTCTGGTTCAATGATTCCACCACCAACAATTAATGGAGATTCGATATGTGAACTAACCTTCTCAATCATTTTTTCTGAAATAGGAATTTTAGCACCACTGCCAGCATCCATATAAATTAGTTTCATTCCAAGCATTTCGCCAGCCATTGCAGTACACATTGCAATATCTGTTTTATCAGCAGGAATTGGTGCTGCATTTGAAATATAAGAAACTGTTGTGGGAGCTCCACCATCAATAACCATATAGCCAGTTGGCATAATTTCTAAGCCACTTTTTTTAACAAATGGGGCAGATATAACGTGCTGACCAATTAGTAATTCAGGATTTCTACCAGATATCAATGATAGATATAAAAGTGCATCAGCATATTTACTAACTTGTGAAGGAGAACCAGGGAATAGTACAATTGGAATATTACAAGCTGCTTTTAATTGTTGAATGCACTCATCTAAATGAGTAGAGATTACCAAACTTCCACCAACAAAAAAGTAATCAACTTTAGCCTCAATAGAAAGCTCAAGAATTTGTTCAATAGAAGCTACATCAACCTTATCAGGGTCAATTAAAACAGCAAAAGATTTTTTGCCTTGCTTTTTCTTGTCTACTAATTTGTTATGTAATTCCTGCTTCATACACAATAGTCGTGAGCTGCGAAGATGCAAAAAAATGTTTATTAATTTGAACTTACAACCCCTAATAGATGTAAAAATATAACGATTCGTTTAAATAACATAACAATCGATGGATTTGTTATTGCTAGACAATGACATAGAACTCATATTTTAGACGAAATCATCTTTAAAATAAAAATCATTTACTTTGTTGAATAATTTTTTAGAAATGAAAAAGACAATCTTATTATTTGGAATGATGGCTTTCCTTTGTTCTTGTGGTATTTTTGGAGGTGGTTCAAGCAAAACTGGTTGTCCATCAAATGGCAGAGCAATTGGTGCAGAAAAACTTGCTGCTGGCGACCCAAAAGCAGTTAAAGCAGCTAAAAAAGCACCTAAGTTTAAATTTGGTAATTAAAGCTTGCTCAGTGTGTCGCTGATGATTTTACTCAGCTTAATTGCACCATTATTTTTCAGGTGGTCATTATCAAAAAAGTCATCTTTAGTAAATCTTTTATCCTCAAAAAAATTCAGGTAGTTGTATTTGTATTTCTTGCAAAGCAGATTTATAAATTGATTGTTAGCTTCAATAATTTTCTTGTCACAAAACTTTGAATAGGTTGAATATACTGGCGTTGTGAGGAACACAACTTGTATATTTTTTTCTGATAGTTGCTTTACAAAATCTTCTAAATCTGTTTCAATTTCTTTTCTTCTGTTCGTAAAATTTTCTGAATTATGAATATTAACTCTCTCGTTTCCTAAACTATCGTTCATCGTTTCTTGAATATATTTTGGCTGATATCCATTCGATAAAATTTCTTTGGCAGCTTCATCTTCAAACTTATTAAAAGCCAACTTAACACTATGCATTGGTTGGTAAACTGAAAAGGCAGAATAGTTATTTAATAAAAATGGATTTAGTTCGTAATATTTAATACCAAATTGTTGTAGATAATAATAGTCTCTCCAGTTTTCTTTAATATCAAATAGTTGGTAGAAGAACGAGAAATAACCAACATTTATGAATACAGTTTTTAGTTTTGGAAGCTTAGGTAAGTAATCTAACGTAAGTCTTTTATCGTAATAAATTGTTTGAGAAACATTAGCAAGATTAAATGCCTTCTTTGCAAAAAAAGCAGGATTTACCCCATTAAATGTTTGTGACGAACCCAATATTAAAACCTCAATACTGTCTAGTTGCTTTTCAAGAAAATATTTTTTTGCTGCATAGCTGCTAACAAGAGGCTTGGTTTTTAACTCATACTCAAAGTAACCAATAAACAATGCTATTGGTAATGCAAACAAGCATAATTTGGTTAGTATTTTTTTTGTGTTTTGCAACAATGCTTATTTAATAATGGCTAAAATATCTTCATCGTCTTCAATATTACTCATTTGTTTCATTATTTGAGGATATCGCCAAGCCACACGACTACTAATAGGCACAACTGTAAATACCTTTGGATTAGGCAAACAAGCAATAATTTTTGCTGCTTCTTCTCTTGTTAAATTCTTAGCCGATTTGTTAAAGTAAGCTTGAGCCGCAGCTTCTATTCCAAAAATACCTTTACCCATTTCAATGGTGTTTAAATAAACTTCTAAAATTCTTTGCTTACCCCAAACCCATTCTATCATTTTTGTAAAATACATTTCAGGGGCTTTTCTAACGTATCTACTAATGCCACTTCCCTGCCATAGAAAAACATTTTTTGCAACTTGTTGAGTAATTGTACTTGCTCCACCACCTAAAGGGATTTTTGTTTTCTTATTCTTTTTTGGTTTTAAACTTTTTTCCATCGCATCCCAATCAAACCCACTGTGGTCAGGAAAAGCCTGATCTTCACTAGCAATAGCAGCAAGCTTAACGTTGTAAGAAATTTCATTCCAGTTTACATAATCTCTCTTTAATCCATAACTAAACGAATTGCTAATTTGAGTTATTGTAATAGGCGGCATTAGCCATTTACAAACAATAATATAAACAAGCGATGTGATAAAACACCAGAAAAATAGTTTCTTTGTAAAACGCCAGATTTTCTTTAGCATCAAAATAAAAATTGGCTGGAAAGGTAGGAGATAAAAATAAATTTGGAAAATAGATGTATATACATATATATTTGCGTTGTGAAATTAGAACAAGCAATAAAGAGTACAAAATTTAAAAGCGAAGTGCAAAAAGCAGGATTAAATGTTTTATATACAGCTTGGTGGATTAAAACATTAACAGTAAAAGAACTAAAAGATTTTGATATTACACACGAGCAATATAATGTACTTAGAATTCTCAAAGGGAAACACCCTGAGTTGATGTGTGTGAAAGATATTGCAAGCAGAATGATTGAAAAAAGTTCTAATGTTCCTAGAATTGTTGATAGACTTGAACTGAAAAGTTTAATTGTTAGAACCCAAGGAGAAATTGATGGTCGTCAAACTGTAATTACATTAACACAAAAAGGAATTAAAACTTTGGAAACTGCTACAGAACAATTAAATCAAGTTTGGGAAAATTCAATTACAATGGATAATGAAGATGCATTAACATTAAATGATTTGTTGGAGAAATTTAGAATTAGAGAATAGCTATTTTTTTAAATAAATACGTGTATATACATATAAATAAAATAATAAATAAAATGAAAACATTAATTCACAAATCAAACACAAGAGGCCACGCAAAGCACGGCTGGCTTGATGCTCATCACAGTTTTAGTTTTGGACAATGGTATAATCCAGAACGAGTTCATTTTGGAAAATTAAGAGTGTTAAACGATGATATTGTTAAAGCTGGTTTTGGCTTTGGCAAACATCCCCACGACAATATGGAAATTATAACCATTCCTTTAAGTGGTGCTTTGGAACATAAAGATAGTACTGGTGGACATGGTGTAATTGCAAAAAATGATGTACAAGTAATGAGTGCAGGAAGTGGTATTGAACATAGTGAATTTAACCATAGTAAAACAGAAGATGTAAACCTTTTTCAACTGTGGATTTTTACGAATAAAGAGAATGTTGCACCTCGTTACGATCAACAAACATTTTCGTCAGCTGATAGACAAAATAAATTTCAAACTGTTGTATCTCCTTTTGGTAATGATGGACTTTGGATTTATCAAGATGCTTGGGTTAGTTTAGGAAATTTTGATGCTGAGAATTTATCTTCTTATCAGGTAAAAAAAGAAGGTAATGGCATCTACCTTTTAGTAATTGAAGGAGAAGTTGAAATTGATGGCAATATCCTTTCAAAACGAGATGCAATAGGTATTTGGGATACTCATGCAATTAATATTTTATCAAAAACAAATACAGAAATATTGTTGGTTGAAGTGCCGATGAATTAAAACCCCTGCCCCTAAAGGGGAACAAAATAAAATTTAAAACAAATAAAACAAAATGGCAATTTACAAAATTGATGCTGCACACAGCGAAATTACTTTCAAAGTAAAACACTTAATGATTACAAACGTAACAGGAAATTTTACAAAATTTGATGCAACACTTGAATCAAATGCTGATGATTTTTCTGATGCTAAAATTTCTTTTGAAGCAGATGTAAACAGCATTAGCACGAACAACGAACAACGTGATGGACATTTGAAAAGTGATGACTTTTTTGGTGCAGAAGCCTTTCCTGCGTTGACTTTTACGTCAACTTCTTTCACTAAAAAAAGTAATGATGAATATAGTTTAGTTGGAGATTTAACAATTAAAGGCACAACAAAAACTATTGAGCTAAATGTTGAATATGGTGGAACAGTAACTGATGGTTATGGTCAAGTAAAAGCAGGTTTTGAAATCAATGGAAAAATTAATAGAAAAGACTTTGGTTTAACTTGGGGAGCTGTAACTGAAGCTGGTGGTATTGTTGTGAGTGATGAAGTGAAATTAAACTTAGGCGTTCAAATGATTAAACAAGCATAACTTCAACTAAAAAAAACAAAATGAAACACGTTAAAAACATCCCTGCTTATTTATTAGCCTTAGTTTATTTAGTATTTGGGGCAAATTTTTTCTTGCATTTTATACCAATGCCACCAATGGCAGGCGATGCAGGTGCTTTTGCTGGATTGCTTTATTCTACAGGTTTTCTTGCATTCGTAAAGGTTTTAGAAATTTCTTTTGGTCTTTTGCTCCTTGTTCCAAAAACACGAGCATTAGCTTATTTATTAATAGCACCAATAACAGTAAACATTTTGTTGTTTGAAATTTTTATGGCACATCAGCCAGGAATTGGAGTGTTATTAGTAATTCTTAATGCAATTGGAATTTTTCTTAACAAAGAGAAATACATCTCTATAATAAAATAAGTAAATGAATATAGAAATTATAAGCAGCAGCCCAAGACAAGTTAGTTTAACACATAGAGTTGCTTTGCATTTGCAAAAGCATCTTTCAACAAAAACACAACATACTGTTGGTTTAATTGATGTAAGAGAGTGGAAATTAGGATTGCTGGAAAATGTATTTACTTCTGCTGAAAATACACCAGAAAAATATAAGCCCTTAACGGAAAGAATTTTTGCAGCCAATGCTTTTATTGTGGTGAGTCCAGAATACAATGGAAGTTATTCTCCAGCATTAAATAATTTGTTTGACCATTTTCCAAAACAAACAAGAAAAGTGTTTGGTTTAGCAACTGCAAGTGTTGGTGCTATGGGAGGAATGAGAGCATCTCAACAACTGCTATTATTAGTTCCTGGCTTATTTGGTATTGCATCGCCACAACTTTTGGTTACACCTTTTATTGATAAAAAGTTTGATGCTGAAGGTAATTTGATTGATGAAACTTTTGCAAAAAGTATTGATGTTTTTGTAAATGAATTTCTTTGGTTGGCAGAGTCTTTAGTGAGTAGTAAATAGTTAATGGCTAGTAGTAATTAGCCCAACTATTTTCTTAGATAATGGTGAAACAGTTGGAGCGAAATAGTTTAATAGAACGCCGTTTTCATCGATTAAATATTTACAAAAATTCCACTCAGGTTGTTGGTTGCACCAGCCATTGATGTTTTTATTTGAAAGCCATTTAAACACATCATTTTGCTCGCTGCCAACAACCTTTGTTTTTTGCATTAACAAGAAACTAACCCCATAATTCTTTTTGCAAAAACTAGCAATATCATCATCATTTCCTTTTTCTTGATCCTTAAAATCATTTGCGGGAAAAGCAATGATTTTAAGGATCTCTTTATGCAATTGATACAACTCTTCAAGCTGTGAATATTGTGCAGTATAGCCACAATCACTAGCAGTGTTTACAATAATTACTTTATATCCTTTTAAAGAATCAAATGAAAAAATTTCGCCATTATTGAGTGTGGCAGCAAGTGAATAGAAAGATGAATTTGGTACTATCTTTTCACTATTTGTTTGCGTTCCATTTTTCAATAACCCTGAAAACAATGTTATTAACGGATACAGAAATTTAAGTATTGATTGGCGAATAGTCATACCGCAAAACTATACTTTAAAAGCATCATTTTATTATTCCACCACCACCTTTTTACTTCCTTCATTGCTTTGCAAAAAATACACACCAGCAGCAATGCCACTAATATCCATAGTTTGATGGCCTTGTTGCAAAACAAATCGTTTAACAACTTTGCCTTGAGCATTTACTAAACTTGCATTTGTATTGTTTAATGAAGATGCACTTACTTTTAATTGTAATTGATTTTTAGTTGGATTTTTTACAACCATTAATCCATCAAACAAATCAACCATTGAAGCTATTTTAATGATATTAGAATAGGTATAAACACCATTCTTATCAACCATTTTCAATCGCACATAAACAACGTTTGATTTATCAATCGAGTAGAAATAACTATTACTGCCAATACCTTTTGCAGCTACTTCTGCAACTGCTTTAAAACTTGTTCCAGTACTACTTGTTTCAATAATAAAATAAGCTGTGTTTACTTCATTAGCAGTGTTCCAATACACTAAAATTTTGCCCAATTCATTTTGAGGAATAGCACTAAAACTTAGCAATTGCAAAGGCAATGGGTTTTGTATAATAGTGTTGGCTGGTTTTGTAATTACAGGACTATTATAATCGAAATAAATAGCAGCTTTGTTTGGTATAGTTGTGCCAGCAGCTACTGATGCAACAGGTTTTATTTTAAAGCTCACAAAACCATTGCTGCCAAACTTATTGATATTGCTATCGGGTAACATAATGCTTAAAAATTCAAAGAAAATAATATTGTCTTTAACAGTTGTTTTGCAAGGGTGAGAAGAACCCACCATTTGCACCTGATTTGCCAAAAGCTTGCTATCTAAAGTATCAGCAATAACCACATTAAAAGCAGTATCTGTGCCTGTATTTTGAAAACGAATGGTGTAATCAATATTCTTTCCAGCACTCACATCTTGCAAGGTTAAACTAGGTGTGGC
>JANYEB010000046.1 GCA_025363355.1 Chitinophagaceae bacterium | reverse complement strand
CATCTTCCTCGTCTTTTGTAAGGCTAACTGTTTTGCCGTTAATAATACCACTGTAAGTGGTGTGTGCTGTGCCAAGTGCTGTAAGCTCGGCTGGGGTAAATGTGTTGCTAACACGATTGACAGTAATGTTTGCCATAATTTTTTTTTTTAAATGATTTAATAAATTAACAAGGCAAAAATGAGCAAGTAGAAAATACCCGACAAGGGGAAAATCTCCCTTTTTTTACCGGAGAATCCCCCTTTTTTTTAGGGGGATTCTCCCCTTGTTTATATCAAAAAAAATCGTTATGCAAATTTTTGGTAATGCTTTACAATGTATGCTGATAAAATTCGAGTCATTGCTGAGGTACGAAGCAATCTAATTTATACTTGAGATTGCTTTGAGCTATAACCTTTGCAATAGCGTTTGCAGAATAATAGAATATATAAAACCACAGCATACATTCTAAATCACTACCTAATATTTTTTCAACTACGTACATTTCAATAGTTGCTTTTTGTTCTCATTATTTTGTCTAACGGGCTTTCTACTTTGCTTAAACTTTTTTTGCTTACGTGTGTGTATCGCAGCGTTGTTTTTATGTCATTATGCCCCAATAATTCTTGTATAAATTTTATATCTGTTCCACTTTCTAACAAGTGTGTGGCATAGCTGTGTCGCAGGCTATGAAAGGTTATGTATTTTGGTATGCCTATTTTATCAAAATAAAAATTAAAAACAGCTTGGGCTGTTCTAATGCTGTAAGGCAGTGATTTTACTTGCCCCTCAAACAACCATTCTTTGGGTTTATATTCTTTATAATATTCTCGCAATAATTCAAGTGCTACTTTGCTCAGTGGCACAACTCTGTCTTTTTTCCCCTTTGCATCTTCTATAAAAATTTGCATTCTATCGCTATCAATATTGGCAACTTTTATGCTTACTGCTTCGCTTACTCTTAGCCCTGCACTATAGGCTGTCATTAATAATACTTTGTGTTTTATATTTTGTATGCTTAGCAATCCTTTCACTATTTTTTCTTCACTAATAACCTTGGGCAAAATGATTCTTTTTTTAGGGCGTGGAATCTCCCAAAAAAACTTTTCTCTATGCAATACTTTTTCGTAATAAAATTTTAAAGCGTTCATTCTAGAGTGCAGTGTGCTTTCACTCAACTTTAACTCATCAAAGCAATATTGCAAATAATCTTTTATGCGTTGTGGTGTAAAATCATCTGCTTTTGTTGTTTTTATTGTTTGCAAAAAAATTAGAAACTCGTTTCTATAAGTGTTGATGGTTGCTTGGCTATATGCTTTTAGAATTAGGGTTTGAAGCATTAATTCTAACTGCTTTGCGTTGTATTGTGTTATGTTTGTTAAAACTGTTGCTTTAATGCTATTTACTTGTTTTGTTGCTACTTCATCTACAGCTAATTTCAACCCATTAATATCAAGCTTTGCAATGCCTGCTACTGCTGTTGTTACTTGCTTTAACAAACTTTTATTCTTGGGCAAATACCATCCTTTGTGGGTATTGCTATACTTTACAAAATCTAATGTTCTTAATGTTTTATGCAACTGTGCATTGTAACTACATTTTAGTAAAATACATTCTTTGTTATTGTGGGTTATGTAGGTGCAGGTAATTTGCATTTGTTTATGGTGTTGACTAGAAGTTTGTAATTAGTAATTTGAAGTAAGAATTGCAATTCACCACTTGCAACTTGATATTCTTTTTTCTACTATTTTTTACGGCTTCGCCACCCTAAGTCACAGTTGTATTATTAACAATAACTTAGGTATTTTTTAGTAAGAAATATTGAATAGTAAAAATAAGGGTGTTTTTGTCTGTTTTCAAACGATTTTGCATTATTTTTTTTACTATCGAACTATTCTTCAACAGATTAAATAATGTATTATGCATTGTAGATGCAATATTTGTTATGATGTGATATTGCGAAGAAAAAATATTCAAAATACTGATGCATCAAATAAGCAGTGGGAGAGGAGAAGCTTGGAATATAGGGGTTGGCTGGTGTTAAATCTGCTTTAAAACCTATTCTTTTTCTTCTCTTTTTTTTCTAAAAATGGTTGGGGAAATGTTTTGTTATTTTCTTCTTTTATTTCAACGGCATCGTAGGGTTGAGCATTAAAATACCATTTGCCATTTTGCCATCTAAATGCTTCGTAATCTCCATAGGGAATAAGTGTAGATTTTGTAGCAGGATCATTGTTTTCGCTAATTAAATGATCAAAAATAATTTCATCAAGTTTAGCATCGTATTTCAATGTAACACCTGCATCTTTTCTAAATTCTAAACAAAATCTAAAGCAAGGTTGTGGTGGTTTTATTGCATCGTTAGGATAAATAAAACAATTACGACCAAACTGTGGTTTGCCTGTTTCATCAAACGTTAAAATATCAATCCATTTTTTATTGGTTCGTTCGTTATTATCATCTCGCCCTAGCAACGTGTAATACTTTTTATTGTTAAATGTTTTTGCTATTATTTGATAATAAATTGCCCCTATCCATCTTGATGCATCTCTAACAGAATCGTTGGGAGCTTTGGTAAAATCAGACATATCAATCAACGGAAATAATTTTAAAGAACCATCAGTTGTTCTCATTTGTATGGCACCTTTTTGTAGATAAAAAGTTAAGTCTTTTGAAATTTGCCAAGTAAAAATTCTAAAACTGCTGTCTGGAGCATAAAGTTTAGAAATTCTTAACGAATCAAATTTATAATTGAAAGAGTAGGGGAGACGTAGTGCTTTTACTAAGCCTTTTGTTAGTTGAGCATCGCTTGTAAAACGTTGCATCCAATCTTGAGAATTAATG
>JANYEB010000037.1 GCA_025363355.1 Chitinophagaceae bacterium | reverse complement strand
TTCACCAACTAATTGTATAAACGTTTTAGTAGATGCAATGGTAATTTTCTCCCTGTATTTTCCATTTTTAATATAGATCACCCAGGCTGCTGTTCTGCCTGTTGGTGCGGCATTAATAGCTGCCTGAACTGTGGTGTAATCTCCAGTGCCATCTTTGGCTACTGTAGCATTGTAGGACTGTGCTTTAATTGTTGTTAAACAAAAAAAGAAGGCAAAAAGCGATAAGGCAATTTGTTTCATACGGCGTTTTTTGGCTGTTTTTTTAAATAAATATTACAATCGTTTTGAATTATTGAATAAACAAAAATTCGAGAGTGAAATTATGTGTGGTTGAATTGCTTACGTTATCTAAATGCGTAAAAACCATTGCAATCGAACCCGATATCGATTGCAACTTTGTGTAGTAACGCATATAATGCTACTATCCAACAACAAAACAAATTATTCATAAAATCTTTGTAGTATAAAACTTGATTTTAACAATAGCAGTCTTTAAAACTGTTGCAAAAATTTAAAACATAAGTTTCAATTAAACTAAAGCACTAAGCAGCATTTTTAACAAAACTGTTATCTTAATACAATTAACTTTACGGCCTTGAAAATTGAAATGAAGAAATTACTTTTATATACCATCTTATTTACTGCATTTGTTGCTTGCGAAAAAGAATATAGCGTTGAAAATGCAGGAACAGTTACAAACACTTCAACAGGTAGTTTGCAAGATTCTGCAGGTAATTGTCAAGCCATTCAAGTTGTTGGAACTTATAAGCAAAATGAGGCTTTAACAAGCAGTAATTATTTAAGGGTAAATATCAACTTTACTTCAATTGGTAAGTTTACTGTTTATTCAGACACTGTAAATGGTTATTGGTTTTATGCATCGGGTTATGCTTACACCACAGCTCCACAAACTATTACTATCAATAGTTTTGGAAAACCTGTATTATCTGCTGATGGACATTTTAGTTTGCACTTCGGTAACAGCGTTTGTTCCTTTATTGTGCCAGATAACAATTCAGTCACAAATCCTCCAAATACAAGTACAGACTATTATCCAACATCAACCAATAGCAATTGGACCTATTTTAATTCAACACTAAACGATACTGCTATGGTTACAGTTTTTGCAGCAGATAAAGTTCTCAATGGCAATACTTACAGGCAGTTTATATTAGAAGTACCTATTCTTTCAAAATCTGATACCTTATTATATAGAAAAGATGGGGCAGGAAATTATTATCGTTATTACACCATTGGCACAGGGCAAAAAGCAGATTATTTATTCTTAAAAGATTATCCCATTGTTGGTTCAACTTGGGATAGCCCAACGGTTCCAGGCACTTTATCTGGCAACCCAACTAGTGTAAAATATCACTTTACTTTAGTTTCAAAAAATATTACTTCAACAATTGGTACAAATACCATTGATAGTATTATTGAAGTGAAAGAAGAAACTCAATACTTAGAAAATGGTGTATTTAATACCAAAAATATTTTTGTTTACAGCTACGCAAAAAAAATAGGTTTGGTTGATTTAAATCAGCAAAACTCTATTCCCAATATAACAGTACCCATTACACGATGGAAGGTGTATTAGTTTAGTGTTTTAACTAAACACAACTATAACCAAAAATTATATAAGACTTTAACAAAAAAAACATTTGGTAGCAATCTATTAATTACTATTATTGCATCCTTACAAAAAGGAAAAGTGTAGTATGAGCAAAAAACAATTATACACCATCGAATTCCCAGTGCGATGCTCTCCAGCAATATTATGGGGTTTCTTAAGTTCGCCAGTTGGATTACAAGAATGGTTTGCCGACAAAGTGGATGAGTGGGAAGGTATTTTAACTTTTAGCTGGGGTTCAGATGCTCCAGATAAAGCAAAAATACTTGAAGAGGAAGAAGAGCATTTTATAAGATACCATTGGTTGCATAGCGAAAAAGGAGAATACTTTGAATTTAGAATTTCTAAAACAGAAATCTCTAATCAAACTGTTCTAATGATTAGCGACTTTGCTGAGAAAAGTGAAATTAAAGATGCAACTCAACTTTGGGATTATCAAGTTAAGGAACTTTTCCATCGTTTAGGAAGTTAGTAGCTTTAAAATATTTTATACAATTAAACTCGTTTTATCCCACTCTAGCAGTGGGATTTTTTTTATCCTTTTGTTAAAATAAACTCATAATAACATCCTCAACACATTTCAGTGCTGTAAACAATTACTTTTGTCACACTATTAAATCACCAATCTAAAATACAATTGTTTAAAAAGCTAGACATATTAGTTATTAAAGCCTTTATTGGGCCATTTTTTGCAACTTTTACCATTGCAGTTTTTGTATTTACACTACAATTTTTTTGGCTGTATTTAGATGATATGGTTGGCAAAGGACTCAACTTTTTAGTGCTAATGAAACTGATAGGTTTAGTAGTGGTGCATTGGGTTCCTTTGGCTTTGCCCCTATCAATGCTACTCTCTGGCATTATGACTTTTGGTAATCTTGGCGAAACTTTTGAAATTGTTGCCATTAAATCTGCAGGTATTTCTTTGCTACGTTTTATGCGTCCATTGGTAATTGTAACCTGTTTCATCAGTTTAATTGCTTTTGTTTTTTTGAATAATATTATACCTGTTGCAGAACTAAAACTTGAATCATTAAAACACGACATCATTTTAAAACAACCAGCTTTTGATATTAAAGAAGGTGTTTTTTATAATAAACTAAGAGGCTTTGTTATTAAAATTGGAAAGAAAGAAAAAGACGACAGCACCATTAAAAACGTAGTAATTTTCGAGGGAAACAATACAATTCAAGATAATTTAATTACAGCAGAAAGTGGCGTAATGAGGGTTACAAAAGACAAAAAATTTTTAGAGTTTGTGCTGTACAATGGCACTCGATATCAAGAAAAAGGCGTAAGGGGAAGTGTGCAGAATGATTACATTAGAATGGGCTTTAAACAATACAGCAAACTACTTGACATGAGTAGCCTGCAAATGGGCAATGGTAACGAAGAAACTTTGGAAAAACATCCAAAAATGCTCACCATCAGACAAATTGATTATACCATAGATTCTATTAAAAAGTCTAGTGTATTCTTAGAAAAAAAATCACTGCTCGATATAAAACCAATGTTTGCTTTTTCAAAATATGCCGATACTGGTTGGTTAAAAAAAGACACATTCAAGTTTAAAAATGTAACCACTTTTAACAAGCTCATTCCCGATTCAATTAAAACAGCTGTTTACCAAAGTTCATTGGCATCTGTAAATATTGCCATAGGAAATATCAGCACTACAGTTACTGATTATAAAAATAAATTCGAATCTTTAAGAGCCCATCAAATCGAGTGGCACAAACGGTTTACTTATAGTTTAGCTTGTTTAGTATTATTCTTAATTGGTGCTCCTTTGGGTAGCATTATCAGAAAAGGAGGACTAGGAACGCCATTGGTTTTTGCCATCATTTTCTTTGCAATTTTCTACTTGTTAAACACTTTTGGAGAGAAGTTTTCTAAAGAATATGTGCTAAGTTCTTTCACTGGCATTTGGCTATCAACATTTGTTTTGGTGCCTGTGGCAATCTTTCTTATTTACAAAGCTTTGCAAGATTCTCAGTTGTTTAATAGCGAGTTTTATTTTAGATTATTTAGGCGTATTAAAGCATTTACCGCTACCTTTAAAAAAGTAAAAACTACCAATGAAAAAGTCAACATCTAGTCGCAGAGATTTTCTCTTCAATTCTGGCAAAGCAGCTTTAGCTGTTGGGTTAAGCACAACCATCATTCCATCTCTTGCAAATAGCATCAATAAAAAAATAGCACCCTTGGCTAATGGCAGGTTTATGCAACAACCATTGCTTTACAAATTCGATGCTTTGCAAAAAGCCATTGATGCCCAAACAATGGAAATACATTATACCAAACACGCAGCCACCTATTGCAAAAATTTAAACGAAGCATACATTGCAGAAGTTGGCAGCAAAAACAAATCTTTAGAAGATATACTACACAAAATTTCTAAGTACACACCAAAAATGAGAAACAATGCTGGTGGACATTATAACCACGAAATGTTTTGGCAATGTATGTCGCCAAACACAGCAGCAGATAATAAACCCACAGGTTCTTTAGCAGATAATATCATAGGAGATTTTGGTTCTTTAGATGCATTTAAAACCCAGTTTGCCGATGCAGCAAAAACACGTTTTGGAAGTGGTTGGGCTTGGCTAATTAAAACAAAAGATGGCAAACTAGCCATTGGTTCAACTGCCAATCAAGACAATCCATTAATGAATATTGTTGAGTTAAAAGGCAAGCCGTTATTGTGTTTAGATGTTTGGGAACACGCCTATTACCTACGCTATCAAAACAAACGTGCAGATTATATTACCAATTTCTGGAATGTGGTTGATTGGAATTTTGTAGAGAAGAAGTTTATGGAGTTGTAATTGAATTAACCGTTTTATAAGAGTTGCCAACTTTTAAAAGGTTGGCAACTCTTTGCAGTCACTTACTCAACAACTAGTTTTTCTGTTTTAATTTCTTCAGTATTTAAAATTGCTTTAACAACATAAACACCTTTAGATAATTGTTTGAGATTAACAGTCAACGGTCGACGGTCGACTGTTGACTGATAAATTGTTTTCCCTGAGTAATCAACTATTATCAACTCTTTAGCATCCTTACAAGTAATAGTAACCTGTTCTTTTGCAGGATTTGGATAAATGCTAATTCCATTATTCCTAATTCTTAATTCCACATTCCTTATCACACTATATTGTTTTCTGCCATCGAAATCCACACTCTCAATTCTATAGTACAAACTGCCATCAACGGTAAACGGTAAACGGTCATCGGTAAATTGGTACTCATTCAAACTTTTATTATTGGCTGATATTTTACCAATAGTTATAAAGTCTTTGCCATTTACTGAACGCTGAATATTAAAATGGCTCACATTAACTTCATTAGCAGTAACCCATCTACTCTCAATCTGCTTCTCATTCATCATTCTTAATTCATAATTCATAATTTTCAATGGCACCGTACCCACAGTTACCACCACAGTATCTGCACTAAAACAACCATTAACCACTTGCTGCAAAATATAGCTTGTGGTAACATTAGGGTGCACCCAAAAACCAGGTCTCAAACTATCAATAACAGTGTTACCGTTTAACCATTTAATACTATCTATACCATTGGTTAAACTACCAATAAAGACACTATCACCCAATGTTATGGCTGTGTCTTTACCTGCATCTGCCCTTAAACACATACTATCAAGGGGTATTACTGAAACATCGTCTATAAAATAACCCGCAGTGAACAAGCTACCACCGGGTTTACTAATGATATAATTGGTTTGACTTGTTGGTTTAAAATTACCTAAAGTAATATATTGCTCCCCACCCTGTGCCTTATAAATGCCACTTACTTTTACCCAATTAGTAGTGTCTGTAATAATAGGGTTTCCATAATTATAAATTTGCGGATTGGCAGGTATTATTTTAATATTATTGATGGTATCTGCATAAACTGCCTGCTTACTAAGCAATAGAGATATGTTATTGCAACCAAGTTTATATGCCTTAGTATTTACTGCATAAAATTCTATATAATAATTTTTATTTACTCTTAAACTATCTGACAGCTTTATCTGAAAATAGTTATTGGCATTATTGTTATAATATGCCATACTAACCATTGCAAATCCAGAGTGGGCATATTGAAAACCAAGACCTGTGTATGGCACGCTACCTATATTTGGTCTACAAGCATTAAAATACCCTCCCCCCCCTTTATCAGGCTGATACCAAAAGTCCGGATGTTCGTGTAAGTATCCTTGTGGGCAATTGGTATATTGTTCAAAAGAAGGGTTGGATACAAGGTTTACTTGTGCTATGGTATCATTCTCTGTAAGTATAAAGGATAAAAGCAAGGCAATTAATTTACCTTGCTTTTTAATTAAATTAAACATATTAATGCTGAATTAAAAGTTTGCTAATCTTAAAACTTCCATCTGCTTTTTGCATTTTAATAAAATACAACCCGTTTGATAATGATGAAACATTAATGTTTTTTTCGCCATTGTTGGTGTCCTCACCAACAATGATTGCAGGTTTCTTATCGTGTAAAATTTCATTCTGTTAAATGGTTAGTGTAGAAAACTATATAAGCATTTAGTAAAATATCTCATCACCAAATATATAAAAAATACAATTCAAACATTGATTGATACTGCAAAGCCTACCAACAACTTTTTGCTAACAGTCAGCAACTTGCAAAATCCTAATATTTTCTTAATTTTAATGTAAATTTATTTGTTAATTTAAATAATTCCATAATTTAGCTATTCACCAACACTTTATACAATGGCAAAACAAGTAAATGAAACTGGCCATACTATCAATGTAGCCAATTACAAATCACAAATTGCATTCAATGCAGCTTATGGCAGCAAGTATGCACCCACCAACGATTTAATCAAACTCACAAATATGCAAGCACATTGCAAACTTTGTGATGATGCAACAGTTGAAGCAAGCAAACAAGAAGGCATTTTTGGACAATTAACCAAACAACGACAAATTATTTTTCAACCATTAGACACGCTTTCCACACAAGTAATTAACTCATTTGCTTCACTCGATTTAGATGATACAATCATAGAAGGAGCAAGAGAATATAACCGAAAAATACAAGGCACAAGAGCCACACCACTAAAACCTAAAAAATCAAAAACAACCGAAATAACAGATAACCCAGAAGTGCCAACCACAATTTCTGCAAGTCAACAGAGCTATGACAATCTAGTACAACATTTCGAGGATTTAATCAATTGGGTAGCTGCACAAAGCCTATATAAACCCAACGAAGCCGAACTAAAAGTCGCAGCATTACAAACCTATCTTGCAAAACTAAAAAAGGCAAATAAAGATGTAACAGATGCAGAACCAACTTACAAAAATGCTTTACAAGCAAGAGATGTTTTATTATATGCTGAAACAACAGGCTTGGTAGATGTAGTTTTAAAATCAAAAAAATACGTCTTATCAGTTTTTAAATCAAAAAGTGCCGAGTACAAACAAGTATCATCAATTAAATATACTCGTCCCTAATAATAAAAACAGTTCAGAAAACTGATGGAACAGCCATCCCAATTGGTGGAATAAGTATCCCATTTCATAAAACAAGCATCCCAACTGATGGAACTAGCATCCCATTTTATACAATGACATAGCTGTTTTATAAAAATCGAATCCTGTTCTGTAGAAATGACAGTCTATTCATTAGAAATCGAATCCTGTTTAGTGGAAATTAATTTCTAACAGATGGAAATCGATTTTTGCACAATAGAAATCAAATCCTGTTCTGTAGAAATGGCAGTCTGTTCAATGGAAATCGAATGCTGTTTAATGGTACTGCTATCCATAAAAAAAGCTGCTTCAATTGAAGCAGCTTTTTATTTATATTCTTTAGAATAGATTATTCAAAAGTTAAATCTAAACCTAAACCTCTTAGCTCGTGAACCAACACATTAAATGATTCTGGCACACCAGCTTTAGGGATATTATCGCCTTTTACAATAGCTTCATAAGTTTTTGCACGACCAATAATATCATCAGATTTAAGTGTCAATAATTCTTGTAAGATGTTTGCTGCACCATAAGCCTCCAGTGCCCAAACCTCCATCTCACCAAATCTTTGACCTCCAAATTGAGCCTTACCACCAAGCGGTTGTTGTGTAATCAAACTGTATGGTCCAATGCTACGAGCGTGCATTTTATCATCCACCATATGGTGTAGTTTAATCACATAAATAACGCCCACAGTTGCTTTTTGGTGGAATCTTTCTCCAGTCTCTCCATCATAAAGATGTGTGTGACCATTTAAAGGAATTCCAGCTTCTTTACACAAGTCTTCAATTTCAGTAGTGCTTGCACCATCAAAAATTGGCGTTGCATATTTTCTACCTAATTTCAAACCAGTCCAACCTAAAATGGTTTCATAAATCTGTCCTAAGTTCATACGACTAGGTACACCCAATGGATTCAACACAATATCAACTGGTGTTCCATCTTCCATAAATGGCATATCCTCTGCACGTACAATTTTAGCAACGATACCTTTATTTCCGTGACGACCCGCCATTTTATCACCCACTTTCAACTTACGTTTAACAGCCAAGTAAACTTTAGCAAGTTTCAACACACCAGCTGGTAATTCATCACCAATTGAAATATTGAATTTCTCTCTTTTAAATCTACCTAACTCCTCGTTATACTTAATAGTGTAGTTGTGTAATAAAGTATTGATAGCTTGGTCAACTTTTTCTTCACCAGTCCAGCCCAAAGGATTAATACCTTGAACATCTAATGTTTGAAGATTTTTAGAGTTGAATTTAACGCCTTTACCAATTAAAGTTTCTCCATAGCTATTAGTAACGCCAGCAGAAGTTTTTTCTCTTAAAAGAATCGTCAATTTTCCAACCAATTGCTCTTTTAAATCAGCAACAACAATATGGTGAGCTTTTTCAACTTTCTCTAAAGCAGCTTTTTCACGAACTTTTGAGTTTTTATCTTTCTTCGCTCTTTGGAATAATTTTTTATCAATAACAGTACCTTCAGTTCCGTTTGGAGCTTTTAAAGAAGCATCTTTTGCATCACCAGCTTTGTCTCCAAAAATGGCACGCAATAATTTTTCTTCTGGTGTTGGATCACTTTCTCCTTTTGGAGTAATTTTTCCAATTAAAATATCACCTTCTTTAATAGTAGCACCAATTCTAATAATACCGTGTTCGTCAAGATCTTTAGTTGCTTCTTCACTAACGTTAGGAATGTCAGAAGTTAATTCTTCTTCTCCAAGTTTAGTGTCTCTAACTTCTAATTCATATTCATCAATGTGTAAAGAAGTAAATAAATCTTCTCTAACAACTTTTTCATTAATTACAATCGCATCCTCAAAGTTGTAACCTTTCCAAGGCATAAATGCAACCACCAAGTTTCTACCTAAAGCTAGTTCACCATTTTGAGTAGCATAACCTTCGGTTAAGAAATCACCTTTTTTAACGTGTTGTCCTTTTTTAACAGCAGGACGTAAGTTAATACAAGTTGATTGGTTGGTTTTAATGAACTTAGCCAATTTATAAACAATCAAATCATCGTGGAAAGAAATTAATCTATCGTCATCATTTCTATCGTATCTGATATGAATTTCTCTTGAATCAACAAATTCTACCACTCCTGTTCCATCTGCGTGAATTTGAATACGAGCATCTAATGCTGCTTTTGCTTCCAATCCAGTACCTACAATTGGTGCATCCATTCTAATCAATGGCACAGCCTGACGTTGCATATTCGATCCCATCAAAGCACGGTTAGCATCATCATGCTCCAAGAAAGGAATTAATGAAGCAGATAAACCAACAATTTGGTTAGGTGCAACGTCCATAAACTGAACATCTGCTTTATCTAAAATTGGAAAATCACCAGTATCTCTACTTACAATTTTCTCTTCAAGGAAGTTTCCTTTATCATCAATTGGCGTATTACTTTGTGCAATTTTCTTTTCTTCTTCTTCTTCAGCACTTAAATACTGCTGTTCGTGCATATTTACTCTACCATTCGTTACTTTATGATAAGGAGTTTCAATGAATCCCATATCATTAATAGCAGCGTGAACGCAAAGCGTTGAAATCAAACCAATGTTTGGTCCCTCTGGAGTTTCAATAGTACACAAACGACCATAGTGAGAATAGTGTACGTCACGAACCTCAAATCCAGCTCTTTCTCTACTTAAACCTCCGGGTCCTAATGCTGAAATACGACGTTTGTGCGTAATTTCAGAAAGCGGATTAGTTTGATCTAAGAATTGAGATAACTGAGATGTACCAAAGAATGAGTTAATAACAGAAGAAAGTGTACGAGCATTAATCAAGTCAACTGGAGTGAAAACCTCATTGTCTCTAACGTTCATTCTTTCACGAATAGTACGAGCCATACGAGCTAAACCAACACCAAATTGTGCATACAATTGTTCGCCAACTGTACGTACACGACGGTTTGATAAGTGATCAATATCATCAATCTCAGCCTTAGCATTCGTTAAACGAACTAAGTATTTGATGATTTCAATGATATCTTGTTTTGTTAAAACTTTTTTCTCGATAGGGATAGCGTGTTCTAGTTTTCTGTTGATTTTGTAACGACCAACTTCTCCTAAATCATAACGCTTATCACTAAAGAATAATTTATCGATAATACCACGTGCAGTTTCGTTATCTGGAGCATCAGCACCACGCAATTGGCGATAAATATGCTGAACCGCTTCTAACTCACTGTTTGAAGTATCTTTGTTTAATGTATTGTAGATGATTGCATAGTCTCCACCTAGTTCTTCTTTTTGAATAAAGATGCTTTCGATACCCATTTCAACAATGGTATCAATACCATCTTCATCTAAAATTGTATCACGCTCCATTACAATTTCGTTACGCTCAATGCTCACAACTTCACCAGTATCTTCATCAACGAAATCTTCAACCCAAGTTCTTAAAACACGAGCAGCTAGTTTTCTGCCAACATGCGGTTGTAAAGTTTTGGTATCAACTGCAATTTCATCAGCCATTCCAAACAACTCCAAAATATCTTTATCAGTTTCAAAGCCAATAGAACGTAATAAAGTAGTTACAGGGAATTTCTTTTTTCTATCAATGTAAGCATACATTACATTGTTAATGTCTGTAGCAAACTCCATCCATGCTCCTTTAAAAGGAATTACACGAGCAGAATAAATTTTTGTTCCGTTAGGGTGAGTTGATTGACCAAAGAATACACCTGGAGAACGATGCAATTGAGAAACAATTACACGCTCGGCTCCATTAACAACGAAAGTACCACGAGGTGTCATATAAGGAATATTTCCTAAAAACACATCTTGTACAATTGTTTGGAAATCCACGTGCTCTTCATCATTACAACTAAGACGTAGCTTAGCTTTTAAAGGCACAGCATAAGTTAATCCACGCTCCATACACTCAACAATTGAGTAACGTGGCGGATCAATAAAATAGTCAAGAAACTCTAAAACGAAGATGTTACGTGTATCAGTGATAGGGAAATTTTCCTTAAACACTTTAAACAAACCTTCATTATTACGCTTATCTGGCGTAGTTTCTAATTGAAAAAACTCTCTGAAAGATTCCAATTGGATATCTAATAAGTCAGGAGCAGCTGCTAGGTGTTTTGTTTTACCAAAATTTACCCTAGTGGTTAATGTTGTTGTAGACATAAATAGTGTAATCCTTTTTTAGCTAAAATGTGCAATTTGCAGATGCTTTAATGGCCATAAACTCATCTGCGGTACCTCTCCAAAAAAATTAAGGATCGCAAAAGTAGGGGTTTGAGGCTGTATGTGGAAAAATTTTTTGTAGTGTTTTTAATAATTTTTGCTATGATTTTATTCTTACATCGAAATTATATAACCTGATAAATTTATATTCACTCCCATATTTCTATAAAACAAGAAAGGCTGCATCATAGTATAGATGCAGCCTTTTGTTGGAATACTAAAAAACTTTTAGCTTATTCTATTATTAATTTTTTAGTTTGTTTACCCTCGCTAGTAATAATGCTAACAAAGTACATTCCAGCTGATAGTTTACTAATATTAATGGTGTTAGTTCCCATACTTAATGTTTGAGATTTAACCACTTTTCCATAAAGGTCTGTAACAATAATATTACTAGTTCCAACTAAGGTCTCAACGTTAATACTTACTTGAGATTTAGCGGGGTTAGGATACATTGTAAAACTGTTGACAGTCGACAGTTGACCGTCAACTGTATTTATTCCTCTTGCAGCACAAACGTATACATTGCCAACCATTGTTCTGCTATTACTACAGCCATTTGCATCGGTATAAGTATATTTTAATGTTCCAGCTCCAACTATATTGCCTGTAGTAACTACACCACCTGGGGTTGTAACATTAATAACACCCGTTTTGCTCCATACGCCCCCGCTTGGTGTGCCCACTACTGTAAAGGTTCTGTTTGCACAAAAACTTCCTGTTGGTGCTCCTGCTTGTGGATTAATAGTTCCTGGTGCATAAGTAATACTTGGTACACTTGGTATTGCATTTATTGTTACGTTATAGTTTATATAGTTTGTGCAACCTACTGCAGATATAACTGTGTATTTAATTACTACATTACCTGCATTTGATGCAGATACTACGCCAGTTGTTGCACCTACAGATACTTGACTATTATATCCTGTTGACCAAACTCCTGTTCCACCACTTGGTATTGTGCTGCTATTAACTAATGCTATTGAAAATCCTGCACATACTGCTGTTGGGCCTGCTGTAGCTACTATTGTAGGAATAGGATTTATGGTTACGAGAGCTGGTGCAGACTGTGCAGACCAGCAACCTGAACCATTGGTTCCTGTTAATGTATATGAACCTGCTGTGTTTACTGTAATACAAGAGGCTGTTGAATATGCAACACCATCTTTATACCATTGATAATTGCTATAACCCCAAACTAATGGACACATTTGCAAGCTTCCACTACCACAGATATTTACTGAACCTCTTATATCTAAGGTTGGTGTAGCTACAGAACCTGACTGAACTGTAAGAGTATAAGTCGTTGCATTTGAACAACTGCCTGCTGTTACTGTGTAACTAATCACTGCTGTTCCTACACCAACTGTTGTAACAATTCCAGATGAATTAATAGTTGCAACTGATGTATTGCTTGAAGACCAAACACCTCCGACAGTTGCATTAGTTAATGTTACAGTGCTACCCATACATACATTGCTACTACTTGACCCAATTGCTGCAACTGTTATGGGTGCTGCTATTGATACTGTTGTACCTGCACTTGTAGAACTACCACCACAATTAGTTACTGTTGCTGTATAAACTCCAGCGGTAGTAATAATATAAGTCGCAGATGTTGCACCACTAATAACTACTCCATCTTTATTCCATTGATTGCCACTTGGTGCATTACTTGTTAACACTACATTACCGCCATTGCATAATGTTGTAGAGCCGCCAGCACTAATTGTTGGTGTTGCAGGTGCTAGTAAAGTTGAAACAGTTATTGCATTCGACTGAGATGACCAGCAGGTTCCTGTTGTTGCAGCTAAAGTATAGCTACCCAATTTAGATGTATCAACAGTAATACAAGCTCCAGCTCCATTGTTTGTTAATGCAATTCCATTTTTATACCATTGATAATTACTCCAGCCAAATACTGTTGGGCAAATAGTTACATTACCATTTGAGCATATTACTGAAGAACTTTGTGCAATAATAGTTGGTGCTACAATATTTGAACCATCTACTATTGTGAATGTTGCTTGAACTGAATTACTACAACCACTTATAGTTACTGTATAAGTTATAGTTACTGTACCTGTATCAACACCTGTTAAAACACCTGTTGATGAATTAACAGTAGCAATTGAATTGTTACTTGATGACCAAACTCCACCAGTTGTTGTATTAATTAAAGTTGATGTGGCGTTTTTACAAACAGTTCCAGTAATTGATTGTATTGAATTAATAGTTATATATGAAACAACAGTAATTGATGTCCCTGTACTGATTGCACTACCACAATTTGTAACAGTTACAGTATAGACACCACTTGCAGATGCTGTGTAAAATTGAGAGGTAGCACCACTGATAGCAACTCCATCTTTCTTCCATTGATTTCCAGTTGATGAGCTGCTAGTTAAAGTAATTGTTCCTCCATTACATATAGTACCAGAACCAGATGTTGAAATTGTTGGAACTACTGGTATAGATGAAGCACTAACAACAACTGCATCAGATACTGTTGACCAACAACCACTACCATTTGTTGCAGCTAAAGTATAGCTACCCAATTTAGATGTATCTATAGTAATACAAGCACTAGCTCCATTACTTGTTACAGCTATGCCATCTTTATACCATTGATAATTACTAAAACCAAATGTTGTTGGGCAAATCTGAACTGTACTTGTTCCGCATAAACTTGTTTGTCCTTGTGCTGCAATAACTGGTGCAATCATATTAGAGCCATCTACAACCGTTAAGGTAGTAGAAACTGATTTGCTACATCCACTAACTATTACTGTGTAACTAATAATTACACTACCTGTATCAACACCAGTAACAGCTCCTGTTGTTGCATTAACAGTTGCCTTTGAATTATTGTTTGAAGCCCATAAGCCACCAGTGGTTGAGTTGGTTAAAGTTACTGTTGCATTTTTACAAACAGAGCTAGTAGCTGATTGAATTGAACCTAGTGTAATTGTAGGAACAATTGTTACTGTGATTCCAACACTAACTGAACTTCCTGCACAATTGCTAACAGATACTGTATAAACACCACTAGTTGAAGCAGTATAAGATTGAGATGTTGCTCCACTAATTGTTACATCATCTTTTTTCCATTGATTATTTGTTGTAGCATTACTGCTTAGAACAACAGTTCCATTATTACATACAGTTGTTGAGCCAGTTGCACTAATAGTTGGAGTTGATGGCAATACTGTAGAACTGCTAATAGTTACAGCATTTGATAAAGGAGACCAGCAACCACTACCTGTAGTAGCTGCTAGTGTGTAGCTTCCTAATTTAGAAGTGTCTACAGTAATACAAGTTCCTGTACCAGTTGTTACAGCTACTCCATTTTTATACCATTGATAATTACTCCAGCCAAAAGTCCCTGTACATAGTTGCACAGTTGCTGTTCCACATAATATTGTTGACCCTTGTACAGAGATAGTCGGTGTTGTAATGTTAGAACCATCTACTACACTTAACGCGTAACTTGTTGCATTGCTGCAACCACTAACTGTTACTGTGTAAGTGATGATTGTTGAACCAGCATTCAAACCAGTAACAATTCCAGTAGCAGCATTGACAGTTGCTTTTGAAGGATTGCTAGATGTCCATACGCCACCAGTTGTTGCACTGCTTAATATTAATGTGCTTCCTGTGCAAACAGAACCTGAACTTGCTTGTATAGATGAAATACTTATTGGAGCAACAATAGTTATTGTAGTTCCAGAACTTGTTCTTGTGTATCCACAATTAATAGCAGTTACAGTATAAACACCACTTGTTGAAGCTGTATAATATTGAGATGTTGCCCCACTAATTGCAACACCATTTTTATTCCATTGATTGTTTTGTGTTGAACTACTAATTAAAGTAACACTTCCATTATTACAAGCTGTTGTTAAACCACCTTGAATTGTGATGGTTGGAGTTACTGCTCCTGCTAAACTAATTACAACTGGGCTTGATTGTTTTGACCAACAAGCTGAACCGTTAGTTCCTGCTAAAGTATAACTGCCAATTTTTGAAGAGTCAATTGTAATACAAGATTGTGTACCATTTATTCCAGATACTGCAACCCCATTTTTATACCATTGATAATTGCTCCATCCAAAAAAAGTAGGGCAAATTTGAACAGTACTATTACCACAAATTGGGTTGCTACCAGAATTGATTGCTGGTGCAGGGGTGCCTGTTACTCCAATTGTGTAGCTCATTGTATCTGTACAACCATTTGGTGCTGTGTAAATAAATGACCAAGTTCCTTGAACTGGTGCTATTGGCAAACTAATTTGTGCTTTACCATTAGTAGTAGAACCAAGTGTTACACCTGTAGGATTACTAGACATTGCAGCCCAAGTCCCACCAGTTGGTGTTGCTCTTACTGAATCAAATAATTTTGGTGTACCGCACTCCATATATACATCATTACCTGCATTAGGTTTTGGTTTGGTAGAGATAGTCATAGTATCTGTACACCCAAATGGAGTTGTATAAACAAATGTGTATATTCCTGAAATAATATTTGCAAAACTAATATTAGCAACGCCATTATTAGTTGCATCAACAGTTGCACCAGAAATATTTGCATATGCTTGAGACCAAGTGCCACCACTTGGCAAGCCAGTTACAGGAATAACAGAACCACCACAAATTTCATATAAATCAGTTCCAGCTGCTGGTTTATAGCCAACTGTAATATTTAGAGTATCATCACATCCACCAGTTACAGAATAGATATAGCTATAAACTCCAGATGCTAATGAATCAAATTGAATAGTTGAAACACCTAAGTTAGTTGCACTTAAGATAGTACCACTTGGATTACTTGAAAGAGCAGCCCAATTACCATCTGTTGTAGGTAATGCAGGTGTTGTAGAAACGCCTGTTATTGCTACCAACTGACCACCACAAGATGTGAAATCAATGCCAGCAATTGGTTTAGTACAAATTTGGTAACCAGCATCTATTGTGGTGTTATCTTTTGCAACACCAGTTCCGTGTGTATCAATCGTAACATCTGGGCTAAATCCATCAGCAGGATTTACATCGCTATTGCCATTGGTAGCAGCAGTTGCATCTTGTGTTGTTAAATGTGTTTGTGTAAATGGATTTACAGTTGGTACTTTTATTTTATAAACCCCATCTTCACAAATACCAAAGTTGTAAAATCCTGGGTTACCACTTCCACTATTAGCGGTTGTGGTGGTAGCATATAAATTAAATGCTCCCATTCCATCTTTTTTATACAAATCAACTGTTATTCCATTAACACCATTTGATGTAGGTTCGTTTTGTAAGCCATCATTATTTTGATCTTTCCAAACATAATTACCTATCGAACCAGCTGGTGTAACAGTTACTTTAACAGTATCTGTGCAACCATTATTTGTATTTATATAATTATAATCTCCTACAACACTAAAGTTATTTACTTGTGTACTTGCACTAATTGCAGACACAATATTTGAAGTTCCTACATTACCAGATTTTGCAGTCCAAACTGCAGCAACATTTGATGTTAAAGTAACACCAGTCGCTACATTTAAAATACATACAGCTTGGTCAGCTCCTGCATTTGGTTTAGCTCTAACTGTAATACTCATTGTATCGCTACAATTAGTTGTTGGTAAAGTGTAAATGAAACTGAAAGTACCAGAAGCAAGATTTGTAAATGATACTGTTGCAACACCCGATGTTGTAGCACTTAATGTAGCACCTATTGGGTTTGTACCTAATGCAGTCCAGTTTCCTGTATTTGCAGTACCTGTTAATGTTTGTGTTGCACTACCACATAAATAGTTAACATCTGCACCAGCATTTGGTTTCGGATTAACAGTTATAGCTTGTGTTGCAGTACCAATACATCCATTTCCATCTGTTCCATAAACAGTAAAGCTAGATGTTGTATTTGGTGATACTGTAGTGCTTGCTCCTGTTGTATTATAAAAACCAGATAAGCCATAATAAGCACCCATTCCATTTTCTACAATATTTCTATCAGCAGTTGATAATACAGAATTGAATTCTACAACATCTGTAAAGTCTGCATCAGAAGCCTCATTTCTGTTAAGAGAAATACCATTTGGTCCTGTAGTTCCACCAGTAGAGTTTGTAGTGATTGATGTTTTATTTTGATAAGCAAAAGAGCTAGAGCCTGTTCCTGTTCCAGAATAAACATAAATATTATTATCTGATGCACTACAGCAAGAGCTTGTAATCCAACCATCAAAATGAGCCATTGCTCTGTTTCCACCCCACCATCCTAATAACCAATTATTATTTGTACCAGACAACAATCTTCCACGGCTACCACCAGTTTGACGTGCTGCGTAAACTACACTAAACGGTGGTGTAAAGTTTGTCATATTATATATACTTTGTGAAGTATTTGTGTGAATTACAGGTTTGCCATTCAATCCACTTAAAGTTAAGGTTGGTTGATTACCATTTGATGTTTGTGATAAATGATTGCCATTGCCAGATTGGTCGTATAATGTTTTTACATAAGCTGTTCCTCCACCAATAAATGTGCTAATTGCAGCAACATCTAAATCATTACCACTAAATCCAAAATCAGCCTCAGTATTATCGCTTGAACGTCTAATGCGTATTGCAGAACCACTATATGAACTTTTTAATTTATGTAAACCAGCAGCAAATTTTAATGTTGAAGTACTTGATACTTGGTCCATATATGGCGAAGAGCCAACTATTGTCCAACCATAAGTACTAGCACCAGATGCTGTTAATGTTGATGAATATCCATTACATAAAGTAGTAACAGATGGACTGATGCTAACAATAGGCAATGAGTTTACAGTGATAGTAATGTTTGCAGTTTTAACACAACCATTGCCATCAGTTCCTGTTACAGTATAAGAGTTTGTTGCAGAAGGTGCAAAAGCAGTTCCATTTGTCACACCATTATTCCAAGTATAAGAAGAAGCATTGCCACCTGTTAAAGTTGTTTGAGTACCAAAACAAACTGTAGTTGCAGTTGCATTAGCTGTAACATTTGGTAGAGCATTTACTGTAATTGATTTTGTAACAAAAGTTGTACAAGTACTTGCATTAATTACTGTATAACTAATAGTTGAAGAACCAGTAGCAACAGTTGTAATTAAACCACTGTTATTAATTGTTGCAGCATTTGTATTACTTGAAGTCCAAGTACCATTTAAAGTAACATCGCTAAATGTTGTTGTACTACCAATACAAACACCAGCATTACCGCTAATTGCAGCAACTGTAGGGCTTGCATTGATTGTTATAACAGTTGAATTAGTATTTGAACAACCATTATTATCAGTGTATAAATAAGTGATATTAGTTGAGCCAGAAGCTACACCAGTTACTAAACCAGTTGAAGCATTAATTGTTGCTTTTGATGTTAAAGATGAACTCCAAATTCCACCAGTTAAAGAGTTGCTTAAAGCTGTTGTGGTATTATCGCAAATTGTAGTATTACCTGTAATTGCAGGAACAATTGGCAAAGCATTAACAGTAAATTGTTTTGTAGAACTTCCTATACAACCTTGTGCATTTGTTACAGTATAAGTAATCGTTACAGTTCCTGCAACTTTACCAGTTACAAGACCAGTTGAAGCATTAATTGATGCAATTGTAGTATCACTGCTTGACCAAACACCACCAGTTGTTACACAATTTAAAGTTGTTGTAGAACCAGCACAAACAGAATTGCCAGAGTTTGCAGTAAACGTATTGCTACCTGTAGCAGTAAATGTATGTAATGTATATCCACCACTTTGTGTAACAGCACCCCCAGTAGCAACTGCTGAACCAGGATATCTAATAATTACAACACCATTATTTCCATTGGCTGTTGTGCTTGTTCCACCATTGCCTTGTGCATTACCACCTTTTCCAAAAGTATTACTATAATTAAAATTACTTGAATTAGAGATTGTAGATGTGGTCCCCTGACCACCAGTTCCAGTACTAGATGTTGCACCACTGTTTCCAATATATGTTGCAAAGCTATTTCTGCCTGTTGGATTAGCGTAGTTAGCACCACCCCAAGCTTGACTTGCAACAAAACCAGTTTGTGTTAAATTAGATTGTCCAGCACCACCATAAAATCCACCACCACCGGCACCACCTCCTCCACCATCTCCACTATAGGCCGTTCCATTTTGACCAGTCATTGAAGTTCCAAAAGCAGCAGATTGATTACCACCACCAGGTGTTGTAACGTCGTTTGCATTTCCTTCATTAGAACCACCACCACCTGCTCCACCACCTGCAACAACTATGTAGTTTGAGCCTTGGTATAAACCAGACCAACCACCACTTCCACCACCACCACCCGAACAACCACCTGTTCCAGCATTTCCACCTGCTGCACCACCATTTACACCAGCAGTTCCACCAGCAGCATTTCCTGCACAACCTTGACCATATCCTCCAGCACCCCCAACACCAACAGTATAAATACTGCTGCCAGTTGTACTTAAAGTATAAGCTCCATAAACTGCTCCACCTGCTCCACCACCTGCTCCAATTGCACCATCTGGTCCACCAGCACCCCCACCACCACCAATAGCTAATATTTCAATATTGGTTAATCCAACAATTGGTGCAACCGTTGGTTTGTAGTTTACTATTAAACCAAGTGTAGCTGTACTATCACAACCTACAGCATTTGTAAAATGAGCAGTATAAGTACCGCTATTTCTATAAATTGTTCCATTCCAAATCAGACTGTCACATACTGTAACCGTTGATACTGAAATGGTGGAATTATTTATTGTTAGATTTAAAGTAGCTGTGCTATCGCAACCAACAGCATTTGTAGTACTATATGTATATGTACCACTTGCTGTATATTTTGTCCCATTCCATCTTAAACTATCACAAGACGTTACACTTGTTGATGAAGTTGTTGAATTGTTTATTATTAAATTCAATGCAGCAGTGCTATCACAACCAGCAGCATTTGTGCCACCCCAAGTATAAGTACCACTTGTGGTATAAGTTGTACCATTCCATATCAAACTATCACAAGCACTAGTTGTGGTAGATGATATTGAGGAATTATTTATAGTCAAATTTAATGTTGCTGTACTATCGCAACCAGCAGCATTTGTGCCTGTCCAAGTATAAGTTCCACTTGAAGTATAAGTTGTACCATTCCATACTAAACTATTACAAGCAGTTTGTGTATTTGAACTACTACTAATATTGCAAGCAATTCCCAATTTCCATAAATCATTTATTTGCCCAACACTTCCATTTGCATCATAAGCAGTGCCACCAAAAAGCCATAAATTACCATTTGTGTCTTTCCAACCCATACTATTATCCCTTCCTCCAGGTTTATTATTGACATCTGCTACACCTTGAGTGCCATAAATACCCGTTTGATTTATAGTATTATCTCCACTAACCCAAGTCCATTCTCCAGTATTTGTATTGTATTTCCATAAATCGTTCAAATCACCAGCACCACCAGATGTAACATATCCATATCCTCCAAAAAGCCATAAATTACCACTTGCATCTGCCCAGGTGGCACTAGTATATCTTGCACCAGGTTTATTGGCAACATTTGCAATTCCTTTTGTGCCATAAACACCATATTGTAATGTAGTATTATCGCCACTTTCCCAACTCCATTGATTTGTAATGGTATTATATTTCCATAAATCGTTCATTACTTGTGTACTTCCGCTTTCAGCATATCCATATCCAGTAAAAATCCAGAAATTACCCGATGGATCTTTCCAACCATTAACAGCTTCTCTTGACCCTGGTTGATTTGTAGATGATGCAACACCTTTAGTACCATAAACACCATAATGATTAATAGTATTATCTCCACTTAACCAAGTCCATTCTCCAGTAGCTGTATTATATTTCCATAAATCATTTAACTGACCACTATTTCCTGAACCATCATTGCCAAAACCTCCAAAAAAGCATAAATTACCACTTGCATCTGTAAAGCTTGCACTTCCATATCTTGCACCAGGGATATTGTTTATATCTGCAACACCTTTAGTTCCATAAACCCCGTTTTGATTTACAGCATTATCTCCACTAACCCAGATCCATTCACCACTACTTATATTGTATTGCCACAAATCATTCATATTACCCAAACTTCCACCTTCATCATATCCATTGCCGCCTAACAACCAGAGATTACCCGATGGATCCACCCAACCAAAACTTGCATTTCTTGCACCTGGTTTGTTAGTAGATGCTGCGATACCTTTTGTACCATATATACCAGACTGATTATTTACATCATCACCAAGTAACCAAGTCCATTGATTGGTGCCAACATCATATTTCCACAAATCATTTAATTGACCATAATTACCATTAACATCAAATCCAACACCACCAAAAAGCCACAAATTTCCTAATGTGTCCGTCCAGGTAGTGCCTGCATATCTTCCACTTGGTTTATTAGTAGCAGCTGACACGGCTTTTGTACCATAAACTCCAAATGAGTTAATAGTATTATCTCCTTTCATCCAAGTCCATTGGCTAGAAGAGTTGATTTGTGCATTTGATACCGAAGAAAATAATAAGCAGATAATCGTTAGAAAACCGAAGAGTGTTTTTTTCATAATTCAAATTGAATTGGCCAATATTTTATTAAGCAGTAAGTTCAAAACACACACCCTTGGATTAGAAGTAATGGTTTATAGAACATTGTTTTCGAAGCAGTATTAGTCGGAAGAAAGGTTTTGATTAACAAATAAACGAATAATTGTTAAAAAAAATATACCTGACGATAATTAGGCAAAACATATTTATTGAATATCAAATATTTAGATAAAATATTTGATATAACTGTTAAGATAGTTCAAAAATTATAGATACCGCTAAGCTTTTGAAGCAATATTCAATGAATTAATAAAAAGGAAATTTATGTTTAATTGCAGTTAATTATTATCTCACTTTAATTATATAGCAAATTAAATTGAGTGAAGGCGGGAAGTTAGTATTTCGGTAATCAACCAGATTTTCTTCTAATAGCATAAATCAATTCATCTTCATACTCTCCATTTTTAAACAATGTTTTTTCAAGTCTTGCTTCAAGAATAAATCCAGTTTTTTCAAGTACTTTTTGAGAAGCTATGTTTGAACCAAATGGTCTAGCAAAAATCCTGTCAATAGTATAAGCTTTAAATCCAAATTCAATAATTTGTGGAATAACTTTCGTTATGATCCCTTTATTCCAAAATGGTTCGGCAAGCCAATAACCAAGTTCGGCATTTTTAGATTGTATATCATCTTGTGGTTGAATGCCAATTCCACCAACAGCTTCTCCATTAATGTCTATTGCAAAAATATGAATAGGGTTATTTTTTGTTGCAAATTCAATAAACCATTTTCCATTTTCAGCAGTGTATGGATGAGGGAACTTATTAGTTAGATTTTTAGAAATATTTATGTTATTAGCATACTTAACCAAACTACCTAAATCATTAATTGACCAAGGTCTTAACTTAAAGTCTATCGTTACCATTTTAATTCAACTTTAACAGGAACGTTTTTTGATGTTACTGCAATAGTCAGTATATCATTTTCCCAAACAAAATCTTTTATTAGCTTACCATTTACAACAACAGTCTTGGGACTTACACCCAATGCAGGAATCGTTAATGAAATATTTCTTTCGCTTGGTTTGTTTTTATAAACGCCATTGTTATTTTGAATAGTAATAGCAAGGCTTTTAGCTGTTTTTCCAGTTGATGAAAACTTAATTAATTCATATTGGTTTTGTGCTAAAGCATTTTTGGTTTCTCCATCATCATCATACATATCATAATTAGATTTTGTTGCAGATGGAACATAAATCACTTTAAGTTTTTTTCTATTAATTTCTGTTGTGTTTTCTCCTGTAGAAGTGTATTGAGGAATAAAACTTCCTTCTTTATAAAACAATGGCTTTTTGTATTCAGCCACATCGACATCTATAAACGATTTGCCAGCATAAATTTTATTAGTTTCAACTTCATACCAATTTCCTTCTGGCAAATAAACCCTTTGAACAGTTGCTCCTCTTTTAGTTACAGGTGCAACTAAAATATTATCTCCAAATAAATATTCATTTTCTGTTTTAATGGCATTGGTATCTGTTGCATAATTATACAACAAAGGCTTTACCAAAGGTTCTGCAAATTTTGTTTGTCTATATGCAAGTGTGTAGATGTATGGCAACATTTTATAACGTTCTAAAACAACTTGTTTAGCAAGTGATTTAAAAGGTTCTTCCATTAAAGCTGCCTCACTAGGAAAGCTGGCTGCTTTAGTATCTACTTCATACAAAGCAGTTCCATGAGGTCTAAAAATTGGCGTATATGCAGCAAACTGCAACCAACGAACATATAATTCTCCTTCATCATCACTACCAGCAAAACCACCTGCATCTGCGTGTATATAAGGCACGCCACACATACTCATTCCCAACATTACAGGTAGCTGTGCTTGCAAGCCACTCCAGTTTCTACCAACATCTCCACTCCAAGGAAAAATGCTATAGCGTTGGCTGCCTGCAAATCCACTTCTGTTTAAATGAAATAGTCTTTGGCCTGGATATTCTTTTGCATAATTATCAAACAACATTTTATTCCAATAGTGTCCATAAATGTTATGCACCTCATTTGCAAGCACCATTTTATCTACTCCTAAATCTTTTAAGTTATGAAACATATTTTCTGGATGACGTTCAGGTTCTCCTAAATCTGTCCACCAGGCTGTTACTCCATTTTTTATTTGTTTTTTGTAGTGATAATTCCAGATCCATTGGCTTGCATCTTTTCTAAAAATATCTATCAACCCACCTTTGCCAAAATAAAAATCTTGCAACACAAAAGCATTGTTATTGATGTCTTTTGCTTGGTATTCTAAAGATTCGTTGTATGCATTGGTATATTGTAAAATGAATGGTTCTGTAATTAGTGTAGTATTAATATTTTGCTTTTTAAAATCGGCAATCATTTTATTAGGATTTGGCCATTTTTCTTTATTCACCCAATCTAAATTTCCAAGTGTTCCTTTAATGCTATCACCAAACCAAAACAAATCAAAAATGATAGCATCAATTGGAATTTTTTCATCCTTCATTTTTTTTGCAATGCTTGTAGCTTGTTCTTGACTTGTATATCCAAATCTGCTCATTAAGTTTCCTAAAGCCCAACGTGGAGGCAATGGTTGTGTGCCTGTTAATTTATGATACGATGACAGTATTTCTTGATACGTTTTTCCAAAGATGATAAAAGCATTTATCTCCCCCGATTCAAACAAAACTTCAAAATTATTTCTATCGCTTTTTCCAATATCAGCAATTCCTTTAGAACCATTATCATAAAAAATTCCATACCCTTTATTGCTGATAAAAAATGGAACAGAATAGTTTAAATTTTCTGCACCAATACCATAAGCATAATTAGGTTGATTATATAAATTAAACTTGTATCCTTTCCTATTCATTGGCAATGCACGTTCTCCTCCACCGAAAATCATTTCATCTTTTTTAAAATGATATCCTAAGCCTCTACTACCATCATCTGCAAATACTGGATACAGACTAAACGCTCCATTATTAATGGTTACAGAAGCATCTTCATTAATTTTATATACAGGAACTAAGTTGGGTTGTGGCTTTGCTACAACAGCATTTGTTACATTAAAATCTTTGTTGTACTCAAAAGGATGATAGATAACTTTTATAACATTAGATGTATAAGGAGCAATTTCCCAATTGGCATTTCTTTGAGAAAAGCTTTGAGAAAATGTTATAAAAACTAACAATAAACTAATTGATAGCTTAGCAATAAACTTGTTCATAATATTAAAATTTTCGAATGAGTAACAAATATGAAAACAAAGCAGCAGAAAACAGAATAATAGTATAGGATATTTTATTTAAAAGAGAAATAAATATATTAAACCATACAACCAATTTTAAAGAAAAATCAACGAAGAAAAAAATATTTTCTTGTTGTTGTTTAATGTTCCTTTGTGCTAACATATTTTAAAACACAAGTTAATAACGTATGGCACTTGGTCAATCACTGCAACAAAAGCTTCTACAAAGATTATCGCCACAACAAATTCAGTTGATGAAATTGTTGCAGGTTCCCACAGCTAATTTAGAAGAAAGGATTAAGGAAGAATTAGAAGATAATCCAGCTTTAGAGTTAAGTGATGAAGATAATGCTGATGATTTAACAGCAGAAGTAAAAGATGAGTTTGAGACGCCAGAAGATGAATTTGAAGAATTAGATGGTAGTGAAGATGAGTATGAAAATGTAGATGTAAGTGAGTATGTAAGTGACAGTGATGATGATGTTGCTGATTATAAAACAAGAGATGATAATTACCCAGAATTGGATGATAAAAAAGTAATTCCCATAAAAAACGAAACGACTTTTTTCGATTTATTGGCATCTCAATTAAGTATGCTTGATGTAGATGATCATCAATATAAAATTGCCGAACAAATTGTTGGCAGTTTAGATGATGATGGTTATTTACGTCGTGAAACCAGCAGTATTGTTGACGATTTAGCATTTAGACAAAACATTATCACATCGAATGAAGAAGTAGAAAGTATTATAAAATTAATTCAACAATTTGAGCCAATTGGTGTAGCTGCAAGAGATTTAAAAGAGTGTTTATTATTGCAACTTTATAAAAAAGAAGACAAGGGCGATGATGTTTTACTCGCCATTAAAGTATTAACTAAATATTTTGATGAGTTTATTAAAAAACACTACTCAAAACTTCAACAACTACTAGCATTAACAGATGAACAACTGAAAAATGTTATCAATCAAATCATAAAACTAAATCCCAAACCAGGTGGCGATGTTGGTGACAGCAATCAAAAAGAATCTTATGTAATTCCAGACTTTTATATTTTGAATAATGCAGGAAGTTTAGAGCTTACTTTAAATGGCAGAAATGCTCCAGACCTTAGAATCAGTGAGGATTACAGGGATATGATGAAGGAGTATGATAGAGGTGCCAAAAAAGATAAAAGACAAAAAGAAGCAGTACAATTTATTAAGCAAAAAATAGATGGAGCAAAGTGGTTTATAGATATGATTAAGCAAAGACAAGAAACGCTTATTCATACAATGACTGCCATAATGAATCATCAATACAACTTCTTTTTAACTGGTGATGATACAGAAATGAAGCCAATGATTTTAAAAGATATTGCTGAAAAAACAGGGCTAGATATTAGTACTGTTAGTCGTGTTGCCAACAGCAAATTTGTGCAAACTGAATTTGGAACTTATCGCCTAAAATTTTTCTTTAGCGAAAGTTTAAGTACTGATAGTGGTGAGGAAGTTAGCACTACTGAAGTAAAGAAAATATTAAGTGATTTAATTGCAGCAGAAAACAAACACAAGCCTCTTGCAGACGAAGAATTAACTGAATTGTTAAATGAAAAAGGTTACAATATTGCACGAAGAACCGTTGCAAAATATAGAGAACTATTAAACGTGCCTATTGCTAGATTAAGAAGGGAGTTATAATTTGTTCAACTCGCTTAAATACTTATCTAATGCTGTAAACATACTTGGGCTGTGTGGTGCTGGTGCTTTAATATGCAACTCTAGTCCAGCTTCTTCAACAGCTCTTGCAGTGTTGCTTCCAAAGCTTCCAACTAAAGTTCCATTTTGTTTAAAGGCTGGGAAATTATCAAATAAACTTTTAACACCACTAGGCGTAAACAAACAAATAACATCAAAATCTTTAATAGAAATTGTTTCTTTAATGCTGCTGCTTACAGTTCTGTACATATAGCCTAATGCATAGCCACAATTATGATGTTTTAACCAACTAACAATTTCATTATCCTGTTGGTTCTCGCTACATACGTAAAGAAATTTTTCGTTTTCTTTATGCTTATTAATCACATCAAACATTCCTTTATTGCTGCCATCAGCACCATAAAAAACTTTGCGTTTACGGTATAAAATAAACTTTTGGAGATACAATGCAACAGCTTCTGTAATGCAAAAATATTTAGTGTCTTGGTTAATATTAATCTTCATTTCTTCTGCTAATCTAAAGAAATGATCAATAGCATTTTTGCTAGTGAAAATAACACCAGTGTAAGACACAACATCAATCTTTTGCTTGCGAAATTCTTTTGCAGCAATTGCCTCTAATTGAATGAATGGTTTGAATAATAATTCAATGCCATACTTTCTTTCCAACTCAAAATAAGGGGATTTTTCACTTTCAGGTCTAGGCTGAGAAATGAGAATTTTTTTTATTGTTGGTTTACTTGCTTTTGCCTTCGTTCCGCTTTTTGCCATGCTTAGCTTATTGTGTTAAAATTTAAATACCACTGCCTATGTAATTGCTTAGTGCCTTATACATTAATAGCAATGGTAAAATTTCAATACTGCAAAAATATAGAAAAAAGTGAATGGCATTTATTTTTAATCTGTAGCTAATGTTTTTATATGTTGAAAAAAATCTAAATAAAAACAAAAAGATGATTAACATCAACGAAACTGTAAATGAAACTTGCTCAATACCACTAGCAGCATAGGCAATTAAAAACAAGAATGGTATTAATATCACGCCAATTATTTTGTTAATAATAAACACTAAAAAACTATATGATTGAGCGATATCTGTTTTATTAAAAATCCAGCCCATCAACTGCGTAAATAAAAACTTAACCAAATAAATTATGGTTAATGCAATTGTAGCAACTACAAAAATCTGCCAAAAAGAAATCTTTATTACTTTGAAGTTATGAGCAATAAGAGCAACAAAACAAGCTGATGAAAGAATGAATAAAATGTTCAATAAAAGTGCTGCAATATTATCCTGTGTTAGCTGCTCTCTTGTTTGCTTTTGTCTAAAACTCGTTTGAAAAAATATATCAAATATATTTTTGAAATACTTTGGAAATACTACTTTAACAAGTGCCAAAAGCAGCACAAGTGCAACTAATAAATAAAATACAAAGTCTTTTGTTTCAGCATTTTTAAATGCCGTAATCATTACTGTTGGTTTATCGCTATTTAATAAAGGAAAATTAAGAAGCAATTTATAGACAGTAGTGTCTTTTGCTATTAAAGGAACACTATTTTTTTTTATTGCTTTTAAAGAATCAATGCTGCTTGAATCTTTTAGCATACCAGCAGAATCAACTATTTTAGAAATTGTATCTTTTGGTAATGCAGCTTGAACTTTTTTGACAATTTTTGGCAATACTTTTATTGCAGTATCTGTTTGACCAAAAACAGAGCCGTAAATAAAAATAAGTATTACAACAATAAACCTCATTGTGTGCCTTTAAAGTTGCAAATTAACAAACATTAATATGTTTTAAAACTAAAAACTTGAAACCAATCCAATATGAATTTTTGTTTCTCTCAAATTAAATGGCAAATCATTTCTTTTACCTGCTGCAAAACTAATATTCAAAATACCTTGCTTGGTTTCAAAAGCCAATCCTAATCCATTTCCAAAATAGCTATAGTTTAAAGATGTGTTTTGGTTTTTGGTGTAACCTCCATCTGAAAAAGCAAAGAAATAAGAGTTCCTTGCTATTAAATACCTGTATTCTAAACTGCCAACAAAATACTGACTAGTAAAAATATTTTCTTCGTCAAATCCTCTTAATAATTTAAAGCCACCAATTTGGAATAGTTCGTTTTGAAGATAGTTTTGTGTTTGCAGCAATCCAAAGTTTGCAGCAACTTTAATTACCGATTGTCTGCTGATACTAAAATATTTTGCAGCAGCAATTTTGCATTTTAATTGATATGAATTAGCAGTAACAGAATCGTATAAGCTAGCATAATTAAACCCATCAGTTTTTAAACTTGTGATAGTATTATTTTGCTTGATTTTCTTTTGACCAAAACCAACACTCAATTTAATTTCAAATCCACTTAGCTTGTTTAACTTAGTTCCTTTTGTATCACTTAAAAAATATTCAGCACCAATATTTGCAATGCTTAAATCTAATATTGATGGCAATTTTTTATTAGCAATAATATATGCTGTATCTGGTTGAATAATTCTTGTGCTGAGATTACTAATAAGTATTTTAAAGCTTGTTTTATTGCTTAATAAATAAGTAAGTCCAATATCTGTTGCAATATTTAAATATGCAGAATCGCGTTTATAAAGATTGAAATTAAAATCTAATCCAGCTTCAGAATTAAAAATATATGGGGTAGAAAATCCAATATCAATTCTTGGCGATTGTGGTTGAATTTGCTGCCAGTTGAATATAATTTTTTCGCCCCTTGCAAAAGCATTATACAAACTTAATTTTGCATCAACAGTAAATAATAGTTTACCATCATTTTGTTGATTGCTTGGCAAAAATCCAACTATTGCATCAAACTTATTTATGTTTTTAGATTGTAGATATAAGTTTAATAAACAGCTTCTACTAAGCATTAAAATGTCCCAGTTTTTATTGGTATTAAGGTATCCAAGTTGATTTATTAATAAGTTAATTCGCTCTAGTTTTTCTCTGCTGTATAAACTTGCATTAGCTATTTTTAAATAGTGCTGTAAAAATTGATTGCTAATATTTACGTTTCCAAAAACACGAATACTATCAATTTTATATTCGATCCCTTTATCAATTTTTAGAACAGCAGATATTTGGTTTTTCTCATCAATAACAATGCTATCAAAGCCAACTTTGGCAAAAGGATAGCCATTGTTTTCATAGTAGTTTAAAATGATTTCTGGAAGTGCTGAATAATTTTTTGAAGATTGATTTGTAAAAGATTTTACCTCATCTGGTAATACCAAATTTTTCCAAGCATATAAGTTGCCAACAAATAAAAAAGCTACAATATTTTTTTCAGTTTCTTTAATACTATCAATCGAAGATGAAATATAGCCCTTAGCTTTAAGCAAAGCAGGCAGCTGTTCTATGTAATTAATGCACTGAGTTTTTGTGGCAAATTCTTTTTTTAAATTAATTATTTTTGAAATATTAACAGAATCTACAAAATTTACATCTAGCAAAATGGTTTGAGCATTTAGTGCATTGTATTGACTTAATACAATTGCCAAACACAAAACATATTTCATCAAACTTACTCTCATTAATATTTCTTGCTATGTAACAAAGATGCAATTTTTGACTAGCAAAATTCTATGTTAATTAATAACGCTTTACTAGACAGCTTTATCAAATGCACTTTATATCTAAAATTATTTTATACGATTTGTAAATACAAGTTGTTTTATTTTGTAGAAACTGCTAGTATGGATAGAATAATAATGCTCCTAGAATACTTTTATAAAGAACTAATAGTTTTATGCATTCTTATTTTTTTTCTATTTAGATATTTTAATAAGCAATCGAAAAAGAAAAATTTTGTGATTGATGAAAAGGTTGAAGAAGAATATGTTGCTGAAACTATGCTAAACACTTCAAAAGAAAAGTTAATAGGAATATTTCTTATTGTAGGTGCTATAATTATTCTTGTATTAGTAATGTATTATTTAGTGCCAATGCTACTAGATTATATTTTACCCAAAGACAATTAATCATTAATTTATACAGTATAAATTACTGTAAGTTACATTCGCAACTTCTATGAGCGATGAGCAAAAAAAATCGGGATTTAATATTTCACTATTAAAACAAATATTTACTTATGTAAAGCCTTACAAAAAGTATTTGTATTTCAGTATTTTTTTGGCTTTGTTAATGGCAGCAATTGCCCCAATTCGCCCTTATTTAATTCAAATTACTGTAGATAAAGCCACGGGTAAAGATGTATTAATTCCAAATTGGCTTAAATTATTTTTAAGCAACCACCACCTTAGTGATATTGAAAATTTTGTAATTGCAGTTACTTTTTTTCAAATCGTTTTTATTATACTAGAAACCGTTATTCGCTTTTGTTTTACGTTCATCACAGCTTGGCTTGGGCAAAACGTTGTAAAAGATTTACGAAACAATGTTTTCTCTAAAATTCTTGATTTGCCATTAAGCAAATTTGATACAACTCCTATAGGTACACTTACTACAAGAACGATTAGTGACATTGAAAGTATTAATGATATTTTTAGCGATGGATTAATACCAATTATTGCAGATTTACTAACTATTGTTTTCACGCTTGCAACAATGCTTTGGATTGATTGGAAACTTACATTAATAGCTCTTATTCCTTTTCCAATTTTAATTATAGCAACAAATTATTTTAAAAAAAGTGTTAATAAAAGTTTTATTAAAGTAAGAAATGCTGTTGCAAATTTGAATGCTTTTGTTCAAGAGCATATTGCTGGAATGACCATTGTGCAGGCGTTTGCTGCTGAAGACAGAGAGTTTAGCAAGTTCAAAAAAATCAATAAAGAACACAGAGATGCAAACATCAAAGCAATTTTTGCATACAGTGTTTTCTTTCCGATTGTAGAGTTAGTGTTAGCGTTTAGTACAGCAATTATTGTGTGGTGGGTTGTTAATTTAGCTCTCGATAATCAGGGCAATCAACATATTAATTTCTCTGGAAAAATTGTTTCGTTTGTTATGTATATGAACTTGATTTTTCGCCCACTTAGAATATTGGCAGATAAGTTTAATGTGCTACAAATGGGAATGATTGCTGCTGAAAGAGTGTTTAAAATTTTTGATGTTAGAGGTACGATGTACAATGTAAATATTCAAAACGAACAAACGAGAAACGAGAAACTAGAAACGGGAATAATTGTTTTTCGTGACGTTTGGTTTGCTTATAACAATGATAATTATGTTTTAAAAAATATTTCGTTTGAAGCAAAAGCCTCGCAAACATTAGCTTTGGTAGGGCACACAGGAAGTGGAAAAACTTCTATCATCAGTTTAATAAATAAATTATATCCAATTAATAAAGGCTCCATTTTTATTAATGATATAAATATTGAAGAGTATAGTTTAGAGGATTTAAGAAGAACTGTTGGTGTTGTTTTACAGGATGTTTTTTTATTTTCTGGTTCAATAATGGATAATATAACATTAAGAAATTCAAAAATTTCAAAACAACAAGTTATTGAAGCTGCAACACTAATTGGTATGCACGATTTTATTATGCAGCTGCCAAATAATTATGATTACAATGTAATGGAACGTGGAAATATTTTAAGTATGGGGCAAAGACAATTGATATCATTTATTCGTGTGTTATTATACAATCCATCTATTTTGATTTTAGATGAAGCCACATCGTCCATTGATACAGAAAGTGAACAACTCATTCAAAACGCAATAGACGCTTTGATTAAAGGGAGAACTTCCATTGTTATTGCACATCGTTTATCAACCATCACCAAAGCAAATAAAATTATTGTGCTTGAAAAAGGAGAAATAAAAGAACAAGGCACACACGTTGAATTATTGAATTTAAACGGGTTTTACAGTGATTTGTATCATAGAAATTTTGAAATAAAATCTGTGTAAAACAATTCTTGCTTTTGGTTCTATCGTTTGTTTCTTTGCTAAATAAACAAAAACATATTATGAAAATAAAATCAATCATCATTGGACTCTTTTGTCTTTTTACAATCACATCTTGCGACCAATTAAAACAAATTGGCACATCAATACTTACCAATCCTTCTAACTATGAAATGGGAATGGGTTTAAAGCAAGCTCTTGAACAAGGCTTGTTCAAAAGTTTTGATGCTTACAGTAATCCTGCAGGCAACCCTGCATTAGCATTTGCTTTTCCAGGAGATGCTCAAAAAATTATTAATTTGGCTAATAAAGCTGGCTTAGGTTCTGTTATTACTAAAACAACAGATAAGTTCAACAGTGCTATTTCAAAATCATTTATAGCAGCAAAACCTATTTTTCTAAATTCATTACAAAATATGAGCTTTACAGATGTTGCAAGTATTTTGATAACCGATAATCAACAAGCAGCAACAGATTATTTCAAAACTACAACAAATACCGCTTTAATGGCTGCATTTAGACCCATTATTGATAGCACTATAAAAACAGAAGGTGCTAATAAAGAGTGGAGTAAAATTGCTGGAATCATTAACAATATTCCTTTCAGTAATTTTAAAGTTGAGAACTCTTTAACAGATTTTATTGCTGCACGTGCCATTGACGAGATGTATAAAATGGTAGCAGATGAAGAAAAGAAAATTAGAACTGATTTGAATTTTAGAAAAACGGATTTAGTTAAAAAAGTATTTGGTTATGCTGATGATGAATTAAAGAAAAAAGCAAGTGGCAAGTAGTAAATGGTTAGTGGCTTGTGGTTAGCCGGTTTAGTGTTTTATTTTAAAAATAAATCTGCGTTCATCCGTTCAATCAGTATCATCTGTGTTCCCCCATTTTTGTATGAATAACAACATTCAAAAGCTACATCAAATTACTAATAAATCAGAAAGAATTATTCTTGGTTTAATGAGTGGCACCTCACTTGATGGGCTTGATTTGGCTTTATGTAAAATTGCTGAAAGTGGTATAAATACTAAGGTTGAGCTTATTAATTTTGAAACAATAGCTTTTGATGATGATTTCAAAAAAGATATTCAATCTATATTTTGCAAAGAAGAAATTAGCCTTGAAAAATTATGTTTAATGAATGCTCATATTGGTCTTGTTCATTCACAAATTATTAATGAAACACTTGCAAAGTGGAATATAAAAAATGGTGATGTTGATTTAATTGCAAGCCACGGACAAACCATTTACCACTCTCCAAAATCAAAACATCAACAACAAAAATTTGGCAATGCAACATTGCAAATTGGCGATGCAGATCATATTGCTTTTAACACCAACATTATCACAATTAATGACTTTAGACAAAAGCATATTGCAGCAGGTGGAGATGGTGCTCCATTAGCTATTTATGGTGATTATTTTTTGCTAAGTAATAAAGAAGAAAATAGAATTTTATTAAACATTGGTGGTATTGCTAATTTCACTTTTTTACCAAGCAGTTTAAATATTGATGAAGTAATTTGTACAGATGTTGGAGCAGGAAATACTTTAATGGATATTTATATTCAAAGTCATTTCTCTCGTAAATTTTATGATAAAAATGCTGCAATTGCTTTACAAGGAAATGTGAATGATGATTTACTAAAAGCATTATCTAATCACGAATTTTTTAAACAACCTTTTCCTAAAACTACTGGTCAGGAAATATTTAATCTTCAATTTATAGAAAAAGCTTTGGAAGCTTCAAACACAATAGATATAAGTGTTTATGATTTAATGGCAACGCTAAACTATTTTACTGCATTTATAATTACTGATTCAATACGGAAGAATGTTCAAGAAAAAGAATGTTCAATTTATGTAAGTGGTGGTGGTGTCAATAATCCATTATTAATGCAAAATATTCAACAATTATTACCAAATTATAAAACAGAATCAACAAATGTTTTAGGTATCAATCCTGATGCTAAAGAAGCTATTTTATTTGTTGTTCTTGCTAATGAATGTATTTGTGGAAATGATGATTTTTATACGCAATCAAACAAAAATTTCCCTCCCATAACAATGGGGAAAATTAGTTTACCAAGATGACAATTTACAATTGTGTACTATCCTTTAAAATAATAAAACTATTCACGTTGCTATTATAAACCTTGCCCACTTTCAAGAAGCTAACATTTTTAAAACTTTGATCACTTTGCATTCCGCCTTTTGCAAAAAACTTTTGTCTAATACTACCATTATCCTGACTAACTATAACAGGTTTGTCTGTAAAGAAAGTTCCTTTGTTTTGATCCCAAACTAATTCGTTGCACCAGATAGTATCATTCTTAATATTATATACAACAATACTGTCACGCAACAACACAGTATTATCATACTCTAAATATTTACCATACTTAGCAAACAAATGACTTTCTGGTTTTAATAAACTGTCATAAAATTCAACATTCAACGTTTTGGGAAATTCAACCTTAGCACTATCAAATTGGCTACGCAACATAAAAGGTGAAGTAAGTTTAGCCTTAACTTTCCCTGCTGTGCTCATATAACTTTCAATATACTTTCCTTCCTCTACACCAATTTTTTTTATGCTGAGTTCATTTACCACTTTCATATCATTTTCACATGAAATAAATAAACAAGAAATAATAAGAGTATATAAAATTGATTTCATCTGCTGCAAATATCTGTAACCAAAAGCTAAATAAAAGTGAATGTTTTAAAAGTTATCAATCAAATTATTCACTAAATCAACAATTCTGTTTTCATTAAATTTTTCTATAGATGATAATTTGTAGTCGAAGTTCTTAGCAGCATTTATTGCATCAATAATATCAAACTCATTTTGAGAATAGCTTAAACATTTTTGCTGTTGATATAAATGTTTCGCCAAATACTCTTGCTCTGTTTGCCCTGGGGTAGCTATTAATATTGATTTTTTTTGCAACGCAATTAATTCCATTACAGTTGTGTATCCACTTCTTGCAATAATAATTTCACTTGAACAAATTGTTTCAAGCAAATCTTTTTGCTTTAAATGATTAACAATTTCAATAGCTGTTGAAGTCTTTAATATTTCTGTTGTTTGCGGCAAACCACGAACAAAAAATATTTTTAAATTAGTTGCTTTTTCTAACTGCTTTAGTAAGATATTTTCTAAAATAGTTCGCTGTGGTTCTGGCCCAGAAAGCAACACACAAACATCAAACTTTTTTGTAGTATTTTCTAGCCCACCAAACCTATTTAATAAACCAATATACCGAGTTGTTGTTGAAGGCATTTTCTTTGGGTGAGATAATAAACCTGCAAGATTATCTTCACCTGCTTTATCAGGAATCCAACATTGATTAAAACGATTTATATAGCTGTAGTTGATAATTTGAAGCAATTCTTCCAACCACTTAAAAGGTGCTTTTATAGTAAGTTGGTGTGTAATAAAAACGCAAGGAACTTTAGTGCTGTATAATCCATATCTGTTATCACTAATTACTAAGTCTATTTGCTCTTCTTCAATTATTTTTTCTACCCATTTTTTCTCTTTCTTAACTGAAGTGATAATTGTAGGAATTTGAAAAGCAATTTTTAAAACAAAGAACCAACTGCGTTTAGTATATTGAATATTGTAACCTTCTAAATCAATAAATCTAACATCGCTACACTCTGTAATAAGCAAACTTTTTTGTTTGGCATTACAGGCAATAATTACATTGAAACCAGCATTTTTTAGTGCTTTGATTATAGGAATACACCTTGTTGCATGACCTAAACCCCAGTCAAGTGGAGCAATTAAAATGGTTCTAATGTTAAAATTTTTCACAAATAGTAAGATTTAACAAATTTATAAGAGAAAAAGTTTATAGTTTAGTGCCATAATGAAAAGTAGACATTTATTTAAAGTACTTGCATTGCTTGTTTTAATCAGTTTTCTTGCTTCATCTTGTGGTAATGGAAACTATAGCAAACATTGTATGTGCCCAGTTAGAAAAGCAACTTAGAACTACCCTTAAAAGATTTTATAAATGAAAAATTTGAATAGAGATTTGTTAGTCATTACTAAAAAAAATGGTTTAGATAGGAATGAGCTTGAACAAACAATTATTGGGCTTAATACTGTTTTATTTCAAGCAGAAAGTCTAACAAGTATTTGTTTGGCAAACGAAGTTTTTGATTTGAATAAGTACAAAACATATACATCAAAAAAAGATGTTGCTTTTTACATAGAAAACAAAAGCAACAAGCCTTTTATATTCATTAGCAGTAAAAACTAAGATAATCTGTTTAGTGAATTTTCAAGCAAGTCAAAAACAGTTTCAATATCCTCAAGTTTCACAACACCTACACTCACTCTATACCAAGGACTATTAGCATCTCCACCAAAAGCAGAGAAAGGTACAATTGCTAATTTAGCCTTACTTAATAAATAATCAGTAACATCAGATTGTTTCTCAAGAATGCTTCCATCTTCAGTTTTCTTTCCAACTAAATCAATCTTAATAGTTAAATAAATAGCTGCCTGAGGAGCGATAGCATCAACATTAAATCCCTTTTGTTTTAAAGTAATAATGCCATTATATATTTTGTTTAAACGAAGTTCTATTTGTGCTTTAAAACCTATAAAATAGTTTTCAATATTATCTTTATCAACCAAAAATTTAGCCAACGCTTTTTGTTCTGCCATTGGTGCCCAAGCTCCAAGATGACTTAACAAAGATTTCATTTTATTAATTACTTCTGCAGGCCCCATTGACCAACCAACACGAACACCTGTTGCTGAAAAAGCTTTAGAAATACCATCAACAAATATGGTATAATTTTTCATTTCTGGACGTAGACTAACAGGATTATAATGTTTTGTATCACCAAATGTTAGCGTCCAATACATTTGATCAAACATAATGTATAGTTTCTTTTCACCATCACCTCTACTTGCATTTTCGGCTAAAACCAAATCACAAATTTCTTCTAAACTATTTTTGTCAAGTGTAGTTCCTGTTGGGTTTTGTGGTGTACATAAACACAACAAAACAGCTCCTTTTAAATGAGGCTGTATATCAGCTGGTGTTGGCATAAAATCATTTTCAGCAACACAATCAATAATACAATGTTCAGCGTTAATTAAATTTGTATAATGATTATTGTTCCAACTTGGTGCGGCGTAAATTACCTTATCACCAGCATCAACTAATGTTCTAAAAATAGTATAAATTAAAGGTCTGCCACCAGCTGCTATTTGAATTTCATTAACGTTATAGTCTAATCCTTCCCAATCTTTAATAAAAGAGCTCACGGCTTCTCTTAATTCATAAACACCATCGCCTGGAGGATAATTGGTTTGATTTTCTCTATATGCTTGTACAATTTGATTTTCCAATTCGCTTGGAATTGGAAATATTGCAGGATTAAAATCGCCTATGGTGTAATTATAAATTTGTTCTCCATTTCTCACACGCTCACTAATGGCATTTCCCAATTTTACAATTTCGCTACCAATAAGTGTTTCTGCTAATTTACTAAGTTTGGCCATACAGTTAGTTTGGGTGCAAAGATAGTTTTGTTGAAACCCTAAAAAAATTTGAGTGCGTTTTATTTCAACAGCTCAGCTAACTTTTTCTCTAAATCACCGCCACGTAGGTTTGTTGCAATAATTTTTCCTGTGCCATCAATTAAAAAATTAGTTGGTATTGCTGTTACATTATAAAGTCTTGCTGTTTGGCTTTCCCAGCCTTTTAAATCAGATACTTGTTTCCACACTAGTTTATCTTTCTCAATAGCATTTATCCAATCTTTTTTCTCTTCATCCAAACTCACTCCAAGCACTTCAAATCCTTTAGACTTATATTGACTGTAAGCCTTAACTACATTGGGATTTTCTTTTCTGCAAGGACCACACCAACTTGCCCAAAAATCAATTAAAACTAGTTTCTTTCCTTTATAAAAATTAGATAATTTAAAAGGTTTCCCATCATTATCAATTGATGCAAAATCAGCAGCAAAAGCACCTACATCAGATTTGCTAACAGCATCAATTTTGTTTTTAATTTCAACTGCATAGAACGACTTTTTGAGGCTATCAGATAATGCACTATAAATAGCTTGGGCAAACGTGGTATTTTCTTCTTGCATACTAAATAAGTATGCATAAGCAGCACCAACATAAGAATTTTTATTTGAGTTGATGTAAGATAGAATCGCATCTTTTTTTTCTTGTTGAATGGTTTGAGATAACTTCATTAAACTGTCCATTACTACTGGATTTTTAATAGTCATTGGATCAATTTTATCAAATGTTTTTTTCTCTTTTTCTTCAACTGGTTGAATATATTTTTTCTTAAAAGAAACAAACTCGTCGTTAGATTTAGACCCTGTTACAATATATTTTTCAACACTGCTAGTATCAATATTGATGGCAATTTTACTGTTAGGTTCTAAAAAAAATATCATTACATTTTTTTTGTCTACTTGTTTATCTACATTAGCCACAACCATTACAGCCAACTCTGGAAAGCTAGATTTTCCAGCATATTCAAACTTGCCATTTCTTATTTTTAATGTATCTGTTTTAGATTGAGCATTATTTAAAATTTGAAGATAAATTTCTCCAAATTGTTGATTTTTAACTTCCCCATTTATGGTAAATGAGGCTTCTTTAGTTGTATTTGATTTATCATTTTTACAACTAATAGTTAATAAAAATACTGCTACAAAAAGGGGTATTCTTTTCATATTAAAAATTCAGGTGTGTTTAAAATTCTGTTCAAAAAACAATGATAGCGAAAAATTTGCAGCCATTTGTCTGATTATTGTAAATTATTTTCGCCATATCAAAATTTTATTACCTTTAAATTTATGCAAACAACTTTTAATACCTTGCTGCCTATTGCTATTGGTGGCGATCACGCAGGATTTGAATACAAAAAACAAATTATTGATTGGTTAGAACATAGTTCTTTATCTATAAAAGATTTTGGTACCAATTCTCTTGCATCTGTTGATTATCCTGATTTTGCACATCCTGTTGCAAGTATGGTTGAACAAGGCGAAGCAGCTTTTGGCATTTTACTTTGTGGTAGTGCAAATGGTGTTGCTATGACTGCCAATAAACATCAAACCATTAGGGCTGGATTGTGTTGGAACAGCGAGGTTGCAAAACTGGTTAGGCTTCACAATAATGCAAATATCATTTGCATTCCGGCAAGATTTGTTACATTGGAGTTAGCAATTGATATGATTAATATTTTTATGCAAACTAATTTTGAAGGTGGAAGACACCAAACAAGAATCGATAAAATCAGTTGCTAAAAACTATAACAAAATTTTAACAGCAGCTGGTATAATTGTTGTTTTTTATCGATTGTATTTATTCACTAATTAAATTATACAAGATGAAAAGGACATTAATGTTGTTGCTGTTTTCAATGGCAATTATTGGGGCAAAAGCCCAACGTGGTTATGGTAATCATTATCATCATCAACCTCATTGTGGTGTTGGTTACTATGCACCTCCACGACCAATAATTTATGCACAAACTGGCTTTGGATGTAACAACTACAATCGTCGACCTTTCATTAATGTTGTAATTGCTCCACGACCAAGTGTAGTAGTTGCAGTTCCTCCACCAAATCCTCAACCTCAAATCGTGAGAGAGTGGGTTGAAGCTCATTGGGAAGAAGGACAAAATGGAAGAGTTTGGGTTGAAGGACATTATGTGCAAAGAGAAGTCTATTAATTTTTTAGTGAAATCAGCAAGGCCTTTGTTTAGCAATAAACAAGGGCTTTTTATATAATTTACTAAACATTATTAGTTGCTACTATAGCATCCCAAACCTTTGCTGTTGCTATATTCCAATTAAATGTTGTAGCTTGTTTTAATCCTTTTTCTATAAGGCTACTTCGCAGGTTTTCATCTTTATAAATTAATTGCATTTTCTCTGCTAATTCATCTGCTTCATCAGGATTTACATACAATGCAGCATCTCCACCAATCTCAGGCATACTGCTGTTATTACTTGTTATAATTGGCACAGCACATTGCATAGCCTCGATAATTGGCACAGATAATCCCTCAAAAAAAGAAGGATATAAAACACAATACGCCGATGCAGTAATTAGTGCAAGTTTCGTTTCATCTATATGATCTAACAACACAATATCTTCTCTGTATTTATATGTTTTAAGCTTTATAAGTATATCATCATATTGCACAGCAACTGCACCGGCAATTAATAGTTTCATATTGCTACGTTGCCATTTTTTAAACAATGAAAATGCTTTTAAAACATTCATCAAATTTTTGCGAGGATGAAATCCTCCAACAAATAAAAAGTAAGACCTGCCATCTGCATAGCCATCTTTCACTTGTTCAATTTCGTTATAGTCAAGTGGCTTAAAAATAGACTTTGCAGAACTATATACTACACTAATTTTATTGGGTTCTACCGTATATGTTGATTCAATATCTTGTTTGGAAAACTGAGAGAGTGTAACAATAAGTTTTGCCTTATCTATAAATTTTTGAGTAAAATATTTATAGTAAGCAAGATGATTTTTGGGTATATGATTGGGGTAGTGTTTAAACGCCAAATCTTGTAATATCAATAGTTGTGGGATAGAAGTAGTTAAACTGCAAAAGCCTGTTGGTTGCACCAGCAAATCTGGTTTATGTTTCATTAAACCTAAAGGCAGTTTTACATCGTACCAATATTTAAACGATACAATATCTTTTACCTTGGGGCTAATAATAATTGGGGTAATATTTTTTGCAAAGCCAAAATCTGTATGAAACTTTCTGTCGAAAATAAAAATAAAATGATGATGTGGTTGTTCTTGTGCAATCTGTTTAAAAATTTCTAACACAAAACTGGAATAACTATCAAGTTTTTTTTGTGTAAGAAATCTTGTATTTACAGCAATTACCATTTTGCAAATGTATTAATTTGAAATTGTCAATTATCTTGAAATAATACTCCAAAATTAAACGCTGAAAAATGGAAAATTTGCATACTTTCGGTAGTATAATATAAATGAAAAAACTACTAGTAATTATAGGTTTCTTTATAACCTGCAAAAAAGAGGATGATGTATTTATCAGTTGCCAAACTCCTACAAATGATATTTCCATTTGCAGCAAATTGATTGTTGGCAAATGGAACTGGAGCTATGAAAAATACTTTAATAGAATTACTAAAACCTATGTTTATAAAACACCAGTAAATGAATCCTATACCAAAGCATTGATATTTATTGATAATACTAATGCTATAATCTATCAAAGTAATACAACAAACAAAAATCTTACATACGAAATTACTGGCTTTGATAAGATTACTTCTTTTTCAAGCGATCATTCAATATCAGTAATAATACTTTACGACAAAACAAATCATCAGATTTACGATTATGTGCCTTTTAGAATTTGTAATGACACATTATCACTTTCCTATCAAATTTTATCTGATACCAAAGGAGAGGAAAAATGGTCTAAAGAGAAATAATGAAATATGAATAAGATATTAATAATTGTTAGTTTGGGTTTATCTGTCTTCTTTTTTACTCAATGCAAAAAAGATACTCATATACCATTAAATATCACACTCTATGATAAGCCTTTAGATACTATACAGCTTTACACTAGAGGAAGGTGGAAGTTGTTTTATCTAACTGGTGGTTGGTTTAGTAATCATATACAGTATGTTGACAATGTTTATTGGACAATTGACAGTAATCATATCATCATTCAGGAAGATGGGATAAAAACTACAGACACTACTATTAACTGGACGCTTACACATGCAGTTCGTGGTGGTGTTGATTCCACCTGGACCTTAAATTTTGCAGAAAAAGTGGCTCCGTTTTGGAATGTTTTAGTGATTGACGAAATTAAGAATGACGAACTAATAATACATGAAAGTGCTTATGACGCATCTGACCTTCACTTCATAAAACTAAATTAAGCAGAAACCTATTTTTGGCTTAACTGTTTGACTTTTAACAATAAAATGATGTTCTTGCCGCTTTCTGTCTACGGGGAAAACGGTTTTACAATGTCGCTACATTGTGTAGCGATGTTATATTATAACTCCTATACATGCAGAAACCATTCCTATAACTCAGGAAACTATTTTGTGATGTGTAGAAACTGTTTTTCCCTTATAGAAACAATTCCTACACATCACAAAATGACCCCTACACATGCAGGAATACTTGAGAGATGTGCTAGAATTATGTTGCAATGTCGCTTCAAAATGTAGCGACGTCACAACATTGTGTAACGACATCGCAAAATCGTTTTTCCAGATCAATAACGGAGGAAATAGCAATAAAAAAAGCCACAGCGTAACACTGTGGCTTTTAAAAAATCATTTCAAATTTATTGTACTGTATTCCAAACAGCTTCGTTCACCTTCACTGCGTATTTCCTTTTTAAATCTGCTAACCAATCTTTCTCTAAAAGTTGTTGATAATCGTTCATTACTAAACCACGAGCATCTTCAAAACTTCTTGGTTCAACTTTATCAAAAATACCTGTTACATAAATAAAGCTGTACGAATCGTCGCCGCTATTTTTTTCAGGCAAACTAATAAAGCCAATCTTTTTATCAACATTAGATTTTATAGGCATTTGTTCATTTTCGTATCTGCCACTATCAGATGCTGCTTTTGCACCTTCGTCACTAACAATTTTTCTCCAATCTTGTGGGTTAGCTTTTATTTTTTCGTATAATTCTAACGCCAATGTTTTGCTATTTGCACTAACCGATATTGCAGCAATACCTGGTTGCCAATTGTATTTAGTTTTATTAGCTTCAAAATAACTTTTCAAGCCAATGCTATCTTCAGATGCTTTGCTCCAAACGTGTTTATCCATTGCAGCAAAAAGCAGGTTAGCTTCATCAAACTCTTTTAACTGCTCTTGCAAACTTTTGCTATAATCTTCTAAATGATTTTTATAGTATTCGCTACAGCTAACTTCTTCAAACATATCTAACAATTCTGGGTAACTTTTATTACCACTTTCTTTACCAGAATATCTAACACTTTTAACGTATTCAATGAAATCAAAAAGTTTAATATTTTGCTTTTTAAATGCAAATACAAGTGTAGAATCGTTAGCAACCGCAATTAAATCATCTGTGCTTTTTTCTTGAATGGTACTATCAATAAAAGCCCAAGCTGATGTTTCATTAAAGAATGCTTTTCTAAATCCAATTAATCCTTTCCATTTAGAAATCAAGTTCTTTTTAGCGATAGCCAATCTATCGCTATTATCAAGTTTTATCTTTAAAGATGCTTGATAAATTGGATCTTCTGCATTTTTTATAATTGGTAATGCTTCTACTAATTTTAAAATATGAATACCATAATCTGTTTTTATTAAAGGAGAAATATCTCCATTGTTTTTTAAAGAGAATATTTGCTCTTCAAAACTTCTATTAAATTTACCAAGTCCTATTTCACCCATATCTCCTTTGCTGTTAGCAGTTGAGTAATCGTTACTATATTCTTGGGCTAGCATTCCAAAGTTTTCTCCACGTACAACTCTTTTATAAACCTCATCAGCTTTAGCTTCTACTTTAGCTTTTTCTTCAGGCGTTGCATCTGGTGGATATGAAAGCAAGATTTGAGACATTTTTCTTTTTCCTACTGCTGCTCTTTCACTAACGCTTTTAAAAATATGCCAGCCATAAGCACTTTTATATGGAGCAGAGAATCCCTGAGGTTTTAACGCATAAACAATGTTTTCAATTTGATATGGTAAAGAAAAAACAGTAACATAACCAATGCTGCCTTTCGATTTTTTTACACTCTCATCATTACAATATTTTTCTAGCACATCCTCAAACTTTTTGCCAGATTTTAAATCGGCATAAGCTTTAAATATTTCCATTCTTGCAGCAGCAGTATCACCATTGCTAGCTACAAATATTTGCGATACATCAATATCTTTTTGGCTTCTGTCAAAAGCTTCTTTTAATAGCAACTTAGCATTAGCTTCTTCATTAATAATATTATCTGCAATTTGCTTTTTAAAATTGTCGCTTTCAGCTTTAAAAGATTTGCCTTCTTGCAATTTTTCATCAAAAGCACTTTGCACTTTTAATTTAAAATTGATGTATAAATTTTTATACTCATCCAAAGCTTTTCTTCTTTCTACATTGGGGTTAGGGTTCTTGTTAAAAGCAGCTAAAAACTCTGATTTGCTAACCGCTTTGTTGCCATAACTAAACAGTGTTTGGGCAAAAGATTGAGTAGCAGAAAACAAGACAATCGAAAAAATTATTTTCTTCATTTGGTTCAATAAAATAGTTAACAGTTTATTTATTTAGTTTCAATTTTTTTGATATCAAATCATCAATTTGATGAATGCTTAGGTTTTTGCCTATAATTCTTTTTTCAGCATCTAACAAGTAAAATACAGGTGTTTTATTCAAGTCATAAGCCTGACGAAAGTTTGGCACACCAGCTTTTTCTGTAGCCTCTTTAGCAGCTTTAGTTTCGTAAGTATAATGCCACGTTGAAGGAAGATTTTTCTCTTTAATAAATTGTTTTAATTCTGGCAATAAATCATATTTAGAAATAGTGCTATAAACTGCCACATCTAAGTTTTGCCATTTAGCTCTGTAAATAGAATCTAATACAGGAAGTTCTTGTCTGCAATGTCCACAAGTTGGATCCCAATAAGCAAACAAAGTAAACTTAGCTTTAATACTGTATAGAGAAACCACTTTACCCAAAGTATCAGTTAAATCAAGTGGTGCAGCCACAGCTCCAAGTTGGTTTAGCATTTTGCTATAACCTTGATCAATGATTGTTTTTTTAGATTTAGCATCTAATAAACTGGTATCCCCACGCAAATAATAATCAGTAAACAAATGCACAAATACTTTATCCTGACCCATATACTCTGGGCTAATGTATTTGTTAGTAAACTTGGTTAACAAGTATGCATACATTTCTTTAGACTCTCTTGCAGAAAGCAACATAAAATCAACTTCAGGAATAATGCTATCAGCCTCGGGAGAAATATAATATTTATAATAATCATCAACCTTTGGTTCAAAGAAAGGAGTGCGTAATAATCTTTCATCGGCAAAAACCACATCATCCCAATAATGTTCTTTTACAAAGTGGTATGGGTAAGATGAATCTGCTTTTTTTGTTACTGGGTCAACAGGAATCTCTGGAGCTTCGGGTCTTCTCATTGCAGATAATAATGATGACATTAAAGTATTAGGATTATTGGTAATTATATCATCTCTAACTTTTAATAAAGCATCATTTTTAACTTTAAGTTCTTTTCTTATTTTAGAAGAATCGCTTGCTGTTTTAGCACCAGAAAGTGTAGCAGCTATTTTGGTTAATTCACTACCAATTTCACTGCTTCTGGCAGAGTAACTTGTAAATAAATCATTATCAGGAGAGCCTTTAACTACAAACTTTTCTTTTTGTGTGGTATCGCCAGTTATTGAAAAATTTTGTACATCACCAACCAACACCTCAAACTGGATACTATATGCCTGAGAAACTATAAAATAAATACCACCAGTAAGTTTCTTATCTCCTTTAAAATGACCATTGCATTTATCGTCTAGTTGACAAGAGTCCATAATTGCTTTGCCTTTTCCATAATAACAACCAAGGTAAACCTTTTGGTTTTTAGCAGGCGTAAGGGTAATAGCAATATTATGTCCACCATCTGTGCTTACTGTCGGTTTAACAACTGCGTTAGTAGGAACTGCTGCCTTGCTTGGTGCAACAACACTAGGAGCAACAGTTTTACTTGATGCTTTTACTGGAGCTTTTTTGGTAGCTTGAGAAATACCAAATGTTGAAATAAATAATGTAGAGAGTAGAATAAAAGCCTGCTTCATTAAACAATTTTTTTAGTGGGTAAATGTAAACAAAAAGCTAAAACTTGATTTTTTTAACACAAACATTATATACATTTTAAGATGCTATGATATAAAAATCAATCTTATTAAGCAACAAAATTAGCTTTTAGCATTGTTTCAGGACAATTATAATGCCAAATTTTAACAAAAAACTTCTAACAAAACAACGAATTTGTTAGAGGAAATATTTTATTAGACATTATTTTTACTGTATATCAATCAATTACAAAAGTATACTACAAAATACTTGCTTATTTGTTTGGAAAACAAAGTAATCACCCCACACTTTTGCACTCCCAAAATAAAATAGGGACTTGATAATGGGATAGCGTTATCATTTTAAATTTCTTAACAGGTATTAGTTCTCAGTTTAACAACAAAATATTAATACTAAATACAAACAGATGAGTAAATTACATTTTACAACCAAACACGCCAACTCGGCTACCGTAACACACAACTGGTATGTTGTTGACGGTGCTAATCAAACCGTAGGACGTATGTGTAGCAAAATTGCTGCAATCCTACGAGGCAAAAACAAGGCTTATTACACACCACACGTAGATTGTGGAGACTTTATTATTGTTATCAATTGTGAGAAAGTTGTTCTTACTGGTAACAAAATGAAGGACAAAGTTTATGACACTTTTAGTGGATACCCAGGAGGTAGAAAAGAAGAAGCTGCAAAAGATTTGCAACGTCGTCGCCCAGAGGTTTTAGTTGAAAGAGCTGTAAAAGGAATGTTGCCTAAAAATCGTTTAGGTAGAGCTATGTACAAAAAATTATTTGTATATCAAGGTGCAAGTCATCCACATTCTGCTCAACAACCTAAAGAGCTAAAATTCTAATCAACATTTAAAAATCATTCAAATTAATATTAATGGAGAAGCAAAAAAATGCCGTTGGTCGTAGAAAAGAAGCCATCACTCGTGTTTTCATTAGCAAGGGAGAAGGTAAAATAACGGTTAACGATAAAGATTATAAACAATATTTCACATTATTTTATTTACAAAATCAAGTAGAAGCTCCTTTAAAAGCTGCTGATGTTGTGGGTAAATACGATATTGTTATTAACGCACAAGGTGGTGGTTTAAAGGGTCAGGCAGAAGCAGCTAAACTTGCAATTGCTCGCGTGTTGTTAGAAGTAAACCCAGAATTCCGTCCAACTTTAAAAGCAGCAGGTCATTTAACTCGTGATCCACGTAGTGTTGAGCGTAAGAAATTTGGTCATAAAAAAGCAAGAAGAAGCTACCAGTTCTCAAAACGTTAATCAACGAGTTGCTGGTCAAAATTCATTGGTCAATTTGTTCAATGTGTTTTACTGGCAGCTTAATCATCAAATTTTCAAATCATTTAAATTTTTCAAATGGAAAATAACACTTCACTACAACAACAACTTCTTGAGGCTGGTGTACACTTTGGTCACCTTAAGAAAAAGTGGAATCCAAAAATGTTACCATACATTTTTGCTGAGAAAAAAGGCATACATATTATAGACCTTAACAAAACTGTTGATGGTTTACAAGAGTGTGCTGCTGCAATGAAACAAATTGCAAAAAGCGGTAAAAAAATAATGTTTGTTGCAACTAAAAAACAAGCTAAAGAAATCGTAAGCGATTGTGCGAAGCGTGTAAATATGCCCTATGCAACTGAGCGTTGGTTAGGTGGTATGCTTACAAACTTTAATACTGTTCGTAAGAGTGTTAAAAAAATGCAAAGCATTGAAAAAATGCTTGCTGACGGAAGTGCTGATAGCTTAACTAAAAAAGAGCGTTTAACACTTACTCGTGACAAAGATAAAATGGAGAAAGTATTAGGTGGTATTGCTCAAATGGGTCGTATTCCTGCTGCTATCTTTATGGTGGATATTGGAGTTGAGCATATTGCTTTAGCTGAATCAAAAAGATTAGGTATCACAACATTTGGTATGGTAGATACTAACTGCGATCCAAATAAAGTTGACTTTGCTATTCCTGCAAATGACGATGCTACAAAATCTATTGCTATTATCGTTAACTATTTAACTGCTGCAATTGCTGAAGGTCTAGCTGAGCGTCAGGCAAATAAAGAAGATGATAATGATCAAGACGATTCTAACAACGATAACGAAACTCACGCTCGTCGTTTAGAGCAAGAAGCTCAGGCTGAAGGTGGTCGTGGTGGTCGTGGTCGTGGCAGAGGCAATGATGCTCCTGCTGGTGGTCAACAAGGTGCTGGTGTTACAAAACGTAGAGTACCAGGCCCTGCACAACGTCGTCCAGGTGGTCCAGGCGGAAGATAGTTATTTGGTGCGTAGTAAATAGTGAATGGTTAGTAGATTACTATTGACATTTACACATACAACACACTTTAGTTCTTACATAAACATAAACCACATAGGTACATAGGCACATAGAAAAACTGTGATACTACGTTTCTATGTGGTTTTTTATAAACATTGATGATATAAGATTCAATCTTTAAAATCTTCAAATTTCTCAAATCATTCAAATCTAAAAAAATGAGTACTACAGTTACAATTACTGCACAAGATATTAATAAATTACGTCAAACCACTGGTGCTGGTATGATGGATTGCCGTAAAGCGTTAACAGAAACTGGTGGCGATTTTGAAGCTGCTATTGACTGGTTACGTAAACAAGGACAAAAAGTTGCTGCTAAACGTAGCGACAGAGAAGCAAAAGAAGGTGTTATTATTGCGGCTACAAGTAGTGATAATAAAATTGGATACGTTGTTTGTATTAGCTGCGAAACTGATTTCGTTTCTAAAAATGCAGATTTCGTTGCATTTGCTCAAGGTATTGCAGATGCTGCAGTTGCTAATGATTGCAAAACTGCCGAAGAGTTAAGCGAAGCAACAGTAAATGGTGCTAAAGTTGCCGATTTAATCAACGATAAATTAGCTTCTATTGGAGAGAAAATTGGTATTGCAAGATACGAAAGAGTGGAAGCTCCTTATGTTGCATCTTATATTCACGGTTCATATAGAATGGGTGTTTTAGTTGCTTTAACAAGTGATGCAGTTGAAGCAGGTAAAGATGTAGCTATGCAAATTGCTGCAATGAATCCTTTGGCTGTTGATGCTGATAGCATTGCTCCTGAAACGATTGAAAGAGAAAGAGCGATTGTTATTGATACAATGAAAGCTGATCCTAAAATGGAAGGCAAACCAGAAGAAATGATTGCTAAAATTGCAGAAGGTAAATTAAATGCTTTCTTCAAAGAAAATACTTTAATGGCTCAACCATTTGTTAAAGATGGTGGTAAAACCGTTGCTGAGTATTTAAAAAGCGTAAGTGCAGATTTAAAAGTTAAATCTTTTGTAAGAGTTGCTTTAGGATAATCTGTTTTTAGATATTTATAAAAAGAGGCGTTTCGTTTGAAACGCCTCTTTTATTTTACTAACCGCCCTCAATAAGTAAAATAATTGCCGTCATTTTAATGACATCTTACTAAAAATAATATACAAAAAAGCAGAGCATTTAATAAAGATGCTCTGCTTTTTAATAATAAATATCTGTTATCTTATATTACTATTTCTAATCTGCTTTTGGTGCTTCAACTTTTAAAGAATCGACCTTTAAAGTTTTAGAATCCAATACAGGTGCAACCACTGCTGGCGGTGTTACAGGATGTTTGGTGGTTAGCAATTCCACATCGAACAACAATATAGAATTTGCAGGAATACCCTTTGGGTTGGCAGCATTTCCGGGTCTTGCTTGTGCCCCATAAGCCAATGAAGACGGAATATAAAATACCGCTTTTGAACCTGCTTTTAAAAGTGCTACGCCTTCATCCCATCCTTTAATCACTTTACCCTTTCCCAGCTCAAACAGCAAAGGTTGTGTGTGTTTAAATGCAGTGTCTGTGTTACTGTCGAATTTCGTCCCATCTAGCAATGTTCCTGTATAATTCATAGACACGCTATCGCCAGCATTGACTTTTTGTCCACTGCCTTCTTCTTTAATGGTATAATATAACCCCGAAGCAGTTTTAGTAGGCGTGATATGATTTTTGGCAAAGTACGTTTTAAGTACCAGATCATCTTTCATCATTAGCTTAGCCTCTGCTGCTTTTTGCTTGGCTTGTTGCTCTTTCATTTGTTTCATAAAAGCAGCCTGTTGTTCTTTCTGCACTTGATCTTTCGATTTAATAGAAACCAGTTTGATGAAATATTGCACTTTATCGCCAACTTTAATAAAATCGGGTAGTTTGCTTTTAGAGCCTTTAAATAATGCATCTGCATCTACCAAACAAACTATGCTATCACCGGGTGTCATTAAATTAATAGCTTCAATCAAGTCTCCTTTAAAAGCTGGCTTTGCCACACCATAAACCCCAGGTTTTCCTTTAAATGCTATAGCTGTGCTATAAACTATTCTATTATTACAAAACGATTGCATAATCAACGATATTTGATCTCCTTCTTGTGGGTTGGGAGTCGTTGGCTTATTAACAATAAAAGCATACTTAAGCTGTGGGTTAATTGTTTTGTAGTTAAAGTTACTTGCTGGAGGTGTTGCAGGTACTGCAGGTTGGTTGTTTTGTGCTATTGCACCATAGCATAATATACAGTTTGCAATTAGCAAATGAATTCTTTGTAGCTTCATTTTGTTTTTAATTTGAAGGGTTTTATCAATGTTTTTGAAGGGCAAAAATAAATACTTTACAAGTTAAATATACTTCCTTTAAAAGATGGAAATATTGCTTTTTGCTATTGAAATTATGTAAGTTACTACCGCTTAGTTCAATTCAATTGCAGCTGTTAATTAAGCGTAGCTTATTAACTTTCTAAAAAGATAACAGAATCATTACCCATTATTCCACAATTCTCAACTTAGCATAGTTAAGCATAATCTTTTTCTCTCCATTCATATCAAAGTTAATAGTAGCAATAGGGTTATGTGCCGATCCCTCTACCCTGGCAACTAATCCAAACCCAAACTTTTGATGCTCTACTTTTTGTCCAGCTTGCAAACTGCTGGTATCGCTTGCCACAAAGTCGTTTGATGGAATATGATTAATTGTTGTATTGCGAGATGGTGGCACCATATAAGTAGGTTTCTCTTTTTTAACAGGAGGTTCTCCATACTTTTTTGCAGCCTGTGCTGCATCGTTATTTGCATAGCCAAAGCCACGCTGCATTCTTTCAAAAGCAGAGCCTTGGTTATTGCCAAACCCACTACTACTTTTCATTCCTGCTCCACTGTAGCTTCTATCAATTTGTGCTTCGGGCATTTCATCAATAAAACGGCTGGGCTCGTTTTGTTGCAATTGTCCAAATCTATATCGGGCATTTGCATAGGTAAGCCATAGCCTTTGTTTGGCACGGGTTACTGCTACATAAAACAATCTACGCTCTTCCTCTAACTCTTCTCTAGTATTAATGCTCATTGCACTGGGGAATAAAGTTTCTTCTACCCCCACCACAAACACACAACCAAACTCAAGTCCTTTTGCTGCGTGAATGGTCATTAGTTTTACCACATCATTATCTTCTTTATCATCATCTGCATCGGTTAACAAAGTAATTTGTTGCAAATAAGAACCCAGTGTTTTTTCAAGCACTTCCCCATCTTCATTGCTTGGGCTTTCTGTCCATTCTTTAATCGAGTTTAGCAACTCCTGAACGTTCTCATATCTTGCTAAACCTTCGGTTGTTTTATCGTTAAATAATTCTTTAACAAAGTTGGTATTTTTACCTACAACAACAGCTACATCATAAGCATTCTTATCGGTTAATAAGGTTTGAAAATAACGAATCATCATTACAAAATTCTCAATAGATTCAAGTGTTCCAGCCTTAAAGCCAAATTCTTTTGCACGTTCAATTACATTAAAAAAAGTAATGTTTAAATCGTTGGCAATCACCAAACATTTTTCTACTGTTGTTTTGCCAATGCCACGCACAGGATAATTGATGACTCGCTTTAATGCTTCTTCATCACGAGTGTTTACAATCACTCGCAAATAAGCAATCATATCTTTAATTTCCTTGCGTTGATAGAAACTTAAACCGCCATAAATTCTATACTTAATTCCTTGCCTTCTTAAACACTCTTCAAATGCACGGCTTTGTGCATTGGTTCTATATAAAATAGCAAATTCGTTGTTGCGATAATGGTTACGAAGTTTTTGTTCTTGAATGGTATCTGCAACAAATTTTCCTTCTTCATTATCGGTCATAGTTCTCACCAACTTTATCTTTTCTCCATCTTCTGCATCTGTCCACAACTCTTTTGGCAATTGACCTTTATTGTTGCTGATAACTTCGTTGGCAACTTTTAATATGTTGGATGTGCTTCTGTAATTCTGTTCCAGCTTCACCACTTTTACATCATCATAATCTTTAGTAAACTGTAAAATATTTTCAATGGTTGCACCTCTAAAACTATAGATACTTTGAGCATCATCACCCACCACACAAATGTTTTCGTGCACAGCTGCCAGTAATTTTGTAATTTGATACTGCACAGCATTTGTATCTTGATACTCATCTATCAATACATATTTAAACTTGTGCTGGTATTTCGCCAAAGCCTCATTATGATACTTTAACAATTCATACATCTTCAACAATAAATCATCAAAATCCATTGCTCCACTTTTAAAGCAACGATCGGTGTATGCCTTATAAATCTTGGCAATTGCTGGTCTTTTAGCAAAAGCATCTTCCTGCATTAAATGTTGGTCTAGCCCATATTCATCGGCACTTATTAAAGCATTTTTTGCAGATGAAATTCTATTGCCAACAATGTTTGGTTTATAGTGTTTATCATCTAATTCCAACTCATTAATTACAGCCTTAATAACACTCCTGCTGTCATCGGTATCATATATGGTAAAATTACTAGGATAGCCCAAACGCCCAGCTTCGGCTCTTAAAATTCTTGCAAATACGCTGTGAAATGTGCCTATATAAAGGTTTCTTGCTTCGTTATTACCCAACATTCTTTCAATACGCTCCTTCATTTCGGCAGCAGCTTTGTTGGTAAAAGTCAACGCTAAAATATTGAAAGAATCTACGCCTTTTGCCATTAAATGGGCTATACGAGTAGTTAATACTTTTGTTTTACCAGAACCAGCACCAGCAATAATCATTATTGGGCCATTGATGTGAGTAACGGCTTCTTTTTGTGGTTCGTTTAGTCCAATTAAATAATCCTGCATAAGGCGTGCAAGATAAGGACAGGCGGGTTGATTGGTTTATTTGTTAATTAGTTTATTGAGGAAATTTTCCGAGTCAAGAAATTATTGAAATTATAAACAGGCTTTAGTAATAGCTTCGTAAGACATCCTTTTAAAATGGACAGAAAATTATTTATTAAGTCAATGGCTTTATTGCCATTTATTGGTAAGAATATGAAATTACAAGAACTACACAATATAACAAATACATTAGCTGCAACATCAAAAATGCCTGTGTTGTTTTTAGGACACGGTAGCCCAATGAATGCTATTGAAGACAATGAGTTTGTGCAGGGTTGGAAAGCTATTGGTAAAACTATATCAAAACCAGCAGCTATTTTGTGTGTATCGGCACACTGGGAAACCAAAGGAACTTTTGTTACTGCAATGGAAAAGCCAAAAACGATTCACGATTTTGGTGGCTTTCCTCAAGAGTTGTTTGCTGTAAAATATCCTGCACCTGGCAGCCCTGCTTTTGCAGCTGAAACCAAGCAAATTATTACTAAAACTGAAGTTGGGCTTGACCAACAATGGGGACTTGACCACGGCTGTTGGAGTGTTGTAAAACACTTGTATCCCCAAGCTGATGTGCCTGTTTTTCAAATGAGTTTAGATTATGGAAAACCTGCACAATACCATTATGAACTAGCTAAAGAATTAGCATTATTGAGAACAAAAGGTGTTTTGATTATGGGTAGTGGCAATATTGTTCATAACCTGCGAATGATAGCTTGGGATAAAATCAGCACCCAAAATTATGGCTATGATTGGGCTATTGAAGCTAATGAAAAAATGAAACAGTTTATATTGAACAATAATCATAAAGATTTAATTGCTTATACTTCTCAGGGCAAAGCATTTGATTTAGCAATTCCAAGTCCTGACCATTATTTACCATTACTTTATACACTTGCTTTAAAAGAAGAGAATGAAAAAGTGAAAATATTTAATGATAAAGCTGTGATGGGTTCATTGACTATGACATCTTTAATGATTGGATAATTATTTTATTAGCTATCGTCTTTGCAAAAAGCAAAACCCTCGAAATATTAAATACTTCGAGGGTTTTACTTTAGATCTTTATAGATAATTAAAATCTACTTTCTTGCTATTACTTTTTCGGCAGCATCAACAATAAACGGCGTATCTAAACCATATTTTTTTAATAGTTCTAATGGCTTTCCACTCTCACCAAAAGTATCTTTTGTGCCAATATATTCAATTGGTATTGGCAGGTGCTTTGATGCTACTTGTGCAATGCTATCTCCCAAACCACCAATTATATTATGCTCTTCAACAGTTACTGCACAGCCTGTTTTGCTAATAGATGCTAATACTGCTGCTTCGTCTAAAGGTTTTATGGTGTGGATATTAATTACCTCTACACTAATTCCTTTTTCTTCTAAAATCTTTCCCGCTTCAATAGCTTTCCAAACCATATGGCCGCAAGCAAAAATGCTAACATCTGTTCCTTCGCTCATTTTTTGTGCTTTGCCAATTACAAAATCACTACCATCTTCGGCTGTAAAATTTGCCCATTTTGGACGACCGAATCTTAAATAAACTGGCCCTTGATAATCTGCAATTGCTTTTGTTGCGGCTTTTGTTTGATTGTAATCGCAAGGAACAATCACTGTCATTCCTGGCAACATTTTCATCATTCCAATATCTTCTAAAACCTGGTGTGTTGCACCATCTTCTCCTAAAGTAAGGCCTGCGTGAGAAGCACAAATTTTTACATTTTTATTGCTATATGCAACGCTTTGGCGAATTTGATCGTACACACGACTTGTGCTAAAGTTCGCAAAAGTAGTAGTGTAAGGAATTTTTCCACCAATGGTCATACCAGCAGCAATACCAATCATATTAGCTTCTGCAATGCCACATTGTACAAAGCGTTCTGGAAAGTCTTTAATGAAGTTTGCAATCTTCATAGAACCTGCTAAATCTGCAGTTAGAACCACCACGTTAGGGTTTGCTTTTCCTGCTTCATAAACACCATCTCCAAAACCTCCACGTGTTTCTTTCTCATTCTGAATTTGTATATCGCTACACTTCATTTTTTAGTAATTAGTAGTTAGTAATTAGTAGTTAGTTTAAACCTCTATCTCTACTTTTCTATCTTATCTTCTATTTTTCTATTGCTAATAATTCAATTTCAAAAATTAAAGCAGAGCCACCAGGAATTTTTTCGCCTGCACCATTATCGCCATAAGCTAATTCGCTTGGTAAAAAAACTTTCCACTTGCTACCAACAGTCATTTGAGTAACTGCTAATGTCCAACCTTTGATTACTTGATTTAAACCAAAAGAAATTGGTTCGCCTCTATCAACAGAGCTATCAAATACAGTTCCATCAGTTAAAGTTCCATGATAATGAACCTTAACCTTGTCTGTTTCTGTTGGGTGTTCTTTGCTATCGCTTGCTTTTAAAACTTGATATTGCCATCCACCAGGCATACTAATAATGCCAGGTTTTTTTGCATTTTCAGCTAAGAATTTTTGTCCGGCAGTTTTAGCTCCTGAAGCTTTTTTACCATTCATTGATTGAACATAAGTATTTACGCAACGGCTTGCATCTGCATCATTTAAACCAACTGCTTTACCTAATAAAACATCGCTCAATCCTTTATATAAAAGCATTGCATCAATTTTATCTAAGTTTTGTGCTTTTAAATTACGAGCAATATTTACACCTAAAGCATAGCTTGTACTATCTCTTAATGTTTTAAGAACTGGAGTTGTTGTTGGTTTAGCAGTAGTCGTTTTTTGAGGTTGTGCTTTTGCTGTTTGCGTTTTTTTTGTTTGAGAAATTGCAGGAATTGCAATAATAATTGTGAATAAAGGAAGCAATAATTTTTTCATTGTACTTTTAATTTATGGCGGCAAAGTAAGTTAAGATGGATTAAACTGTGGGAAAAATGACACTAAAATTTTTGAGTAGTCTTTTAAAACAAAAAACGCCCAACTTAAACAGCCAAGCGTTGATAAAATATCTATAAATACCACTATTTCTTTTTAACCTTGTATAGGTTATTTAAACCTTTTACTATGTCGTTGGTGATATTGTAAGAAGAGTCTTTATAGTAAATTAAATCTGATGAGTTTGACAAGATGAAGGAATAAGTTTTATCCTTGTTATACTCTTTTAAAAAGTCTTCGATTTTCTTTTTAACTTCTAAAAGTTTCGTTCTAGTTTCGTCTTGAAGTTTATTAGCTTCGGTTTGTTCGTCTAATTGGTAGGCTCTATCACGATTTTGAAGGTCTTGTTGTGCCACAGCCATTTGTTCTTGCGTCATACTGCTGCCTCTGCCTTGATACTCTTTTAATTTAGAAATATTAGCATTTTTTTTAGTTGCTAAAACAGTTCTAACATCTTGTTCTTTTTTTGATAACTCTTCAATGATTTGTTTGTAGTAATCAAAGTGATTTTGAATAGAATCCATCTCAAAATAAGCAATAACACAGCCTTTTGCACAGCTTGATTTTGCAGCCATTGATTTATTTTGTTTGTTTCCAGAGAAGTGAAAATAGAAAAGTACCGCAACAGCAATTGCCAGAACAACATTCAATATTGTGTTTAAATTCTTCATTCTTAATTTTTAGAACGACAAATATAAATGCTCATTTATAAAATTGAGCCTTAAGAACAAACTTTAGGGAAATCTTAGCAAATCAACAACTGATTTTTCTTGATTCAAATATTTAGTTTTTTACTATATTCGTTTTCGATGACTAACGATCAACAAATAGTAACAGAACCCCTAGAGCCTAAATACAATTTAAATGATGCTGAAGAAAAAAAATTAATTCTTAGGCATTATAGAGCACTGCTTCGACAGCTTGGAATAAAGCTTAAAAAAGGCGATAAAATACTAGTTAGACAGGCTTTTGAGATGAGTGCTAACGCTCATAAAAGTATGCGTAGAAAAAGTGGAGAGCCTTATATTCTTCATCCTCTTGCAGTAGCTCAAATATGTGTTGAAGAAATTGGCTTGGGTATTAGAAGTACTATTTGTGCGTTACTACACGATACTGTTGAAGATACAGATATTTCACTTGAAGATATAGAAAGAGAATTTGGAACCGAGATTGCGAAAATTGTTGATGGCTTAACCAAGATTTCAAATGTGATGGATGCCAATTCATCGCAACAAGCTGAAAATTTCAAAAAAATATTACTTACACTTACAGATGATCCTAGAGTAATATTGATAAAACTAGCTGATAGGTTGCATAATATGCGAACCTTGGATTCAATGAAAAAAGAGAAGCAACTTAAAATTGCCTCTGAAACAATTTGGGTGTATGCACCATTGGCTCATAGAATGGGTTTGTATAAGATTAAGTCTGAGATGGAAGATCTTGCAATGAAATATCTTGAGCCAGATGTCTATAAAGACATCGCAAAAAAACTAGCAGAAACCAAAACTTCTAGAACAAAATATATTAATGAATTTATTAAACCTCTTAAAGAAAAACTAGAAGCTACTGGTGTTCCTTTTGAAATTTATGGACGACCTAAAAGCATACATTCTATTTGGAATAAAATAAAAAAGCAAGGTGTAACTTTTGAGCAAGTTTATGATTTGTTTGCCATTAGAATTTTATTGAACAGCAAACCAGAAGATGAAAAAGCAGATTGCTGGAAAATTTACAGCATTATTGCAAATGCCTATAACCCAAGACCAGAAAGACTTAGAGATTGGTTAAGCAACCCAAAAAGTAATGGATATGAAGCCTTGCACACAACTGTAATGGGGCCACAAGGTAAATGGGTTGAAGTGCAAATTAGAACTGCAAGAATGAATGAGATTGCAGAAAAAGGGTTGGCAGCTCACTATAAATACAAAGAAGGAAGCACCAATTCAAGTGAGGATAGATTTGACCAATGGTTCTCTCAAATAAGAGAAGTTATCAATAATCAAGATACTGATAGTGTTGATTTTTTACAAGATTTTAAAACGTCTTTTTTAGCCGAAGAGATTTATGTTTATACGCCCAAAGGCGAAATAAAAATGTTGCCAAAAGGTAGCTCTGCACTTGATTTTGCGTTCTCAATTCACAGTGCTGTTGGCAGCAAGTGTATTGGTGCTAAAGTGCATCATAAATTGGTTCCTATAAGTCATAAACTGCGTAGTGGAGATCAAATAGAAATCATTACCAGCAACAAACAAAAACCAAATGAAGACTGGCTTCAATATGTTGTTACTGCTAAGGCTAAAACAAAAATTAAAGATGCTTTAAAAGAGGAAAAAAGAAAGATTGCAGAAGATGGAAGATATATTTTGCAAAGAAAGATTGAGGGAATGGGTGCAGCTTTTACACCAGGTAATATTGATGAAGTAGCAGTATTTTACAAGCTTTCATCACATCTTGATTTGTTATATAAAATTGCCGTAAAAAATATCGACTTAAAGGAGTTAAAAGATTTTCAAGTAATTGGTAACAGGTTAGAGCAACCCAAACCAATTGTGGTTGAAAAAGTTGAACCAATGGCTTATGACCCACAAGTAAAACCTCTTACTAAAAAAGATACAGAGCTGATAATTTTTGGAGAAAGCAGCGACCAAATTCAGTATGAATTAGCCAAGTGTTGTAAGCCAATTCCTGGAGATAATGTTTTTGGATTTATTACCATTGGGAAGGGAATGGTGATTCATAGAGTAAATTGCCCTAATGCTCCACAATTAATGTCAAATTATGGGCATAGAATTGTTAGAACCAAGTGGGCAAAAAATAAAGAAATTTCTTTCTTAACAGGATTGAAAATAATTGGTATGGATGATGTTGGTGTTATCAATAAAATAACTACCATTATTAGTGGTGATATGAGAATAAATATTGCAGGATTAAGTATTGAAAGTGATTCTGGCTTATTTGAAGGAATGATAAAAATATTCGTTCACGATAAAGAAGAATTAGAAGAACTTGTTGAACGTCTTAAAAGTCTTAAGGGAATACAAAGTGTAGATCGGTTTGATACAGAGGAATAAATAATCTCTTAGCCTTTAAAAAAGAATCTATAGTAGATATTCATACATATAAAATTCATCAAAAAAGCAATTCCAATCACTACTACAAAATAGACCAATAAGTTACTTAGCGATTTTCTATTAAGCAACTTTTTTTTCATATAAACGTGTACTCCATAAACAGGAATTGCTACCATTACAAAATATAGTAATAGTAGCAATTGCCAATGTGGTACATTTTTCATTGATGAAATCTGTGTTATAAATATTTGTCGCCTTTGCTGCGTTTTACTTCTGCAACATATTCTTTAATTGCCTGCTCTTTATCTTTTTTACATATCAATAAAGCATCTTTTGTGTCAACGATAATAAAATCATCCAAGCCTTGTAAAACCACAACTTTGCCTGGTTGTGCTGAAACCATACATTTTGTAGAATCAATGATAATGGTGCTATCACTTGCAACAGCATTGCCTAGGTAATCTTTCTCTAAATTATCGTAAGCACTATTCCAAGTTCCTAAATCGCTCCAACCAAAAGAAGAAGGAATTACACAAACACTTTTTGCTTTTTCCATTATGGCAAAGTCAATAGAAATATTGGTACATAAAGGATAAATTCTTCCAATAGCTTCTTTTTCTTTAGGTGTGTTAAAGTTTGCTTTTTCATTATCAAACAACTCAAACATTTCTGCTTGTTGGGCAGCAAATTCATTCACAACATCTTGTGCTTTCCAAACAAAAATTCCTGCGTTCCATAAAAAATCGCCACTAGCTAAAAACGATTTTGCAATTTCTAGATTTGGCTTTTCTGTAAAGGTTTTTACTTTATAAATATTTTCTTCAACAGCATCTGTATCATATTGAATGTAACCATATCCAGTGTTTGGATGGTTCGGTTTGATACCTAGTGTAATAAATGAATTGTGTGTATCTACAAAAGCTAAAGCCTTTGTTGTAATAGCTTTAAAAGTTTCTCCATCCAAAATCATATGATCACTTGGAGCAACAACTAGAGAAGCATTAGGGTTTTTTTGAAGTAATTTGAAAGCAATGTAAGCAACACAAGGAGCTGTATTTTTTTTGCTTGGTTCTGCCAAAATATTTTCAACAGGCATATATGGCAATTGAGTTGCAACAATATCTGTATATTCTTCAGATGTTACAACAAAAATATTTTCTTTGGGAATGAAGGCTGCATAACGGTCAAAAGTCCATTGAATAAGGGTTTTACCGCTATTTAAAATATCAAGAAATTGTTTTGGATAAGAAGCTCTACTCATTGGCCAAAAGCGACTTCCTATGCCACCAGCCATAATTGCTACATAATGATTCGGGTTCATTTTAAATGATTTTTAGTCACCAAATGTAGTGGACTAATGAACTCCTGAATATGAAATGTGGATTAATAAATGATATTGTTTTATGAAAGGGAAAAATGGGAATAAGTCCTAATCATATCTACTAATGTGTTTCAAAAATCTAATTTGAGTTGCAATCGCTTTTCTTGTTTCGCAGTTGGTATTCTTCGCTATTAGTTTTCGAAACTTATTTTGTATATCGTCCCTATGAGACTTGTTACTTACTTTTAATAATTTCTACAAATATTATATGCCTACAGCATTCTTTGACACCATCTAAAGCTCCTTTAGGAGCAAAATATTGGTAGAACCTAACGTAAAATAGCGGGTTGAGTTCCGTAGGAACTATATACTGGTAAACAAAAACAAGGTTTCGAACACTTATGAATTCCACCTTTGGGAAAAACGATTTTAGGATATCGCTACATTGTGTAGCGATATCCTAAAACAATTCTTGCACGTGTAGAAATCATTCCTACAGCCCTAGCAACTGTTTTGGCACTTGCAGCAACTGTTTTTCCCTTGTAGAAATGATTCCTACACATCACAGAATGATTCTGGCACGTTTAGGAACCATTCTGGCACGTATAGAAATTGTTTCGGCGTAAGCAATAACCATTCTGCAATGTCGCAATATTGTGTAGCGACATCGCAAAATCATTTTTCTTGAGTTTTTAATTATTGATTGGGTGCCTTTTCATCATATTTTTTCTCTGCTGCTTGTGCCTTTTCAAAATCTAGCACCACACCATTAATACAAAATCTTAATCCTGTTGGTGGTGGTCCATCGTCAAAAACGTGACCCAAATGCGATTTGCATTTGCCACATTGCACTTCAGTTCTTTTCATTCCGTGAGAATTATCTGGTGTGTATATAATTGCTCCTTTATTTAACGGTTCATAAAAACTTGGCCAACCACAACCGCTTTCAAACTTGGTATCACTTTTAAACAATCCATTGCCACAAACTGCACAATAATAAGTGCCAATTTCTTTTGACTTTTCAAATTTGCTTGTCCAAGGTCGCTCAGTTCCTTTTTGTCTGGCAACATAAAATACCTCTGGACTAAGAATTTTTTTCCATTCTTCCTCGGGCAAAACAACTTTTTTGTCATCCTTCCTGTTGTAAACAGGGTTAGGTTTAGATGTAGTATCCATTTTTTCTGTTTTTATTGTTTGAGAATTGCAACTTGACAATGCAAGTACTAGTGGCAAGATAAATAGTAGCTTTTTCATTACTTTATTTTTTAAAATTACGTTTTAAAGTGTGTTACAGTTTTGGTATTACGGAATGATTTAGCAAATCTTTCAACAAATTGAAAATTAAACAAAATTTTAACATTTCAACACGATCCTTATATTTGTAATTCACACAAGCTAAGCAAGCAATGTTGAATATTATTTTGTTTGGTCCTCCAGGAAGCGGAAAGGGCACACAAAGCGAAAGGTTGATTACCCAATATGGTTTAAAGCATTTGAGCACTGGAGATATATTAAGAAGTGAAATTGCAGCTCAAACACCTTTAGGCATAGAGGCAAAAGCTATTATGGACAAGGGACATCTTGTGCCTGATGAAGTTGTTATTGGAATGATTAGTAGTGCACTAGATGCTAACCCAAACGCTAATGGATTTTTATTTGATGGTTTTCCAAGAACAGAAGCTCAGAGCGAAGCTTTGGATGGTTTATTAGAGCTTAAGAATACCGAAATTGCTGTTGTTTTATCTTTAGAAGTAGGAGAAGAGGAATTAGTGAAAAGATTATTAAATCGTGGTTTAACAAGTGGCAGAAGCGATGATAATAATGAAGAGGTAATAAGAGCAAGAATTGTTGAGTATCATAAAAAAACAACTGTTGTAGCAGATTACTATAAACAATTTGAAAAAGTTAGAAGCATAAAAGGAGAAGGTTCTGTTGATGAAATTTTTCAAGCTTTATGCAAAGAGATAGATCCCTACATATCTTAATAGAAAGAACCAAAACCAACTGCAAGGTCTCGCTTAAAAGGCGAGACTTTTTTATTTTTATTATGATGTTATTAATTTAAAATCTGTAGTAAAAGCCTAGTTCTGCAAAAAAAGTATTAGAAATTTGCTCGGTAGTAGTAAGTTTTGAATTGAAAACCCCACCATTTGGTAAAGTGATTTTAGTTGAGGTAATAACAGGATTTACAGCAATTGAGTAGTTTGGAATAAAAAATACTCCCCAAGATTCTCTGTCGTAATAAATCGGCAGTGAAAACTCATAAGATAACATTTGAAACTTGTTTGGCGAAATTTGGGCAAACGTAGTTCCTGGTGGAAAACCATAGATACGTCTTTTTGATTTTGTACTTTGATAGTTTCCTGTTGTTCCAAAAAAAGTAGAGATAGTTGGCGTAATACTAAAAGAATAATTACTTGTATCGCTCTCAAAGTTAAAAGAATGGTCGGCAGATAAACTTACTGCAATATCAGTTTTGCTTCCAAACATTGCTGTAATTACGGTAGAAAAATTTACTAGAGAAGCATTATATGTTAACGATGTTCCAATTGATAAATCAACACTAGATTGAACGTTTTTACTGCTATCACTGTAAAATAATTTATTGGCAAAAAAGCTTGCCCCGAAACGATGACTTGTATCAAAACTAAAACCAGCATCAATGCTAAAAAAGTCGTTCTTAAAATTTGCATTAGGTAATAAGCCAAATGAAGCACCAGCATAAAAACCAGATTTATGATTGTATTCTATTGAAGGTGTAAAATATGGTAATGCTAAAGAATCTTTTCTTCCACCATAAACAGAATTAGATAAGTAACTTGCTTGAATTTTGAAGTAAGATTTTTTTTGAGATGATTTAAGTAAATCATCAATATTGATAGAGTCTAAAAAGCCTCTTGTAAACAACACTATTTCCTCTTGTGACTGCACTTTTGTTATGCATATCACAAGAAGAAAAAATAAGTATCTGAATTTTATAGATGTAATCAATTTCATCAAACCCTTATAATAAAACGCCTTCAGAAGAAATAGCAGTATTTAGTAATTTGCTGATAGGGCAATTAGTCTCAGCATCTTTTACACTTTCTTGAAATTTTTCGTTATCAATTCCAGGTATTTTGGCACTTACAATTAGGTGAGACTTTGTAATAGCCCCATCTTTAAACTCTAGTTCACACTTTGTTTCTAAACTATCAGCAGTAAAGCCAGCAGCATTTAAAACAAAACTTAATTTCATTGTAAAACATCCTGCGTGGGCTGCTGCAACTAATTCTTCAGGGTTAGTTCCAATACCATCAGCAAAACGAGTATTAAAAGAATATTGAGTTTGATTAAGAACGGTACTTTGAGTTGTTAAATGTCCGTTTCCTTCTTTACCTGTGCCATTCCAAACGGCTGTAGCTGTACGTATCATAATAATGTAATTTTAAGAGAACGAATATACTAGCATTTTTAATATCTTATGTAATTCAAGTGTTATCCTTGTATTTTTGAAACAAATAATTTGAATGAGCGGGGCTGAATTTTTTAATAAGCTAATTACTGGAATTCAAGAAACAAAACTGCTTGAATTTGTTGCTGTGATTTTTGGTATTGCAAGTGTGTTGTTTTCAAGAAAAGAAAATATATTGGTTTATCCTACAGGCATTATTAATACTATATTTTACACTTGGTTTTGTTTTAGTTGGTGGGGATTATATGCAGAAGGAAGTTTGAATTTTTACTACACCATAATGAGTATTTATGGTTGGTATGTTTGGACAAAAAAATCAAACAACAAAACAATTGAAATTAGTTGGAATAGTAAAAAAGATTGGATTATAAGTATTTCCTTTTTCATTATTTGCTGGGTAGTACTATTTATAATTTTAAAGCATTATACAACAAGCACAGTGCCTTTAGGAGATTCATTTGCATCAGCTACTGCATATACAGGTATGTGGCAAATGACAAGAAAGAAAATTGAAAACTGGATTTGGTGGATGCTTACTAATACTGCCTCCATTCCTTTGTATTTTTACAAAGGAGCTGTTTTTACAAGTTTTCAATACATTATTTTTTTAATACTAGCTATTGCAGGGTTTGTTGAATGGAAGAAAAAAATAGCACTCAATAAAATTTAACGTCTCTTTAATTAAACTATCACATCATTCTTTGTTCAACTAACGATATGAAAACATTAGAACAATATACAGTTGTTAGCGAACAAAAATCTACAACGATTTTGATAGATAATACTTCGCAGCAAAAATCTTTACAGAGTAATAAGCTATTTAAAAAAGGAGAATCAATTGCACATTTTTCTGCAGCATCAACACTTGAAAAGCCCACTTATTTAACAGTCCAAGTTAATACACACACACATATAACACTTGAGCCAAGTTATTTACAATATGTAAATCATAGTTGCAATCCTAATGTGTTTTTCAATACAACAACATTTCAATTGGTAGCAATAAAAGATATTATGATTGATGAAGAGCTAACATTTTTTTATCCATCAACAGAGTGGGATATGGCACAAGCCTTTCAATGCAATTGTAGTAATAATAATTGTTTGCAAACGATACAAGGAGCAAAATACATATCAGCCCATATTTTAAAAAATTATCAACTAACAGATTTTATCAATAAAATGCTTGAACATATTTAATGAGTTTTCCATCAAATTTAAAAGTGTGGGTGCTTGCACCATTTGTAGAAAGTAGCGATGAAAATATTAGCTATTACTACGATTTTAGCCAAAGTATAGAAGAGTACACAAAGGTTTTTAAAGAGCTAAACATTGTTTGGCAATGGCAACCTGTAACATTAGAAAACTATCAAAGAATCATTAATTCAATTGTAGAAGAAAGCAAAACAAAGAGTCAACAGCCACTAGTATTTAACTTATGCGATGGAGATGAGTTAAATGCTGCACCTGGTATTTCTGTTATAAAATATCTTGATAAACTTCAGCTAAAATACACAGGAGCTGATGAATATTTTTATCATATAACAACATCAAAAGCTGATATGAAAACAGCTTTTGATGAGCATTATGTTCCCAATGCTTCTTGGTTGTTTATTGAATCTATTAATGATGTTGATGATGATATTTTTAAAAAAATTGGCTCGCCAATAATTGTAAAACCAGCTGTAAGTGGTGGAAGTATGGGTGTTGGAAAAACAAATGTTGTTCATCATATCAATGAACTTAAAGAGCAAGTAAATAAAATGTTTGAAGGTTATCGTGGCTGGAATTTGGATGCAGGAGGAATCATTGCAGAAGCATTTATAACAGGGCCAGAGTTTACGGTTTTTATTACTGGAAATTATGATGACCGTGATTCATTACATATTTATACTCCCGTAGAAAGAGTGTTTCATTCTTCTCTTTCTGATGAAGAAAAATTTTTATCTTTTGATAGACTTTGGGAAATTTATGAAGAAGAATCTGCAATGCCCAATGAAGAAAATTTTTACGAATATCAATTGCCAAAAACGGATTTAATAGAATCTATAAAACAGCTAAGTTTGAATGCTTACATTGCTTGTAAAGGCAAAGGATATACAAGAGTTGACATTAGAATGAATAGCAAAACCAATGAACTGTTTGTACTAGAAGCCAATGCACAATGTGGTTTAAGTGAAGATGAAGATTATACATCAATTGGTGCAATTTTAAAATATAGTGGTGTAAGTTTTACAAGTTTGGTGAAAGAGATAATTAAAAATAGTTTGAAATAAAAATTATAAATTTGGTGTAAAATATTTTGTAATGAATTATTCAATTAAAGAAGAATTACATAAACTAATTGATAAGTGTGAGGAAGAAGCTGTTTTATATGAAATAAAAGAAAGATTAAGTGGTAATGAAAAAGATTGGTGGGATGAACTTTCAAAAGAAGAACAAGATGAAATAATAGAGGCAGATAGACAAGTGCAACTTGGAAATTATTACACACAAGATCAAGTGCATAAAATGATGGAACAATGGAAAACCAAGTAGTCTATTCCAATAAAGCCATTCAGCAACTTGAGTTGATCTATGATTGTCTTATTAAAAATTGGGGATTAGCAGTATTACAAAATTTTGAAAAGGAATTAAAAGAAAAAGAAAAGTTATTAGAGAAAAATCCCAATAAAGGATATAAAAATTCAAAGCATTCTAAATATAGAAAAACAATAGTTGGCAAACATTACATTCTTGTTTATGCTTTTTCAAAAAACATAGTTTCTATAGTGCGAATTAAACACAGCAGCCAAAACAAGTAATGAAAATAGCAGTTCTTCTTCCCGATTATTCCACTTCAAATGTAGATTATAAAAACTACGACCCAGCTCGTGATGTTTCTTCTTTATTACCAGATAATGAAGTTGACACTATCTTTTTAAATAAACTTTCAACTTATAAACAACTTAAAGATGCCGGCAAAAATGGCTACGATATTTTTGTGAACCTTTGTGAAGGTTATTTAGATTGGACAGTTCCAAGTATTGATGTTATCTACACTTTAGAACTTTTGAATCTACCTTACACTGGTCCAAATTTAAAACTTTACGACCCTCCAAAAGAGCTAATGAAATATGTTGCATATTGTGCTGGAGTTGCAACACCATCATACCAAAAAATAAATTCATTAGATGAGGTTGATGATGTTAAATTAGTATTTCCACTTTTTATAAAACCTGCCAAAGCTGGTGATAGCTTAGGTATTGATGAAAATTCTTTGGTGAATAGCGAACAAGAACTACAAGAGCAGATTTCCAAAATTATTGACGAGTATGATGAACTATTGATAGAAGAATATATTGCAGGAAGAGAATTTACGGTGCTTGTTGCTGCAAATACCGATGGCAAAACTTGTCAAGCATTTACACCAGTTGAATATATTTTTCCTAAAGATAAAAGCTATAAAACCTATAGTTTGAAGACAAGTGAATTACATTTAGATGCCAATATTGCTGTTACAGATATTGCTTTAAAAGATAAACTATGCAATGCTTCACAAAATATTTTTACTGCATTTAATGGTGTTGGTTATGCACGTTTAGATTTTAGGATGAATGAAAATGGCAAACTATTTTTTCTTGAAATTAATTTTACTTGTAGCGTTTTTTATAAAGATGGATACGAAGGAAGTGCAGATTATATTTTAAAATATGATGCTATTAGTCAAGCAGGTTTTTTAAAACATATTATTGAAGAAGGTATAGCAAGACTTCAACGTAAACAAAAATGTTATCAGGTAAAAGGCAATGCTATTGCAGGTTACGGCATTTATGCAACAAAAAATATTTTGCAAAGTGAAGTGATTTTTAAGGGAGAAGAAAAAGCCCAACGCATCGTAACTAAACAATATGTTGATGCAAATTGGGACAAGCAACAGAAGGAAGATTTTGCTAGATATGCTTATCCTATCAGTAAAAATGTTTTTATTCTTTGGGATGAAGATGCCAGCGAATGGGCTCCACAAAATCATAGCTGCAACGCTAATACAAAATACTTTGGATTAAATGTTATTGCAGACCGAGACATTTTGCAAGGCGAAGAATTAACACTAGACTATGCTTTGCTAATTAATGATACAGCACAAGGGTTTGAATGTTCTTGCAAAGCATCAAACTGTCGTGGTAACATTAGAGGAACTAAAGAAAATAGTGTTGAATTTCGATTATCAAATTACAATTAATAAATCTAATATTAAGCATTTACCATTGTTTCAATGTCCAGCTTTTTCATTTTCATAATGGCTTGCATTACCCTTGAACCTTTTTCTGGATCGGACATTAACTTGCCAATAATTTTTGGTATAATTTGCCAGCTAACACCAAATTTATCAATCAACCAGCCACACATACTTTCTTTTCCTCCATCTGCCAAAAGGCTATTCCAGTAGTTATCAATTTCATCTTGTGTGTCGCATTCAACCACTAAAGAAACGCCCTCATTAAATTTAAATTCGTGAGCACCAAAACCATCCATTGCTGCAAACAATTCATTGTTTAAACTAAAGTTTCCAAACTTTAAAGTGCCTTCTGGCTGCCCATCACCAGCCTGATACTGTTGCAAACTATGTATTTTAGAATTTGGAAAAATAGTTGTATAGTGTTTTATTGCTTGCTCGGCTTTGCCATATTGTTCTCCAACAAAAAGAAAACTTGTTGTAATTTTTTGTGATTCAGCAGGCATATTGCCCAACATTAATTGCCAAGTCATTCCAAATTTATCAACTACCCAACCATATTTTTCACTCCAGGGATATTTATCTAAAGCCATCATTGCATTGCCACCATCAATTAGTTTGTTCCAAATGTTTTCTATTTCTTCATTGGTTTGGCAGGTAACAAATAACGAAATTGATGGATTGATTTTGAACATTGGTCCACCATTTAACCCCATAATTTTTTTGCCCTCTATCTCAAACTGAACAACCATGGGTGTATCTATGGTTATTTTTGAATTATTGAAAATAGAACAGTATAAATCTGCTGCTGCTTTGGCTTGTCCATCGAACCAAAGGCAAGGGAAAATGGTATTTGGCATCGTTATATTTTTAGATTGTTAGAATCTTAATTGGAAACAATATTAATGAATTTTAGTATGATAATCTTTCGGGAAGTTTTGGAACTTCCAGAAAGCTGAAAACAAATTAACATTCTCTATTATTATTAAAAGATTAAAACAAATAAGTTTGCAGCAATGAAATTTATATCTATACTTTTTAGTAGATTGATTGTTATAGTGGTGATAGCAAATTTTGCTACAAGCTGTGCCAATATTATTCCACCAAGCGGTGGACCAAGAGATTCTTTACCACCTAATTTAGTAATGGCATTTCCTAAAGATTCTTCTATCAACTTTAGTTCAAAAAAAATCACACTCACGTTTGATGAATATGTTGAAGCAAAAGAAATGCAGCAAAATTTAGTGGTGAATCCTTTGCCAATAAATTTACCTGTTGTTGATTATAAATTGCGTAATGTATTTGTTACTTTAAAAGATTCGCTAGAACCCAACACTACTTATACAATCAACTTTGGCAATGCTATTAAAGATGTAAATGAGGGCAATATTGCAAAGAATAAAACATATATTTTTAGCACAGGAAAAACAATAGACCACTACAATGTTAAGGGAAAGGTGATATTGGCAAAAGATGGCAAAGTTGATAGCACACTAACAGTTGTTTTGCACGCTAATTTAAACGATAGTGCTGTTGTAAAGCTAAGACCAAGATACCTTGCAAAGCTTGATGGTGCTGGTAAATTTAGCTTTACTAATTTGCCAAAAGCCACATATAATATTTTTGTTTTGCCAAACGATTACAGCAAAAAATATGATGATACTACAAAACTTTTTGCTTTTTTAAATGAACCTATCAACACTGTAGATTCAATTGCAAATTATACTCTGTATGCCTACAGAGAAGCAGAACCTGCAACAAATGTAGCAGCACCACAATCGGCTGAAGGAAAAGAAAAAGGAGATAAAAAACTGCGTTATTCTACAAGCCTTGTTAATAACAGATACGATGTTTTAGATAGTTCTTTACAAATATTGTTTAACAGAAAAGTAGTTTTCAAAAGCAAGAATGCCATTCAGTTTTTAGATAGCAATTATCAGCCTGTAAAAGAAACTGTAATGAGTTTTGATAGCACAGCTACACATCTTACTATTAAAACAAAAGTTAGTTTAGAAACCAAGTATTATTTATTACTAAACAAAGATTCTATTGCAGATTCTACAGGCGTTACATTGACTAAAAATGATACCATTAAATTCTTTTCGTTTGGAGAGAATGATTATGGTAAGATAAAAATAAGATGCAGTCAACCAGCAAAAAATGCAGTGTTGCAAGTGTTGAAAGATGGTAAAATACAAAACTCTTTTGCCATTGTTTCAAGAGAAATTAAGCAAGATTTATTTAAACCTGGCGAATATGAGTTGCGTGTTTTGATAGATGAAAACAACAACGGCATTTGGGATGCCGGAAATTATAAACAGAAACGCCAACCAGAAAAAGTGATGCCTGTTAAAACCAAATTACTTGTAAAAGCTAAATGGGATAATGAAATGGATTTAACTTGGTAGAAAATATATTTATTGAAAAGCAATTGCTTTAACAGGTTCTACTTTTTTTATCAATAACGTTGGGAGAATAAGTGCAGCAAAACAAATGATGAAAGTAACAATACAAATAATACCAACCTGCCACCAAATAAGTTCTACAGGTGCATAAGCAACATAGTAGTTTTCTTCGTTCATTTTGAATAGATGTGTCTGTTGTTGTAATATGCAAAGACCAACACCTACAAAGGTTCCAAGCCCAACACCAACAAAAGATATTATACCTGCATAATAAAGAAATATTTGTTGTATGGTGGCGTTGTTTGTGCCTAGTGCTTTTAATATGCCAATCATTTTAATACGCTCTAACACCAAAATAAGCAAACAAGTTATAAGGTTGATAATGGCAACAATAGACATTATTATGAACACAATATCTCTATTAGTATCTTGTACAGCAAGCCAATCAAACACTGATGGATAAACCTCTTTAATGGTTTTTGATTGCCACACAATAGGCAGGTTAATACTATCGTTAATGGCAGTCATTTTATGATAGTCATTAACAAAAACTTCGTATCCTCCAATTTGATTAGATTCCCAATTGTTCAGGCGTTGTATTAACCTGATATCTGCAATTACAAAAAGCTTATCATTTTCTTCCATTCCTGTTTTGTAAATAGCGGAAACGCGAAGTTTGCGATAAGTAGATGCACCATTTGCCGCATTAATAAATACAGCTTTTATAGTATCATTTATATTGGCATTAATATGTTTTGCAATAGTGCTGGATAGAATAATTTCTTTGCTGTATAAACTATCATTAAAGTTGAGCCATTTGCCTTGGCTAATGAAAGGTTTCATTTGAGTGCTATCGTAATTTGCATCAATTCCTTTTATTAAAACACCTTCTATCTCTTTGTTTTTATCAAGCACAGCACTCTTGGTAGCAAAAGTATTTATGTGAACAATGTTTTTGTTTGAACGAAGAATATTTTCTACTGTATCATTTTTTGAAATAGGCGTTTCCTCTGCAACAGCAGCTTTGCCAAGCTCAAAATGTTGCACACGAATATGCCCCCAAAAACTAAATACTTTTTTAGAGATAGTATTCTGAAAGCCTGTTGCAAAAGCCAAAGCAATAATCATCACCATAACGCTTAATGCAGTAGCAACAACAGATAACCTGATGATGAAACGAGAGAATGATTTCTGCTTATTAAATGCGATTCGTTTTGCTATAAAAAATGATAAAGACAAATCAGTTGGTTGGTTTATTAGTGAGCTTATTGTATAAATTTGCTTTATACCTTGTACACTGCTATGCTTCTACAACATTTGTTTTGCTGCAATAATCGTGAAGTGTTTTATCTAAAAAAGGAATGAAAAACATATCAATAATAGTTACTCTTATTGCACTACGAATAAGCACTTGCAATATGTTTGGACGTTTTCCTTCACTATTTACAACCTTGCTATAGCTTGCTAATTTCCCCAAAGTTCTTGCAAACAATACTTCGCAAATAGTATAGTAAACAAACAAACTGGCAAAAAAAACATATCCAAATTGAACATATATCATTCTTTGTTGAAAAGCATAATACTTGTTAATTTTAGCTGCTATATAAGCTATAGTAAAAACAACGATTGTATCTACAAGAAAATTAATAACACGAGTTCCTATTCCTACTGATTTCATATTGCAAACTTATCGCATCAAATACATTTTACCATAACCAGCTTTAAAGTATTTATCTGTATCAACATTATAGCCAGATAAATCGGTGGTTTGAAACTTATCTAATGCATTATCATCAAGCGATGTAATGATTCTGTATAAATAAACTCCATTTCCAAGTTTTTGTCCATAGGTATCTGTTCCATCCCATTTATAATCAGTAATATTTCTACCAATATGTAAATTACCTAGTTCGTTTTTGTTGATTTCCTTTACAATTTTACCGGTAACAGTTAAAATTTGTATTCTAAACATTTGTGGTATTTGTGTTCCTGTTAAAGTAAATACAAATGCAGTTGATGTAGTGAAAGGATTAGGATAATTAAACACATTACTAATCATTGGCTTGTTATTAACTGTAAACAACACACGATATTGTTGAGGTCCAGCAGCATTATTGCTTTTATCTTTTGCCTTAACATATAATTCATAACTACCATCTTCTAATAAAGTTGGGTTAAATTCTACCGATGCAGTGTTATTTCCTGCTGCAACATTTGCAGGATTAAACCTTAAAGTATCTGTTCCATATTTATATTGGCGATAAAGACCATTTGGCGTTTTTAGTTGCACTGTTACAAGCGATGTATCGTTTAAAGCTAAATACTTCGACTCATCCTTCAAAGTCACACGAATATTAGGTTTGCTAGAAACTATATCGCCATTTAAAATATGTGTTCCATCAAAAGTAATATCAAGTATCGGGTTTTTATTATCGCCTTTAACAAAGAAATTTCTATAAGCAAAATTGTTATACAGGCTTTGTTCTTGTGGATTATCTGTTGGATTTACATTAATATAAAAACTATTTTTTCCTATTAAATTATCTGTTGGAATTGATGTTGAAATAGTAACAGAATCTCCTGGTTGAAGTTTCTTAATTTTTGGTACAGCAATAGTTTGGGTGATATTGCTATTATCGGTTATTTGAAGTTTAACAGCAATGCTATCGCCATAAGCCATATCACTAATATTTTTAAATGCAATAGCAATATTTTGAACATCTCCAGCATCTAAGGTATCTTTAAAACTAAATTTAAGATTTGGTGCCAAAGCTCCCTCTGGCAAAGGATCTGCCAATAAACGCCAGTATTTTAATTGATAAGCACTAAGGTTAATCGTGTCTTTAATTTGAATATAAAGTTTTAAGTAAGGATAAATAGTAGCATTGATAGAGCTGATATCATTATTAGTTTGAATTTCTGTTAATGTGCTTAAAGTATCAACATTATTATCTGCTTTAATACCAAGGATTTTAAGGCTTACCACATCCTCTAAATCATTTCTTTTACCAGCCCAAAGCATATTATACCATTTTTGTGCAGGTCCAAACTTGGGAGATACAACATAACCCTCGTTTGGTTTTGTTTCAACATTTACTTTTAATAAAAGGTTGTCTAAATCATTAGCTGAAAATTTCCAAACGGGTGTAAATGTGTTATTGTTTTTTTGATATACAAATGCAAATGCTCTTTTTTTATTAAAAGAATCGATATCTGCAAAACCAGCATTTTTTAATTTGTGATACAAGCTATTTCCTGCTCCATAAATGCTTTCATCTTGCATCCAATCATTTGCATAAGTTGGTGTTGGCCAAGCTGCATCATCTAAGATAATTGAACGAACTACAACATAACTTCCATTAGGAATATTATTATCCATAAAATCCATTGCACTTTTTCTGCCAGCAACAGAGGTAGTGGTAAATGCAAAATCATATTCTCTACCAGGAACAGTGCCAGGATAACCCAAACTACCAAACTGTCCTGAAGGTGCATTTGTAGGAATATTATATATTGGATTTAGGGTTGAAGGGTTAAATATTGTATAAGTTACGTTTTGCCCTCTCCAACAAATTCCAAGTGTTTTTGGATTAAGTGCATCATTAATAGAAATTGAATATTCATTATCGGCATCACGACCCAAAAACCAAACTTGATTTCTAATAGTTAATGTTTGATTAATGAGCGGAAAAATAAATGCTCTTGATGCTGTATCTGGTTTTACATCAAATAAATTGCTTTCATTGTTTTGATAAAAGTGAGATTGATTATAGCCTCCTTTAACAGCATTTTGCAAGTAAACAAAACTGCTATTATTCCAACGATAAACTGCTGTTGTTGGCACAGGAGCAACCCTCCAATAATATACAGTGCTATCAACGAAACTAATGGCTGGATCAAATTCAATTAAGCCGCCAACAGATGAAACAAACTTGGTTATTTTAAATGAAGAATTAAACAAAATTGTGGTATCCATCTCCATCACATATTGCTTTAAAGTACTTAATGGATTTGCTGTTGATGCAGCTAACTTAATTTGTGCTTTGTTCACAATAGCATAGTTATAAGGATAAACAGGCTTAATTTCATCTTCAAAAATTACAAACGATTTTGTTACACAATTGTTTGTTTCACTAAGTTCATCATACTTATTGTCACTATCAATACAAATGGTAATACTATTATTTCCTTTATCTGTTAAAGGATCAATTGGAATAGTTAGATTGATAGAATCTCTATATTTAATTGAAACAATATTTTTATTAAATATTTCGCTAATAGTACCATTTGGCAATTGACGTTTTACAACAACTCTTACAGAATCGCCTGTTCCTTTTCCAATATTATACAAATATGCTTTTAAGTTGAACGAATTATCTGCAACAGAAATAAAACTTGGCGTTACAGAAACTTGCTGATCTTCTACAACAAAATCTGGTTTTGGATGGGTGTATATTTTTATGGCCGGATCGCCGTGAAGAATAAATTGTTCTCCGTGGGTTCTACCAAAATAATCACTAAAGCCTGCCGATGCTTTCAATTGTGCTAAAGCCCCAACCATATTTTGCCCTATTGATTGTCCATAACCAGCATTGCTTAATGATTTATAAAAACCTGTTGAATAAAAATCAAGATAACTAGTTAAACCAAAATGCGAGGTTGCTATCATTGCAATACTTCCCTTGTTTTTTGCAAAAACAAACCTTTCTGCAATAGCACTAATGCTTATAAATCTGTTTACATCAAAATCAAAGAAATTGCCAGCACTGCAACCGTTTACCAAAAACACAGGATATTTTCCTGCATTATTATAATCATCAGGATTATTTAAATTAAATGCCAAACCAGATGCTGCTGAATGACCAAAATATGTTAGCAAACCAATGCCATTTTCAAAAAGCTTTGCCATATCTGTTTGTGTTGCATTACTTGTTGCACTACCTGTTTTTTTACTAAATGTTGTAACTGTTGCACAAAAGCTAGTATCAACAATTGTTGCTTCGTACTGACCTAAATAGTAAGTTAATAAATTAGCAAGGCTTGGATCATCTGCACCTGCAACATGCACCACTTGTTTCATCCAAGCTTTGTTTGCAATAGTTTGTGTTGTGTTTGCAGCTTGTTGCTCATATTGTTTTACTTTATCTAAATAATCTAAAACTTCTTCTTGTCTTATTGCTGATAATCTACCAAAAGGATAAATAGGTGCAGGTTCATTATTATCAGGTGATGTTAGCATTGCATCAGATGCTGGCCAACCAAAAGTTGGAACAAGATTTTGTGCTTCGATGGTTGATGTGTTTTCTAAAAATCTATACTCATCATAAGTAACAGCTTTGCCAATATAAAAAACATATTTAGGCTTGTTGGTAAATGCTGTGCTGGTCATTCGTAAAAAATTACGAACAGCTAAAGGGTGTTTTTTTATGCCAAAAGCAAATTGGTCAACAAGCTCATCAATATCATAAACTTTGGCAACAAAATTCCCACCAATAGGGCTGCTTCTGTATTGTCTGTATTGCTCAACAGCATTAGCACCAGAGGTTAAATTTTTATGAGTAACGATAAGATAATCTCCTTGATTAGCGTGAACACCAAAGTTTGTAAAATTCTTTATTGCCAATGTTGCTACACTGTTGATATTATTTGCACTTCTGCTTACCAAAATATAACTTGTTGTTGTATTTGTTGAAGGCAAAGCAAATTGTACAAACCCAGAAAGTGATATATCGCCAATGTAGTATTTTAGATTAGTAATATCGTATAAAACTGGGGCGATTGTGCCATTATTAAAATTAGCAATCTTTAAAAAATTACCAGTTGCAGAAGCAGGAATTTGAAAGCTAAAATTACTGTTTCCATCGAAATTAAATTGTCTTGGATATTGCAGTTCTACAAAACTTGCAACTACCCTGTCAAATGCATCAGTTGTAACAATGCTAATAGCAACAGTATCTGTTGTTCCATTAAAAGTTGAAAGTGAAATATTGTTTACTGTATTGATAGATGCTGCAAAACCATTAAATAGCTTATCAATAAAGTTGGTACTATTAATATTTACTTTAATATTTCTTGACTTAGACGAATTGCCAAAAAGCCCAGCATTTAGTGTGGCAGCAGGCCCACTGTTTTCAATATATAAATTTTTAAGTGGAATTTTATAAGCTCCAGAAGCCAAAGAAATATCGTTTGTAGAAAGAAACTCTCCAACATCGTAAGTTGATGAATAAACATCTTCTCCCACATATAATGCATAGCCACGATTAGCTCTTTCTTTATAATTAAATCTTAAAGTATGATTGAAATATGGCTCAGCTGGCAAAGTATTTCCTGCAACACTATTTATTACATTTCCATATCGTAAATTATTTGCTGTGTTTGTATTTACTGTTAAAAAGAAAGCAGCAGTATCTGTTAGTAAACTTAATTTATCTGATAATTGATTGGCTGTATTTTTATATAAATCTTTATCTAATTTACCATCATTCATTTCGCCCCAAAACTCTATAAAATCTGTGTTTGATAAAGTACCTGTTGCAACACTTGTAAACAAAGGAATTTGCAAACCATTTCTCCAAAGTTGAAACTGTTCTGCTTGCACACTTCCAAGCCCAGCATTTGCTAAAGTTGTTTGATTGATTCTATACAAACCTGTTGAACCTACTTTAAATTTATAGTAGGTTTTGCTAAAATCAATCCATTCATTATTCAATGGTTGTGAAACAAGTTTAGTGCATAAAATTACAAATGCTAGTAGCCAGAATATTTTTTTCATCCATTAAAAAATTTAAGTAAAAGTAGCTTTATTTTCTTCGTAAGAAGTTAGTAGGTTTAAGTTTGCTATAAACTGTGTGGTTCTTTATGTTTAAAAAGAAGATGCAATTTAATGAATTTATAGAATTACTTTGTAATAATATTTTTAAGGCTTCAATTAATAGCATAATACTTACGAATAATGATTATGAATTTCGATGAACGACAACAAAATAATTACAATATCTTAAGGCTATTGGCTGCTATTTTTATTACACTTTCTCATTCGTTCGGTTTATTAAAATTATCAGAAAAAGAACCGTTGAATCAAGTTTCTCATCAAACTATTCAATTTTCTTTTATTGGTTTATGTATTTTTTTCAGTTGCAGCGGATATTTAATTGCAAAAAGTGCTTGTACATCTGTTAGCTTTAAAAATTATATTTGGAAACGTTTTTTACGCATTCAACCTTTATTGATTGTATGGTGTTTGATAGCAATTTTTATAGTTGGAGTTTTATTTACATCTCTTTCTGCAACAAACTATTTTATTAATAAAGATACTTGGGCATACCTAAAAACTATTCTTCCAGTTTTTGGAATCAGATTTACGTTACCTCAAGTATTTTCAAACAATATTGCCGAAAATGGAGTGAATGGCTCTTTATGGACGTTAGTTATAGAAGAAAGACTTTATCTATTTATTGCTTTGATTTTTTTATTTCGTAGAGCTGCAAAATCTTTTTTTATATCCATAATTGTTTTATTAAACATTGTTTATTATATAAGTACTATTAGTTTGCAGGGGAGTTTTTTATCTGGTTTCAATACAAGTGGTAGTTTTTATTCAATCATTTTTCTTAATGCGAGTTTATTATATTTTTTAAAAGTAGCATTCTCAAAATCAATATCTGTCTTGCTAATTTGTAGTGCTGTTTTATTGGTTGCTAGTTTTTCAGGCTTCGATTTTTTAAAGGTTATAGCTATTCCTATTTTTATTATAGCCATTTCTCAAATAAAAGGCATAACCAATAAGGTTGGCAAGTATGGAGATTTTACTTATGGTATTTATATTTTTTCGTTTCCAACACAACAAATTTTAATTGCAACCAAATGTGTTAGCAATCCTTTTGCACTATTCTTCTACACCATGTTAATTGTGCTGCCACTAGCTATTATTAGTTGGCATTTACTTGAGAAAAAAATGATACGCCTAAAAAATAAATACTAAACACTTTCTTTTTTACCACCTACAATTAAGTAATAAACGGGAACCCCAGCTAGGGTAATAATTAAACCAGGCCAAGTATAATTGGGCTTGTAAATAACTAATAAAATACAAAAAGCCAATCCCATTATTATATAAATGATAGGAAGAATTGGATAACCAAATGCTTTGTAAGGTCTATCTGCATTGGGCTGTTTTTTTCTTAAAACAAAAATTCCTGCAATTGTTAGCATATAAAACATTACTACCACAAAAGAAATCATATCTAATAAGTCACCATATTTCCCACTTAAACACCAAAGACTTGCTGCAATACATTGAATCCATAATGCAACTTGTGGCACTGCGAATTTGTTTAACTGACCTACTTGTTTAAAAAACAGACCATCTTTTGCCATTGTATAATAAACCCTTGCACCAGCAAGTATTAATCCATTGTTGCAGCCAAAGGTTGAAATCATTATACAAACTGCAATTAATGTGGTGCCAAAAGCAGGGAATATTTTATTGGCAGCTGCAACAGCTACTCTATCATCTGTGGGGAAAGCAAGTTCTTGCAAAGGCATCACGTTTAAATACATCAAGTTTGCTGCAACATAAATTACAGTTACAATCAACGTTCCTAGCAGTAAACTTAAACCTAAATTTCGTTTGGCATTTTTCATTTCTCCTGCAATAAAAGTTACATTATTCCAAGCATCACTACTAAAAATACTGCCAACCATAGCAGCAGCAATGGCACCTGCTAAAGCACTACCTCCAATTCCTAACCAATCTTTTGTATGTAATATTCCAGCGGCATCTTTTTCTCCAAAGTTTTGCATTGCCTTAAAACCTGTTTGCATATTAGCGTTCCAAAAACTTTCTTTAACTAAGAAAAATCCACAAATAATTAAACCAAAAAGTGCTAAAAGTTTAGCAGAAGTAAAAAGCCGTTGAATCCATTTTGCTTCTTTAACACCCTTAGTATTCACAAAAGTTAGCAAAGAGATGATAGCAATTGCAACCAATTGACCAGAATATATTTTTAAACTACCAATGTTAAAAAGGAAATAATTATTACCAAGCTCGGGAACTAAGTATGCAAGAAACTTACTGAAAGCAACACCAACTGCAGCAATGGTTGCTGTTTGTATAACAGTAAAAAAACTCCAGCCATATAAAAAACCAATTAGTGGGTTGTATGCTTCTTTTAAATAAACATATTGACCACCTGCTTTAGGAAACATTCCACTTAATTCGCCATAGCTAAGTGCTGCAACCAACGTCATAAAACCAGTTAACACCCACACTAAAATTAGCCATCCAGCACTACCCACATTTCTGGTGATATCGGCACTTACAATAAAAATTCCAGAACCAATCATACTTCCTGCAACTATCATTGTTGCATCAAATAATCCTAATGTTGGTTTAAAAGCAGCGGTTTGGTTGTTTGTCATTTTTGATTGTTGATATTCAAAATTATAACGATGTTTAAAGATTGGTATTGCATTTATTGAAACTAAAGATGGCAACTAGATTAAAGTAATAAGGAAAAATATGATTGCGTTTATTATTTCTAAAAACAAAAACCCTCCGAAAATTATTCTTCGGAGGTTTTTTACTAAATGTTTAAATCTTAAAACTATTTACTAATAATATCCAACTCGTCCACAATATGTTTTGCACCACCAAGTTTTTCAATGCACCATAACACATAACGAACATCAACACAAATTGTTCTGTTTAGGTCTTTATCGAAAGCTAGTTTGTGGCTTAACGCTTCGTAGTTGCCATCAAAAGCAAGTCCAATTAATTCGCCTTTGCCATTAATAACAGGGCTTCCAGAATTTCCACCTGTAATATCATTGGTTGTAATAAAACTTATCACAACATCTTTATAAATGGGATCTTCATATCTACCAAAATCACGAGCTTTATATAACTCTACATATTTCTTAGGCAAATCAAATTCATAATCGCCAGGCACATATTTATCAATAGCACCTTTCATTGTGCAAACAATATCATACTTCACAGCATCTTTTGGTGCATAGCTTTTTACATTGCCATAACTAACACGCATTGTAAAGTTTGCATCAGGATACATTGTCTTAGCTTTTTCAGGATTCATTTCCATAATTCCTTTTAAGTAAGCTCTTCCTAAATCGTTATTCTTTAATGTAAACGCCATAAATTTAGGAGCATAATTTGTGTTGTAATTTTTTACAAATGCAGCAGCAGTTTTAAATGCAGGATCAGCGTTAAGTGCCTCTACTGTTGGTTTTGCAGTAAATGCTTTCCATTTTGCATCATCAAAAGCCATTGTGTTTTCAAACACCCAAGCAGCATATTTTTTAAATGGATTTTCATCAATGCTACTTGCTTTAAATAAGTCAGTATAAAATCCTTTAGGATGTTGATCAGCATCTACATCGCTCATAAACATTGATAAAACGTTAGCAACAATTTGTTGATCACTTTTTTTATTTTCATCGTTCAAGAAATTTTTTCTTGCAGCTTCAGCAGCTTTTACAGCTTTATCAATATCTTCTTGCTTAACATCTTTTTTATTTAAAGTATTTTCTAAACCAATCCAAGAACCAGCGAAAGCTAATAATGGCGAGCCATTAATACCTTCATTAATATATTGACGGTGTTTAGAATATGGTCTCCACATTTCATAATTCTTAGTGTAATCTGCAGTAATATTTTCGTATTCCGCTTTTCCTTTTGCCCAGGTTGTAAACTCTTCTTCATATTTTTTCTTGCTGCCAAAAACATCATATTTTAATAGTTGTTTACTTTCGCCATCAAAGAATTTCCAATAGTTTGCAATGCCTGCATAAGAACTTGCTAATTGCAATTTAACAGCAGGATCTTTAATCATTTCGGCGTGCATTAATTTCAAACGCATATCACGAAGTTTCACCAAAACAGGACTTGTGATGTCTGTACTTAATTTAACGCCATCACTAATTTCATAACGGTTTGTGCCACCAGGGTAACCATAAATCATACTATAATCACCATCTTTTAATGGCTTAATACTTACAGGAAAATGATATTTCGCATTCATTGGAACGTTGGCTGCATCATACTTTGCGGGTTTTCCATCTTTGCCTGTGTAAACTCTGAAACAAGAAAAATCACCTGTATGACGGGGCCATTCCCAGTTGTCAGTATCGCCACCATATTTACCAATGCTTTCGGGAGGTGTACCAACAAAACGGATGTCTTTATAAATATTATATACATACAAAAAATACTGATTTCCTTTAAACATACTTGCAACAGCAGCACGTTTAAATTCATCGCTTCCAGCAGTTTCTTTTACAATATCGCCAACAATTTGTGCATATTTGTCGTTTCTTTCTTTGCCTGATAAATCGCCCAAGCCCTTCATAATTCTATCGGTAACATCTTCAATTTTATCTAAGAATTGAACGGTTAAAGCTGTTTGAATTTCCTTGCTTTTATCGGCAGCCCAAAAACCATCTTGCAAATAATTATGGTCAACTGTACTTGCTTTTGCAATAGCATCATATCCACAATGGTGGTTGGTAAAAATTAAACCTTCTTTACTTACAATTTCGCCTGTGCAACCTCCACCAAAAATGATAATAGCGTCTTTAATAGAAGAGTGATTAATGCTATAAAGCTGGTCTGCTTTAAGTTTCAAGCCACGTTTTACCATATCATTATATACCTGCTGACCTAATAACATAGGCAACCACATACCTTCATCGGCAAAAGATTTTAGTGCCAACAAAGCAAAAGAGAGAGAAATAAATATTTTTTTCATACGTCTGTTTTAATGAAACGCAAACGTAAGGTAAATGTAGATTTGATGTTTGAAGATTTGAGGATTGGTTGAATTGGTTTTTTGATAGCTTTGTTTTATGGACAAATTGAAAAGATATAGCAAAAGACTGTTGAAAATAATATTAGTACTATTTGTATTACTAAATATTATTTGTGCTTTTCATGCATATAAACTAACTCATTTTTATAGCACGGAAGAAGCAATGCCCAAGCCAGAACAAATGGGTTTTGGCGATAAACTTAGTGCTATATTTTTGGGTGTAAAATTCCCAAAGGTTACAAGTGTTGATACCTTTTCGTTGCATCACGAAACTGTTATATTTAAAACCGACGATAGCTTGAAACTTGAAGCTTGGTATGTTGATAATGATTCTGCAAAGTACAATGCTATTTCACCTAAAGGAACTGTCATTCTTTTTCACGGTCATGGAGGAAAGAAAAATGATGTTATAAGAGAAGCTACTTCTTTTAATAATTTGAAATATAATGTATTGTTGGTTGATTTTAGAGCTCATGGCAATAGCCAAGGCAATACTTGCACAGTGGGTTTTAATGAGTCGAAAGATGTTAAAGCTGCTTATGATTACATAGTACATAAAGGAGAAAAAAATATTATTTTGTGGGGTATTTCTATGGGTGCTGCCACTATTTTAAAAACTATTAAGGACAATGATGTATATCCACAAAAAATAATTCTTGAAATGCCTTTTGGTACTTTGCATCAAGCTGTAAAAGGCAGGCTAAAAATTATGCACTTGCCTCAAGAGCCTTTTGCCAATTTACTCACATTTTGGGGTGGTACAGAACAAGGCTTTTGGGCCTTTCAGTTTAATCCAATAGATTATGCTAGAAAAGTAAAATGTCCAACACTATTGCAATGGGGAACAAATGACAGAAGAGTTTCTGAAGAAGAAACAACAGCCATATTTCAACATTTAAGTTCTAGTAAAAAAACTTTTGTTGAATATAAAAATAGTGGGCATCAAAGTTTATGCAAGAGCGAGAATGAAAAATGGGAATTAGCTATTGAAACTTTCTTAAGCAGTAATTAAATAAAAAAGGCATTCTTAAAACGGAATGCCTTTTTTATTTATGCTATATCTCAATTATCTTTTTATTTGACTATGTACAAATAAACTAGTGATACTTTTATTTTCAGCAGCATTTCTAATTGCAATTGCAAATAAATCGGCTACAGATATTACTTTAATTTTCTTTGTCTCACTTCTTAAAGGAATGGTATCGCAGACAATCAGTTCTTGTAATACACTATTCTCAATATTTTCATAAGCTTTTCCACTCAAAACTGGGTGTGTACAAAATGCTCTAACACTCACAGCACCTTTTTCAATTAATAGTCCCGCACTTTTGGCTAAAGTTCCTCCTGTATCACAAATATCATCAATCAAAACAACATCTTTTCCTGCAACATCACCAATAACCACCATACTTGCAATTTCATTGGCACGTTTACGATGTTTATCACAAATAACCATTGGGGCATTAAAATAACTTGCTAGTTCACGAACACGATTTGTGCTGCCAACATCTGGTGCAGCAAAACATAAATTGGTTAATTTTAAGCTTTCTATATAAGGAATGAAAATAGCAGAACTATCAAGATGGTCAACAGGAATTTCGAAAAAAGCTTGAATTTGTGGAGCGTGTAAATCCATTGTAATCACACGATTTGCTCCTGCAGCTTCAAGTAAAGTTGCCATTAATTTACTGCCAATAGCAACACGTGGTTTATCTTTTCTATCTTGACGAGCATAGCCATAATATGGCAACACTGCAACAATTTTTTGAGCACTGGCACGTTTTGCAGCATCAATCATTAACAAAAGTTCCATTAAATTTTCGGCTGGGGCGTGTGTGCTTTGAATTAAAAAAACATAATCACCACGAATACTTTCAAGAAAAACAGGTTGAATTTCTCCATCGCTGAATTTTTGGATATTAACTTTTCCAAGTTTAGAGCCAAAGCTTTTGGCAATTTTTTCTGCCAATTGTTGAGAGCCAGTTCCTGCGAATATTTTTACTGAGGGGATCATATATTTATGGGGAATTGCTGCGAAGATAAGGCTGTGGTATCAAGCAGAAAAACCTAGTTCAATATTTGAAGTAATTTAAAACTATATGGTGAGCTAATTGTTAGCAACATTTTTATGTTATATTTTATTTTATCAGACAACAATTCTAAAAGTTCAACCCTTACATTTGTTATTTGAAGCTATAATTATGATGATACCAGCCGGAAAGCTAATATCTATTGGTGGTGCAGAAGATAAAGGCACAGATTTAGAAAAAGGAGAAATAACACGCAACAATCTTAATTTTTTTGAATTGGGAATCCTACGTCGTATTGCTAAAGAAACAGGTAGTATTGATTCCAAGATAGAAATAGTTACTACTGCTTCAATGATTCCTTATGAAGTGGGAGAAAATTATTTAGATGCTTTCTCTAAAATTGGTTGTACCAATATTGATGTGATGCATATAAGAAATAGAGAAGATGCAAATAACCCAATCTATATTGAACGAATTAAAGCTTGTGATTGTGTAATGTTCAGTGGTGGAAATCAATTAAGATTAACAGCTGTTTTTGGTGGAACAGAGTTCTTGCAAATAGTTAAGAGAAGATATTTTAATGATGAACATTTTATTGTGGCTGGCACAAGTGCTGGTGCAATGGCAATGAGCAATACAATGATTTATGAAGGTAACGCAACTAAAGCTCATTTAAAAGGCGAAGTAAAAATTACCACTGGACTTGGCTTTATGGATAATGTAATTATTGATAGTCATTTTGAAAAACGTGGAAGATTTGGGCGTTTGGCACAAGCTGTTGCTGCAAATCCTGGCTGTATTGGTATTGGACTTGGAGAAGATACTGGAATGCTAATTACTGAAGGAAATAAAATGGAAGCAATTGGCAGTGGCTTAGTAATGATTATTGATGGCCATGATATTAGACATAGCAATATTGCTGATATACCAGATGGCAACCCTATAAGTGTAGAGAATATTAAAGTTCATTTTTGTGAAAAAGGAAATGGCTATTTAGTAAACGAAAGAACATTTTTAATAGAAGCACAAGAAGGTGCTTTAGTTGATAAACAAGTTGAGGTGGAATAGTTCATACACACAGTAATGCAAAAATTTGCCTCACAAATTATTTCTTTTAAAAGCAAACTAAATGCTATAGATATTGATGCTATATCTAACGACGTACTTGTAAAAAATTATTTACAAAAAGTACTTGACCAGCAAGATTATTACCTTAAAATTTATTCCTGGGTTTTAGAAAATGCTCTGAAGCAAACAACAAAACCAATTCATCAAATCTCTTTTTTAGACTTTGGTTGTGGCAATGGATTGTTTGCCATTTATGCTAAACATTGTGGTTTAAAGAAAGTATATGGCTGCGATTTTAATAAGAATTTTGTAGATGCTGCAAGCCTTTTAGCAAATGCTATGAACATTATTGTTGATGATTGGTTCGTATGTAATGAAGAAACACTTTTTGCAAAATGCAATTCATTGAATTTAGACATTGTTGCAGGAACTGATGTGATAGAACATATTTATAATTTAAACACTTTCTTCTCCAACATCCATTCATTAAATCCAAAAATGATAACAGCTTTTACAACTGCATCTGTTTTTGAAAACTATTTTAAACGCAAATCATTGTACAAACTAATGTATCAAGACGAATATATTAGAAGCAATGTGTTAGAAGCAACCAGTAAAGACGATTTTGCAGGAATGCCTTATTTAGAAATTAGAAAGAAAATTATCACAAACTCATTTCCCCAACTTGAACAACAAGCAATTCTATCTTTAGCAACAGTAACAAGAGGTTTAAGAAGTGATGATATAAATGCTTATGTAAATCAGTATTTGCTTGATCGAATTATCAATCCTGCTCAACATAATAAATACAATACTTGCGATCCAATAACTGGTAATTTCACAGAAAGAATGGTGCAGTTAAAAGAGTACAAACAATTGTATTCTCAATTCAATTTTGAACTAAATATATCATCAGGATTTTATGCTGCTGATGGCAAAGGGTTGAAGTTTTTTTTACAAGCCATATTAAACAAAATTATTACTGTAATTGGCAATGGATTTATTGGCAGAACTATCACACCACTAATTTTGTTAACAGGCACACCAAACAAAAAATCATAATAATGAGAAAGATTATTTTATTAGTACTTGTTGTTGTTTTTAAGATGAGTTTTGCTCAGTCTGATACAACATCTCGTTTGCAAATAAGCCTAGTTACCTGTGCTCCAGGAAACGAATTATATTCAATTTTTGGTCACACTGCCATCAGAGTATTTGATTCAACAAATGGTTCTGATGTGTTTTATAATTATGGAACATTTGATTTTGACGATCCTAATTTTCTTGCAAAATTTGTTCGTGGCAAACTAAATTACTATTTATCTGTCGAATCTGCCAACGACTTTTTTTTAACATATCAAAATGAGCGAAGAACAGTAACAGAGCAAGTTTTGGCACTATCCCCTCAAGAGAAAAAATCTATTTTACAAGCATTGCTCATCAATATTTGTGGCAATAATAAATATTACAAGTATGATTTTTTATTTGACAATTGTACCACAAGAGCTAGAGATATTATTAAAGGAAGAAGTTCTTTTTCGCAAGAGAAATTGGTGCCACAAGGAACTACATTTAGAAATATGCTTTATCTGTATTTAGATAGTAGTGGAATGTGCTGGAGCAAACTTGGAATTGACATTTTATTAGGCAGCAAAATAGACAAACCTGTTACTGTTGAGCAAAGCAATTTTTTACCCGATTATTTAATGTTTGCATTTGATAGTAGCAACGTAAAACACAAATTAATTGAAGATAAAAAAGTTTACAAGGCATTTGGTGTAAATAATATTTCGAAAAATAATTCTCAACCTTTACTGGTGTTTGGTTCATTTTTTTTATTAATGCTTATAGCATCTTTTTCAAAAAATAAATTTGTTCAAAAAGCATATCATTATAGCTCCTTGTTTTTTGTTTTTTTTAGTGGCATTGTTGGTGTGTTATTACTATTTATGTGGTTTGGTACAGATCACAAATCTTGCTCTTATAATTACAACCTTTTATGGGCATTGCCAACAAATTTTATTGCTGCATTTATTGCCAATAAAGAAGCTAATTACAGAAAAACATATTTTCGTTTTGCTTTTATTGTAACATTAGTTTTACTAGCAAGTTGGTTCTTTCTGCCACAACAGTTTAATATTAGTTTGGTTCCTTTTGTTGTAATGATGGCATTTATCTATAGAAAACTTTCTGTTTAGCTTACGAGTTGCATAAAGTTTTTTTTACTGGCAACGCTTGCATTTTTTGTGTATCAAAATAATCTACAACTTCGCATAACACAAAAAAGAAAAATATGAATAAAGTATGGTTTATAACAGGCTGTTCCACTGGTTTTGGAAGGGCTTTAGCAAATGAGGTTTTGGCATCGGGTTACAATGCAGTAATTACTGCTCGCAAAGTATCAGATGTTGAAGATATTGTTGTTCAATATCCCAACAATGCTATTGCTGTAAAATTAGATGTTACTAATAAAGCAGAGATTGCTTTATCTGTTGAATCTGCATTACAAAAATTTGGTCAAATTGATGTGCTTGTAAACAATGCAGGTATTGGATATTTTGGTGCTATAGAAGAAAGCGATGATGATGAAGTGAGAAAAATGTTTGAGATTAATGTTTTTGGATTAGGAAATATGATTAATGCAGTTTTGCCAACAATGCGTAAACAAAGAAGTGGACATATTGTAAACATTGCATCAATTGGAGGATTGGTTGGATTTCCTGGCATTGGATATTACAATGCAACTAAGTTTGCTGTTGATGGTTTATCAGAATCTTTATCAAAAGAGGTTGCACATCTTGGCATTAAAGTAACTGTAATTTGTCCTAGTGGATTTAGAACAGATTGGGCTGGTCGTTCTGCTAATAATGCTAAAGTTTCAATTGATGATTATGCTCCATCAGCACATCAAAATAAAGATACAATTAGAGGTTACAGTGGACAACAACCAGGTGATCCTGCACGTGCTGCAAAAGCCATTGTAAAAGCTGTTGAATCTGAAAATCCACCATTACGTTTATTACTTGGTGCTGCTGCATTAAAGAATGGAAGAATAAAACTTGATGTTCTCAAAAATGATTTTGATACTTGGGCAGAAACATCTGTTGGTGCTGATTTTCCAACTAATTAACTTTTCAATTATTTACAAAAAAGCCATTTCAAAATGAAATGGCTTTTTTGTTTAGGCTTACAATTACTTCTTCAAAACAATTAACTTATATTTTTGTTGTATAGTATCAAAAATTAAGTAATTGCCATTTGAAAGTAATATGATACAATCGTTATTCATAAATAAATTGTTTGGCGTATTGTAATAAACGATACTTTCTAAAAAATAGTATAAACGCATTGTAATTGCATCTTTGTTCATAAAAATTATAATGTTCAAATAACCAAAATGACCATAAAAACAATCATTCATTTGATTAAAGAAAGCTTTAGCAGCGAGCAAAGAGATTTTACAAAAGGAAGCATTAAAAAAGCAGTGTTTCTACTAGCAATTCCAATGATTTTGGAAATGAGTATGGAAAGTATTTTCGCTATTGTTGATATATTTTTTGTAAGCAAATTAGGAACATCTGCCACAACAATTGTTGGCTTAACAGAAAGTTGTTTAACTATTGTTTATTCCATTGCATTTGGTGTAGGTATTGCAGCAACAGCAATGGTAGCAAGACGTATAGGCGAAAAAGATACAGAACAAGCATCACGTTCAGCAGCTCAAGCTATATTGTTAGCTCTTGGAATTTCTTTAATCATCTCTTTAATAGGAATATTTTTTGGTTCTGATTTATTGCGTTTAATGGGAGCTAAACCAAATGAAATTGCAGCAGGTTCTACATTCATACATATTTTACTTATTGGTAATATTGTAATAATGATGATTCATTTAATGAATGGCATTTTTAGAGGTGCAGGCAATGCAGCTATTGCAATGCGTAGCCTTGGATTGGCAAATATTTGCAACATTATCCTTTGCCCAATTTGCATACATTTTTGGGGATTAACAGGTGCTGCAATTGCCACAACAACAGGACGTGCAATTGGTGTAACATATCAGCTATGGAATTTTTATAATGCAAAAGGAATGCTCACCATTTTGGGCAATTATTTTAAACCAAACTTACCTATTCTAAAAAGTTTAAGCAATCAAGCCATTACAATTGTGATGCAATTTATTATAGCAAGTGCTAGTTGGATTGCAATGACAAGAATTCTGGCAACTATTAGCAGTGAAGCTGTTGCAGGATATACAATTGCTATTCGATTTATTGTTTTTTTTATTTTGCCTGCATTTGGCTTAAGCAATGCAGCAGCAACTTTAGTTGGTCAAAATTTAGGAGCAAAAGAATTTGCAAGGGCAGAAGAAAGTGTATGGAAAGTTGCAAAGTATAATGCCATTTTTATGGGCTTTGTTTCTATATTCTTTTTTGTAGGAGCAGAATATTTAATTGGATTTATTAGTAAAGAAGAAGGTGTTATAAAAATTGGAACTTTAGCACTAAGAGTAATTAGTTTGGGCTACATTTTTTATGGTGTTGGAATGACAATGATGAATGCTTTTAATGGTGCAGAAGATAGCAAAACGCCTACTATCATTAACTTTTTTTGGTTTTGGATTTTTCAAATTCCTATCGCTTGGTTGGTTACAATAAAACTAAATTGGGGTGCAATTGGCGTGTTTACTGCCATTGTTGTAACAGAAACTTTAGTAACTATCACAAGCATTATTATCTTTAAAAAAGGTTGGTGGAAGCAAGTAAAAATTTAAACTGATATTTTCAAAACATTTACTTTTATCTCTAAAAAAACACTCAATGCGTATTATATCTTACAACACAAATGGCATTCGTGCTGCTATAAAAAAAGGATTGGTTGATTGGTTAAAAACAAATCCTGCCGATATTATTTGTATTCAAGAAACAAAAGCACAACAGCACGATGCTGATATGACTGAAATTGAAAGTTTAGGCTATAACTCTTATTGGTTTTCTGCACAAAAAAAAGGATATAGTGGCGTTTGTATTTTAACAAAAATGAAACCCGATAATGTTGTTGTTGGCAATGGATTTGAAATGAGTGATTTTGAGGGAAGGGTTATCAGGCTTGACTTTGGCGACATTACTTTATTCAATTGCTATTTTCCATCTGGCACTAGTGGTGATGAAAGACAAACCTATAAATACCAATGGTTAGAAGAATTTTTTGGATTTATAAATGAGTTAAAAAAGACAAGAAAGAAAATAATTATTTGTGGCGATTATAATATTGCCCATAAAGAAATTGATATTCACGATCCCAAAGGAAACAAAAAATCATCTGGATTTTTACCTGAAGAAAGAGCTTGGATGGATACATTTTTGGCAAGTGGTTTTATAGATACATTTAGACATTGTAATCCTGAATTGGCACATCAATACAGTTGGTGGAGTCAACGTTTTCCAACTGTGCGTTTGCAAAACAAAGGCTGGAGAATCGACTATATCTGTGTTTCAAAGGATTTGGAAAAGCAAATTAAAGCAGCAACAATTTATCCTGATGTAAAACACAGCGACCATTGTCCAATTTATTTGGAGTTGGGTTAGTATTACCACATTTTTTAAAGTATTATTTATCACCACATACATTTGCAATCTCAAGATAAATAATATGAAATTAGTTACATATCTAACAAAAGAAGGAAACGATCAATTAGCTTTTTTATACAACGGCAATTTATATAATGCTGATGCAATGCATCCAGAACTGCCGAGTTCTATGTCAATGTTTTTGCATTATTGGGATGATTTTTTTCCTATTGCACAGCAAGTTAACGATGCTATTAAAGAAGGTAAATTATCAAACAATTCAACAGTTGAATTTGCTAGTGCAAAAGTGTTAGCACCCATTCTTTTTCCTACAAGTTGTAGAGATGGATATGCTTTTCGTCAGCACGTTGCAGCTGCTCGTAGAAATCGTGGAGTGCCTATGATTCCTGAGTTTGATCAATATCCAATATTTTATTTCACCAATCATAATAGTATTCAAGGACCTGGAGAAATTAAATGTATGCCAGATCATTTTGATAAATTAGATTTTGAATTAGAAGCTGCAATTGTTGTTTGTAAATCTGGAAGAAATATAAAAGCTGCCGATGCAGATAATTATATTGGTGGTTTGATGATTATGAATGATATGAGTGCAAGAACCTTGCAAATGGAAGAAATGCTTTTGAATCTTGGACCAGCAAAAGGCAAAGATTTTTCAACAGTTATTGGTCCAATGTTAGTTACTCTTGATGAACTTGAACCTTATGAAGTTGCTTGTAAAGAAAGTCATACTGGTAAATCTTGGAACCTAAAAATGACTTGTAAAGTAAATGGGGTGCAAGTAAGTGAAGGAAGTGTAAGTGATATGGATTGGACATTTGCAGAAATTTTAGAGCGTTGTAGCTATGGTGTAAATATTCATCCTGGTGATGTAATAGGTAGTGGAACTTGTGGTACTGGTTGCTTTTTAGAATTAAATGGAACAGGTAAGCTAAACAATCCTGATTATCAGGTTCAATGGTTAAAAGAAGGAGACATTGTTGAAATGGAGATTGAAAATCTTGGGCATTTAGTAAATAATATTGTTAAAGAAGTTGGTCAAGATGATTTTAGTTTATTGAAACTGAAGAAAAATATTAAAAATAAATAGTTAAATATTTGTTAATGACATATAAATCCTATTGCTTTGCAACGCCTAAACAAAAAAAGGGCTCCTCTGTAGAAACAGAGCAGCCTCTAACGATTGCTTGCCATATGAAAAAGTTCTAGTTCTTTAGAACTACTTGTTTTTTGTTTTCTCGGCCTTTAACGATTTGCTTTCACCGATTGCTTTGCCATTTTTAATTTGATAAGTCAAAAATAGTATTAACCAAATAGTTCTTAAAACAATTATTTGGTTAATATACTATATCAAAACTTTTAAAATTTTGTGAAAATCATTGATTCTATTGAGTTTCACAAAAAAAAAATTACGATGTCCAACCGCTCAAACGACATATTATTTCAACTAATAAAGTCACTTCAGAAGGCTGAAAAGAGACATTTTAAGCTATATATCAAAAGAAATTCTAATAATGATGATTTAAAAATTATTCAATTATTTGATGTTTTGGATAAATTGGAGGAATATGATGAGAAAATACTGTTAAAAAAGCTTCCAGCTATACAAAAAACTCAACTAGCTAATTTAAAATCACATTTATACAAACAAATTCTTTCTTCTTTAAGATTACTTAAAACTACTGATAATATTGACTTACAGCTTAGTGAAAGCCTAGACTTTGCTAGACTTTTGTATAATAAAGGATTGAAACTTCAAGCTCTAAAAATTCTTGAAAAAGCAAAAGAATTAGCAAGAGCGAATCAAAAGTTTAATTCAATGGCTCAAGTGATTTCTCTTGAGAAAAAAATTGAAACTTTACATATTACTAGAAGCTCGATTGATAGAACTGAAATTCTTACAAAAGAAGCCTTAGAAATTAGTGGTCATATTGATAGAGTTACACGGTTATCAAATCTTACATTAATGCTTTATCGTTGGTATGTGCAATATGGACACGCCAGAAATGAAGAAGATGAGAAAGATATTAAAGCCTATTTCAAAAGCAATGTTCCTCCAAATGAGAATGTTGTAAATGGCTTTTATGAAAAACTATATTTCTATCAAAGCTATTGCTGGTATGCATTTATACGACAAGATTTTTTGATGTATTACAGATACAGTCAAAAATGGATGAAACTGTTTGAGGAAGATAGATTGATGATAACTGTTGAAACAGGACATTATGTAAAAGGAATGCATAACCTTTTAAATGCAATGTTTGATTTAAGATACTTTTCTAAATTTGAACTAATTCTACACAAGTTTGAAGAGTTTGCTAAAACTGACACGGCTAATCAGTACGATAATTTTAGAGTTCACACTTCTATCTACATCAACAGTGCTAAAGTAAATCAGCATTTAATGAAGGGTACTTTTGCAGAAGGCGTTAAAATGATTCCTCATTTAATTGAAGAATTAAAAGATTATGCATTGTTTGTAGATAGACACAGAATTGTTGTGTTTAACTATAAAATCGCTTCCTTATATTTCGGCAATCAAGAGTACGATAAGGCAATAGATTATCTAAATTTGATAATTGACTCAAATGCTGATCTGCGTTACGATTTGCAATGCTATGCTCGTTTGCTACATTTAATGTCGCATTATGAATTAGGAAATGATGCCATTATAGAATCCTTAACAAAATCGGTGTATCGTTTTATGGCTAAAATGAAAAATTTAACCGTTGTAGAAGAAGCCATTTTTAAGTTTTTAAGAGACACTTTCAATATTTCCTCAAGAAAATTGAAGCCAGAGTTTGAAAAGCTTTTAGATAAAATCAAATACCTCGAAAAAAACAGGTTCGAAACCAGAGCCTTTGCGTACTTAGATATTATTTCTTGGGTTGAAGGAAAAGTGTTTGAAAAACCAATGGCAGTAATCATTTACGAGAAATATCAAGCTAGCAAAACAAGAAATTATAACTAAGCCTTTATCATTAATGTAGCTTTCTACTTACTTTTGACAATTACACTTAAAAATATGGTTGCTATAAATACATCTATTGCCATTCCAGATTTTTCTATTCCACCAAGGATAGATCAAGTTGGCGTTGAAGAAAGAGCTTCACGTTTTACAAAAAGAAGCATCAAAGCCGAAACCAAATTAAATGGTTTATTGCTTACTTTAAATATGATTGACCTTACCACTTTGGAAGGAAAAGATACTAAAGGAAAAGTGCAACAACTTTGTTACAAAGCACAACATTTACACGACTCATATCCAGGATTACCAACTGTTGCAGCGATTTGCGTGTATCCATCAATGGTAAAAATTGCTAAGACAGCTTTAGGAAACTCTGGTGTAAAAGTAGCTGCTGTGGCTACAGCTTTCCCAAGTGGACAAGCACCACTTGATGTAAAAATTAGAGACACAAAATTTGCTGTTGCAGAAGGTGCAGATGAAATTGATATGGTCATTTCTCGTGGTAAATTTTTAGAAGGAGAATACAATTTTGTGTTTGATGAAATAGCTGCTATTAAAGAAGCCTGTGGCTCTGCACGTTTAAAAGTTATTCTTGAAACTGGTGAGTTAGTTACATTAGATAAAGTACGCAGGGCAAGTGATATTGCAATGTATGCTGGTGCAGATTTTATTAAAACTTCAACAGGTAAAATTTCACCAGCTGCAACAATGCCTGTAACATTGGTAATGCTAGAAGCCATTAGAGATTTTTATTATAAAACAGGAAAAATGATTGCTATGAAACCTGCTGGTGGCATTAGCAAAAGCAAACTGGCATTGCATTATTTAGTGATGTTACAAGAAACTTTAGGCACAGCTTGGATGAATAATGAATGGTTTAGATTTGGTGCAAGCAGCTTGGCAAATGATGTGTTGATGCAATTAGAAAAAGAAAGAACTGGTGTGTATCAAAGTGCAAATTATTTTTCAATAGATTAAGGATAAAACGCAGATTTTTATGATTGTCAAGATTAACGCAGATTGCATCATAAAAATCATCATTATCATCACAATCTGCGTTCTATAAAAAAAATACAAATGGCTAAAGCAAAAAATAATACCATCAAACTTAACTTCGATACAAAGTATGCACCAGCTCCTGAAAGCAAAGCCAGTGCTAAGATTGATGCTAAGTACGACCTGTTTATTAATGGTAAATTTGAAAGACCATTAAGCAAAAAGTATTTCGATACCATCAATCCTGCAACAGAAGAAAAATTGAGTGAAGTGGCTGATGCAAATGCTGCTGATGTTGATAAAGCTGTAAAAGCAGCACGAACTGCTTACGACAAAACCTGGAGCAAAATGCCTGCAAAAGAACGGGCAAAATATATGTATCGCATTGCACGAATGATTCAGGAAAGAGCAAGAGAATTTGCCGTAATTGAAACTTTAGATGGCGGTAAACCAATTCGTGAAAGTCGTGATGTTGATGTGCCTTTGGTTGCTAATCATTTCTTTTATTATGCAGGTTGGGCAGATAAATTAGAATACGCTTTTCCAAATAAAAAAATTGCACCATTGGGTGTTGCTGGTCAAATTATTCCCTGGAATTTTCCTTTGTTAATGGCAGCTTGGAAAATTGCACCAGCATTGGCAACAGGAAATACAGTTGTATTAAAACCTGCTGAAACCACGCCACTAACGGCTTTGAAGCTTGCTGAAATTATTCAGGAAAGTGATTTGCCACCAGGAGTTGTTAATATTATTACTGGTGCAGGTGCAACAGGTGCAGCAATTGTTAATCATCCAGACATTAATAAAATTGCTTTCACGGGTAGTACCAATGTTGGTAAAATGATTCAAAAAGCAGTTGCGGGAACCAATAAAAAAGTAACGCTTGAATTAGGTGGCAAAGCTGCCAATATCATTTTCGATGATGCACCAATCGATCAAGCAGTTGAAGGAATTATTAATGGAATTTTCTTTAACCAAGGACACGTTTGTTGTGCAGGCTCAAGATTATTTGTGCAAGAAAGTGTGTATGATATTGTGCTAAGAAAATTAAAAGATAGATTGGAAAGTTTGATTGTTGGCGACCCATTAGATAAGAATACAGATGTGGGTGCTATTAATTCTAAACAACAAATGGAGAACATTCATAAGTATTTAAAAATTGGCGAAAAAGAAGGGTTGGATATGTATCAAAGCAATTGTGCATTGCCTAAAAAAGGATTCTTTATTCGCCCAACTTTATTTACCAATGTTGCACAAAGCAGCAGGCTTGCACAAGAAGAAATTTTTGGTCCGGTATTAACGATTCAAACTTTTAGAACCGATGATGAAGTAATAGAGAAAGCCAACAACACACCATTTGGTTTAAGTGCAGGAGTATGGACTGATAAGGGTTCTAAGATATTTAACCTTACAACTAAATTAAGAGCAGGGGTTATTTGGGCAAATACTTATAATAAATTTGACCCAACATCACCATTTGGTGGATATAAAGAAAGTGGTTATGGAAGAGAAGGTGGTTTACACGGTTTGGGGGCATATTTAAATTTATAATTATGAATACTTTATTAATTCAAACAGCGAATAATCAAGAGCTAATTCTTGTTGAAAATTTTTTAAAACAACATCATTTAAAAAGTAGAATATTAACTGATGATGATAAAGAGGATATTGTTTTAGGAAGAATGATGGAAGAAACAAATTATACTGAAACTATTGATACTGCTGATTTTCTTAAACAACTTCGTAGTTAATGAAAGTTATTACTACCAAGCAATTTGTTAAAGATGTAGAGAAAGAATTAAATAAATCTTTGCAAATAGAATTGACTGAAATTATTGAAGAATTGCAAAGAATAAATAGACTTGAAGAAATAAAAAATCTTAAGAAATTAAAAGGATATAAAACTGCTTATAGAATTAGGTTAAGAAATTTCAGAATTGGATTTATTTATGAAAATAATGAAATAGTTTTAAGCAGGGTTATGAATAGAAAAGAAGTTTATCGTTTCTTTCCTTAATAAAAATAAAATAAAATGACTCGATTGGAAGTTTTAAAAACATACAAAATTTATATTGGTGGTCAGTTTCCACGAACTGAAAGTGGAAGATATTATACCCCAAAAAATAAAGCTGGACAAGCATTAGCAAATGTTTGTTTAAGTAGCAGAAAAGATTTTCGCGAAGCAGTTGTTTCAGCACGAAATGCTTTTGGTGGATGGAGTGCAAAAGCTGCATTTAATCGTGGGCAAATATTATATCGTATTGCTGAAATGCTTGAAGGTAGAAAAGCACAGTTTATTGATGAATTGGTAAAACAAGATTCAAGTGCAAAACAAGCCGAAGAAGAAGTGAATACTTGTATTGATAGATTAATTTATTATGCAGGTTGGTGCGATAAATTCCAACAAGTTTTTGGTGCAGTAAATCCTGTTGCATCTTCGCACTTTAACTTCTCTGTGCCAGAGCCTACAGGTGTTGTAGCGACTATTGCACCTCAACAAGCCTCTTTATTAGGATTGGTTTCTGTAATTGCACCAGTCATTGCAGGGGGTAATACTTGCATTGTTTTGGCAAGTGAAACAAAACCACTTTGTGCAGTAACTTTTGCTGAAGTTTTAAATAGCAGTGATGTAAGTGGTGGTGTTGTAAATATTTTAACAGGCAAACCAAGTGAATTGGTAAAATACTTTGCCGACCACATGGATGTAAACTCGATTATTTATTGCGAAAGTGATGTTGAAACCAAAAAATTGATTCAAGAAAAAGCATCATTAAATGTTAAACGTGTTGTATTGTACGATAAAATAAAATGGAATACAGACGAAGCTGAAACTCCTTATTTTATTATGGATACACAAGAAATAAAAACAACTTGGCATCCCATTGAAAATATTGGTGGTGCTAAAGCAGGGTATTAAAACAATTTTAAATTTTGATAATAAATGAAGCAATTAATATGCTTTTTACTTTTTGCTTTCTGCTTTTCACTTAATAAAGTGGAGGCTCAAGTTGACTCTATTCAGCCCAAAACAAAAGACACAATTATTGTAACCAAAGATCCTCGCTTAGATATTCTTACTCAAAAGCAAGCCCTTGTTAATAAACGCTCACAAATGATGACGAGTAATGGTCTATACAAAGGGTATAGATTACAACTTCTCAGCACAAATAATAGAAACCAAGCTTTCAAACTTAAGTATGATTTGTTGACAAACTATCCTGAACATAAGGCTTATGTAACCTATCAGGCTCCATATTTTAAAGTTAGATTTGGAAATTTTTTGAAGAAGGAGGAAGCCGAGAAAATGCGTAAACAAATTTCTAAAAACTTTCCAAGTGGTGTTTTTTTAGTTGATGATGCTATTGAGTACACACCAAAAGATGACGAAGACGCTAAATAAATTACAATGTTATCAAAAAAAATAAAAGCATTAGCTTCTCAATACGCTCAGGAATTCATTAAAGTCAGGCATCACTTACACGCTAATCCAGAACTGAGTTATAAAGAATTCAATACTTCTAAATTCATTCAAGAAAAACTTTCAAGCTTTGGAATCGAATCAGATGTAATGGCTACAACAGGCGTCGTTGCTGTAATTGAAGGAAAAAATCCTTCAACCAGAATTATGGCAATTCGTGCCGATATGGATGCCTTGCCAATATTAGAAGAAAATGATATTCCCTATAAATCTTTGGTTGATGGTGTAATGCACGCCTGTGGACACGATGTTCATACAACTTGCTTATTAGGTGCTGCAAAAATTTTGAATGAGTTAAAAAACGAATGGGAAGGCACTGTAAAACTCATCTTTCAGTTGGGCGAAGAAAAAAATCCTGGTGGTGCAAGTTTAATGATTAAAGAAGGTGTGCTAAAAAATCCTGCACCAACAAAAATTGTTGCATTGCACGTTCACCCTGTTTTAAATTATGGTAAACTGAGCTTTAGAAAAGGCAGAGTAATGGCAAGTGCTGATGAAATTTTTATCACCATTAAAGGAAATGGTGGACACGCTGCTGCACCACATTTAACACAAGATACTATATTAATTGCATCGCAGTTAATTGTTTCATTACAACAAATAATTTCACGAAACAACAATCCAACAAGTCCAAGTGTTTTATCGATTTGTTCTATTCATGGTGGTAATGCAACTAACATTATCCCAAGTGAAGTGAAGTTGATGGGAACATTAAGATGTATGGATGAAATCTGGAGATACAAAGCTCACGAGCTTATCAAAAAACAAGCAAAAGCCATTGTTGAAGGAATGGGTGCAGAGCTTGATATACTTATAGATGTCGGTTACCCAACTGTTGATAGTGAACCAGTCTTAACAGAACAATGTACTTTATTAGCAAATGAATTTATGGGTGAAACCAATGTTGAAGAAACAGAATTAAGAATGGGAGCTGAAGATTTTGGTTATTACACACAACAAATTCCTGGTTGCTTTTTTAGGCTTGGTGTAAGAAATGAAGAACAAGGAATTATTCATAACGTACACACTTCAAAGTTCAATATTGATGAACGTGCTATTGAAATTGGAATGGGAATGATGAGTTGGTTAGGTGTTAGTGTTTCCTAGCCAATTTGTTAAAATTCAAAATCTTCTTTCATTATCTCGTATTTTCGCCACTTAAAACAATAAAATGTCGTCAACTTATACAGCACCAAAATTCCCAGTTGTTAAAAATTCACTGCACAGTGAATTAAGAAAAAGGGTGTATCAATATTTCACAGATAATAAAATTAATCCAACGGGCAACGGAAAATTGTTCTTCAAAGCAATTCTTTTAATTACTGTTTTCGCAGCACTATATATTCACTTAATTTTCTTTCACTCTATTTGGTATGTTCGTTTAATTGAAGCTGTGGTTTTGGGTGGAGTGATTGCTGCTATTGGGTTTAACGTAATGCACGATGGAAGCCATGGCAGTTTCAGTGAGAATAAATGGACTAACAAAATTGCTGCTCATAGCATTAGTATGTTGGGTGCAAATCATTTTTTGTGGAATATGAAACACAATATGATTCATCACACTTTTACAAATGTTGATGGGGTAGATGATGATATTGAAATTGGCATTTTAATGCGAATGGCTCCTACACAAAAAAGATTAAAGGGACATAGATTTCAACATATTTATTTTTGGTTTTTGTATATGTTACTTTATATTTTTTGGATTTTTTTTACAGACTATAAAAAATATTTTTTACAAAAAATAGGTGATGTGCCTTTAAAAAAAATGAGTGCTAAAGATCATATTTCCTTTTGGGTGGTTAAGGTTTATCACGCTGCTGTGTTTGTGGTAATTCCAATTTATATGGTTGGTTGGTTGGCTTGGTTGGTTGGTTTTTTAACTATCACATGTGTCGCAGGATTTGTTTTGAGTATTGTTTTTCAATTAGCACACACTGTGGAGCAAACTGAATTTCCTGTAGCAAGTATCGAGGAACATAAATTACCCGATGAATTTGCTGCACATCAAATAAAAACTACTGCAAATTTTGCTACAAAAAGTAAATTGGTTAGTTGGTTAGTTGGTGGTTTAAATTTTCAGATAGAACACCATTTATTTCCAAAAATTTCTCACGTTCATTATCCTGCAATCAGTAATATTATCCGCACTGTTTGTTCTGAATATCAATTGCAATATATTGAGTATCCTACAACACGTAAAGCAATTGCTGCTCATGTTAGATTTTTGAAACATATGGGTAGATATGATTAGGAATTATTGTCTATTCATTGCTAATTATTAGCTATTCAACCCCTAACTTTTTTGTTTCATTAACCTTAACGTCTCATCCTAAAATAAGTTTAAAGATTTTATATATTTTCTAAAAATCAATTATCAAATTTTATTAGGATATACTTTCAATGCTGCTTCTAAACAATCCATTGCAGCATTAATATCATCTAGTTTTAACACATAGGCTAGTCTAACTTCTTGTTTTCCTAAACCTGCTGTTCCATAAAATCCTGTTGCTGGTGCAAGCATAACTGTGGCTCCTTTGTAATCGAAACTTTCTAGCAACCACTGGCAAAATTTATCGCTATCATCAATAGGTAGTTTTGCAATGGCATAAAAAGCACCACCTGGGTTGGGGCAAAATACACCCTCAATAGCATTTAATCTTTTTACAATTAAATCTCTTCTAGATTGATATTCTGCTTTGGTGGTATCAAAATAATTTGCTGGCAAATCAATGGCTGCTTCTCCTGCAATTTGTGCAAAGCTTGGTGGGCTTAATCTTGCTTGTGCAAACTTCATAACAGCATCAAGCAATGCTTGGTTTTTGGTAACTAATGCTCCAATTCTGCCACCACAAGCACTGTATCTTTTGCTAATGGTATCCATCATCACCACATTATCATCTACATCTGTTAAGTGCATTGCACTAATTTGCTTTCCTTCATAACAAAATTCTCTATAAGCCTCGTCGCTAAACAAATAAAGGTTGTGCTTAGTGATTAATTGTTTTAAAGCTTCCATCTCCTCGGCAGTATATAAATAACCAGTTGGATTATTAGGATTACAAATAACTATTGCTTTTGTTTTTGATGTTACTTTCTTTTCAAACTCTTCAATTGACGGCAATGCAAATCCATTTTCGATATGAGATGTAATTGGCACAACATTTACGCCAGCTGCAACAGCAAATCCATTATAGTTTGCATAAAAAGGTTCAGGAATTATTACCTCGTCTCCTGCATCCATACAAGCCATAAAAGCAAATAAAATTGCTTCGCTGCCACCTGTTGTAATAATAATTTGATGGTGGTTTACATTAATACCAACACTTTTATAATATCCTACAAGTTTTCTTCTGTAGCTTTCGTTACCTGCACTGTGGCTATATTCTAATACTTTAAAATCGCTATTACGCACAGCATCTAAAACCATTTTTGGGGTTTCAATATCGGGCTGACCAATATTGAGATGATAGACTTTAGTTCCTCTTTTTTTTGCAGCTTCGGCATAAGGAACTAGTTTGCGTATAGGAGATGCAGGCATTTGTTGCCCACGTTGGCTAATGGTTAACATTGGGCAAATATAATAGCAGAGATTTACAGTTTATAATTTGAGGCTATAATCATTATTTTAGAAAGAAAGTCTAGCCTTTTTTATTACTGCTTATTTCAATGACCTTCTTACCATTGGCTTGATTTTATGTTTTGAATGAGTTTCTCCCTTACTTTTAATCTCTCAAAACTAAATGCGTATGAAAAAGTTAATACTTATTTTAACTTCTATTTTCTGTTTTACAAGTAAACCGCTTTTTGCACAACGTGTTTGTGCTAGTCACGATGTTTATCAAAAACAAATCAAATCCGATCCTTCATTTGCTCAACAACAAAGGGATATTGAGGCTTATACCCAAAGCTATATTCAGCAAGGTGGAAGTAGTCAACTAACGAATACAATGCAACGTGGTGCAAGTGTTTACAATATTCCTGTTGTGGTTCACGTAGTGTATAATACAACTGCACAAAACATCAGCGATGCACAAGTGCAAAGCCAAATTGATGTGTTAAATAAAGACTTTCAATTAAATAATGCTGATACAACAAAAATTCCTTCAGCGTTCAAATCATTAACAGCAGATTGCAAAATTCAGTTTTGTTTAGCTAAAAGAGATCCAAGTGGTGCTGCAACAACTGGCATTATTCACAAGTCAACAACCACAACTTCTTTTAGTTCAAACGATGGTGTAAAATATGCAAGTTCTGGTGGCGATAATGCTTGGAACAGTAGTCAATATTTAAACCTTTGGGTTTGTAATTTAGGTGGTGGATTACTTGGTTATGCTCAGTTTCCAGGTGGTGCCGCTGCAACTGATGGTGTAGTAATTTTATATTCTGCATTTGGAAATACTGGAACTGTTTCTGCTCCCTATAACTTAGGTAGAACAGCCACTCACGAAGTTGGACATTGGTTAAACCTTCGTCATATTTGGGGTGATGCAAGTTGTGGCGATGATTTGGTAGGTGATACACCTAAGCAACAAACATCAAATTATGGTTGCCCAACTTATCCTCACACAACTTGCAGCAATGGTGCTAATGGCGATATGTTTATGAACTATATGGATTATGTAGATGATCAATGTATGCAAATGTTTAGCATTGGGCAAAGAGATAGAATTTATGCAGTATTACAAAGTGGAGGAGCAAGGGCTTCTTTGGCATCATCATTAGGTTGTATCGCACCAACTACTACAACTTGTTCAACGCCTGCAAACATAGCTGCAGCAAGCATTACACAAACTGGTGCAACAATTAGTTGGACAGCTGCAACAGGTGCTGCTAGCTATAGTCTTCAATACAAATTATCAACTGCATCGGCTTATACAACAGTTACAACAACATCAACATCATATACTTTGACAGGTTTAACTGCTGGTGTAACTTATAACTATCAAGTAGCTACAACTTGTAGTGGAACAACAAGTGCATACTCAACAACTGCTAGTTTTACAACAACTGCTGCAACACCAACTTGCTCAACACCGGTAAGCGTAACAGCAGCAAGCATTACACAAACAGGTGCTGTAATTAATTGGGCTGCTGCAACTGGTGCTGCCAATTATAAAATTCAATATAAATTAGCAACAGCAACTGCTTATACAACAGCTACCGTTACTACAACATCTTACACTTTATCAGGTTTAACTGCTGGTTCAACTTATAACTATCAAGTAGCTACAACTTGTGCTGCAACAACAAGTGCATATTCAACAACTGCTAGCTTTACTACAACAGCTGCAACACCAACTTGCACCGACATTTTAGAAAGTAATAACACAACTACAACAGCTGCTGCCATTACAGTTGGCACTAGTTACAATGCACAAATTGCAAGTAGCACAGATAAAGATTATTATAGTTTTGCTAACACAACTGCTGCTAAAAATATTCAAATTAGTTTAACCAATTTACCAGCCGATTATGATGTGGTATTGTATAATCCAAGTGGCACACAAGTGGGGATTTCTCAAAATGCAGGAACAACTGCTGAAACCATAAAATATAATGGCGGTGCAGTAGGTACTTATAAAGTTTATGTTTATGGATATGGAAGTGCTTATAGTGCCACAAAATGTTATACACTTTTAGCACAAACTAGTGGTACTACATTTAGAACTATGAACGATATTGAAACTGCAAAACCAATGGTTGTTATTTATCCTCAGCCAGCTACTGATAATGCAACTATTCAGTTTAACGAAAACTGGAAAGGTGCTACAACTATTACTATCATCAATCAAATAGGAAATGTTATTAGTAACGAAACAGTAAATGTAGAAAGCAATGGAGCAAAAAAATTGAGCTTATCAAAGTTGAATAATGGTATGTATTTTATTCGTATTACCAACGGGAAAAATATTATTACTCAAAAATTATTAATTCAAAAGTAGTTTCATACTTTAGGTAATTAGTTAATGTTACATTGTTCTTATTTGTTTTCAGATTTTAAAGAAATCATAGATATGTTTAATCTATTAAAAAAGGTTTTGGTTAAGGTTCTTTAACCTAGATAAAAAATAAAAAAGGCTACCTATTGGGTAGCCTTTTTTATTCGATACTATCAAAACAACGGAAAGTTCCAACCAAGACTAGCCGGAACTTATAAACCCCTATTGATCCTAATTATTCTATTACAAGTTTTTGTGTTTGTCTGTTTTGATTGGTGATTAGATTTACAAAATACATCCCTTTACTTAAACTACCAACATCCATACTATTTTTTCCAATACTTAATAGTTGCGATTTAAGTTGTTTTCCAAACAAATCGGTTATTACAATTTGCCCATCGTTTATTAGTTTATCAACTTGAATTGAAACAATGTTTTTTGCTGGATTAGGATATAAAAGGAATTTATTATTTTCAACTGTAGTCTCGTCATTTTCTCCACGATGGCTTGCACAAATAACTACTGTTCCAACCATTGTTCTACTATTGCTACAGCCAAATGGAGTGGTATATATATACGTTAAACTACCTGCACCTATTGTTGAGTTTGTTGTTGCAATACCAGAAGAGCTGCCTACTGCCAATGTTCCTGTGCTACTCCATAAACCACCACTTGGAATACCAACAACAGTAAATGTTCGATTGGCACAAAAACTACCCCTTGGAGCACCACTTTGAGGGTCAACTGTACCAAGAACATATTGAATTGTAGGAACATTAGGAATTGGATTTACCGATACGAAATATGTTGACGTTGCATTACATCCCAACTCATTTACAAAAGTGTATTTTATTGTTGCAACGCCAGCAGAAATACCTGTTACTAAACCAGTGTTGCTAACTGTTGCTCTACCTAGTACACTTGTCCAAATTCCGCCAACAAAAGAATCTGATAGTTGAACAGCGTTTCCAACACAAACATTATTTAGACCAGTAATTGGAGGCATAGTTCCCAATACTGTTAAGCGAAGAGTAGCACTACTATCGCAACCACTTGCAAGCGTTTGATGAACTGTATAATTTCCTGTTGTAGTTAAAGTTAATCCAGCCCAATGATATGGTAATGCACTTGAACATACTGTAACACTTCTGCTAACACTTATTGGTGTGCAAGGGTAAAATACTTTTCTAACCCTATTTTCATCTAAAATAAACATTTCACCACTTGCATTGATTGCAACTGAAGATGGATAAAGTAGTTTGGTTGCTAAAGGATAATGCCCTTCGCCATTGTATCCTCCATATAAAAAAGGATAACCACCAGCAACATCTCCAACAACTGTAGTAATAATTCCTGTTGATGGCATATATTTTCTGATGAGATTATTATTTTGCTCGCACAGATATAATTCGCCATAAATACCCCAAGCCAAATTGCTAGTTGCACCATAATAAGTATTTGAAGTTGCCAATCCACCATCTCCACCAAAAATCTGTCCATTATCCCAATAATGTCCAATTACTGTAGAAATTACCCCTCCTTGAACTTTACGAACCCTAAGCCCAGAAGCTATGTAAACATTGCCAACATTATCTGCCAAAATACCACCAAGTACACCACCAAAATAAGTGTTAGTGGCTAATACAGGCACATCGTTGCTAAAGCCATAATTATCATTTCCTGCAAAGGCTGTAATGATGTTTGTTCCTATACTAATTTTTCTTAATCTATATAAATCTACCACATACAAATTACCATATCCATCTATTGTTATATGAGAAAGCGTTCTAAAAGAACAGTTAGTTGCCAATCCATTATCTCCATTGGGGCTTGATGTTCCAAAAGCACCTGTGCCTGCAAATGTTGTAATAATACCAGTTACAGCATTCACCTTTCTAATTCTATAATTTGATTGATCTGATATATACATATTGTTAGCAGCATCAAATGCAATGCAAGCTGGGCGATACACTTGGGCATTGATGGCTAATCCACCATCGCCACTAAATGCACCAACGCCATTGCCCACAACTGTTGTAATAACTTTTGTTGTTTTATCTATCTTTCTAATTCTATGATTTAAAAAATCCGCAATAAATAAATCGCCATTATTGTCTATGGCAATATTGCCACCATAACTACCAAATGGAATATTGATTCTGCCATTTCTAGCAGCAAATCCATCTCCATTATAGCCAGCAATTCCTGCACTATCTACGTAATTTATTACAACTTGAGATTTCACAGTTTTAGCAAAAAGAAATAAAAATATCATTAATAAAATGATACTGAAAAGTACATTTAAATTAGATGCTTTTTGTGTGCTTTTGATTTGCTCCATTCGATCTTGTTTCATAACTTATAGTATTTGATTTGTAACCCAAAAAGACTTTTTTTATTTAACATTCCACATACCCATTTTATTAAAAAATTAGGTTTCAAAGGGTTTTTGTTTTTCTGAAGTGCTTATATTTACTTGCTTATAAACGCCAAATATGAACTCTCTTTTTTCTCTTATTCATTCATTATCTCCATCTGAAAAAAGATATTTTAAACTATTTACACAACGACAAGTTCAGCATAAAAATACAAACTACGCCAAGCTATTTGATGCCATTAATGAACAAGAGGTATATGATGAAAATGCTTTATTAAAGAAGTTTAAAAAGGAAACTTTTGCTAAACAATTTGGGGTTGCAAAAAACTATTTATTCAATATGATTTTAAGTTGTATGCAGCAATACAACGAAGAAAATTTTATTGAATGGAAAATTCGAAATATGTTTCTACAAGTCAAGATTCTTGCTAGCAAAGGATTAGATGCTGAAGCAGAGAAACTAATTGTTAAAACGAAAGAGCTTGCTTGGCAATATGAATTGTATTATGTAATAGCAGATATTGTTATTCTTGAAAAATACTTATTTGGGAATTTAAGAATTGGCGAGCCAACAATTGAGTCTTATATGACCATTGAAAAAGAAGAAGCACAAGCCTCTGAAATTGCCAATACGCACCAACAAATTGGTAATGTTTGGCACTACCTAACATTACTAGAACTTGAAATTGGTGTCCTGCCACAAAATGTGATTAAGCAAAGAGCAGATATTTATGTGAATGCTTATAATATGAAGCAGGAACCCCCAGTTTCTTATAACGCTAAGTTTAGATATTACAGCACTTGGAGTTTGTATTATAATCTCATCAACGACCAGCAAAGAAATTACGAATGCTGCAAAAAAGGAGTGCTGATTCGTGAGGAGCAAATTGAGCATCAGCCTTTGTTAAATATGGATCCATTAGCTAGTTATTATAATTTTTTATTGAGCTGCGAAAAAGCCGATAGATGGGATGAATTTGAATTATATCTCAATAAAATTTACACCTTTAATGCCCCAACAATTGAAGTTAATATTAGACGAATGCACAATTATTGTTGGTGTGGCTTAATGTACTTTTTATACCAGAAAGAATATGAAAAAGCTTACTCAATCGTTGATGAATACAAGCAATTTTTTATTGATAAGAAACTTACTTTTAGAAAAGATTTTAAAATTTATATAGAAGCTTGTTGTGGTTTGGTGTGCTTGTTTTTAGGTAAGTATCAAGAAGCAATAAACTGGTGGACAGATATATTAAATAAATCTATTCCTCAAGTTGAACTTAGAACACAAGCGTCTATGCGTTTATATCTAGTAATGCTTCACTACGATGAAAATAATATTGAAATTATTGAATATGTTAGTAAACAGGCAAAGAAATATTTGGAGCAGATTGCTATTTATCACGAACCAGAGAAACTGTTTCTAAAACAGATAAATGATATTGTAAATACCATTGATAAAAAAGAACGGAAAACAAAGTTTGCATCGTTGCATCAACAATTATCACAAATGCAATTAACCATATCGGGCAATGCAATAAATAAGTTTATTATAGATTGGGTTAAATTAAAAACCTAGTCTTATTTCTTTAATAAAAATGTAAGTGGAATATACAAACGCTTTTGCCAGGATTTTTCAGAATGGTCTTCTCCTTCAAACTTTTTAGTAGTCCAATTTTTATTTGTAAAGCCTTTACTTTTCATAATTACATCTACTTGTTCTTGTAAGGGTTGATACATTGCATCTAATGTTTTTGTTCCATAATCAAAATAAATTTCATGTGTTTTAGGGCTTGGTAAATGTTCCTTTAAATAATTATAAAAAACTTGTGGAATTGGGTTGTTTTCTAAAGTAAATACCCCTGGCCAATGTGTAGATAAACAAGCTGCTCCACCAAAAACTTTTGGATATTCGCAAATAGCATACATAGAAATTAAACCTCCCATACTACTTCCTGCAATAAAAGTATTTTGCTTGTTTTTTAGTGTAGAGAATTGACGATCGATTCGTGGTTTTAATTCCTTAACTAAAAATTTTAAATAGTTATCAGATTGTACTTTCCCATCATTAAAAACACTAACACCATTAGGTCTACTTTTATGATACAAACTATCTTGTTCAGCCTGCGATAAACTCTCAAAAGGTTTTTGAGGAAAGTAATCTATATGTCTTGTTTTACCACCATTCCAAACACCAACAACTATAACATTATTAATAGTATTGGTTTTAATCAGAGAAGAAACAGTTTCATCAACCATCCATTCTTGTTTGTTCCAAGTGATCGTTGAGTCAAATAACATTTGTCCATCTTGCATATACAAGACTGCATATTTTTTTGATGTGCTATAATCATCAGGCAACCAAACATCAATATTTCTAGCTGTTACATACTTTGATGGAAAGCTATCAATTCGAATAATTTTACCCGAAGAAGGCGTTTGGATTTGAGCAAAACAACAATTACAAAATGCAATCAACACAAGTAGAATAAATTGTTTTTTCATAATAGCATTTAAGATTACTAATGTAATTTATTCTATCATTTAAACATCACACTTAAATTAATTACACGTCCATCAAGCGGTGCCCATATTTCTTTAAAATAAGGATTGTTGCTAGGCGGAAGAACAACTTGTTCGTTTTTGTTTTGTCTGAAATCGAATAAATTTTCTCCATTTAAAACAATTGAAACATTGTTAAAACTATATCTCAACATTGCTGCTGCAAATACATAATCTTGTTTAACAGTACCATCATCTAAGTATTGTTTTCCGTTATAGGCTGTTTCTATACCTGCTCTAAAATGACTGCTGAATTCATAAGCAATAATGGTAGCAATTTTATTTTTTGCTACAAGTGGTAAGTTAGAGTTCGCATCATTATACTTTCTTTTAGCATCGGTATAAACATATCCAAAGTATAATTCTAATTCATCATGTTTTGCAGCAACAAATGTTTCAAAACCTAATGATTGTAGTGGTTTGATGTAATTTTCATACGCATAATATGTTTGAACTGGAACAGATGGTTGAGCACTTAGATATATTGGAGACGAAATATTTGTGTAGAAAAAAGTTTGGTTAAATGTTAATTCCCATTCACTAATTTTTGTTTTATAGTTTACATCAAAATTAATTCCGCTACTTTTTTCTGGTTGAATATTTGAAGCATAACCAAGTATATATGGATATTGTCTTTCATCTAATTCGCTATTAATTAATGCAGGCGTTTTGTAGCCCAAACCTCCGCCAACTCTCATTGTTAAATGATTATTTGCTTTATACATCAATGATAATCTTGGCAATAAAAATGCGTTATAAACAGAATGATAGTCATATCTTAATCCTGATTGCAGGGTTAGTTTATCAGCTAGTTTCCAATCATCTTGTGCAAATAATCCAATAGTATTTGTTGATTCGTTTGGCAAAGTGCTGCTTGATGGAGTTTGATTTTTAAATATATCTCCATTGAAATTCAATCCAACTACATAATTGTGTTTTTTTGATTTCCTAGCATACGCAAACTCACTATACCAAAGCGTTTGATGAGCTTTCATTGAGAACAGATTGGTATTAATATTTCTTGAAAAAAAGTTAGTAGCAGCTTTTGCTGTAAAGAATGAATTGTCTTTATTCTTTTTTTCCCAAACAATATCAAATGAGTTTCTATTGCTTCTGTTTTTAATATAAAACTGATGGTTAGCATCAGTATTTCCACTCAAAACATTCATATCACCACCATCTCTTATTTCTCTGTTAAATGTGTAACCAATAGCCAGTGATGAATTATTTTTTCCATATAAAAACCATCTTGGGTGTATAAAAATATTTTTAACATTTGGCACATCGCTATAGCCATCTTTATCAACATCTACTTGCTTTTGCAATGTTCCTCCAGCATAAAAAGTATAGCCCATTTTTTTATTTCGTGCCGAGAAAAAAGAGGTAATATTTTTTTCTTTTAGGTTTGATACATTCAGTGTAATGCTCCTATCTTTTTTATCTAATTTAGGTTTTTTGCTCACAAGATTTACCATTCCTGCAATAGCTCCTCCTCCATACAATGTTGATGAAGCTCCTTTTACCAATTCAATTTGTTGAAGATCTAAAGGTGGTACCTGCAAAATGCCAAAACTGCCACTAAAGCCACCAAACAATGGCATTCCATCTCGTAATATTTGAGTGTATTTTCCTTGTAACCCTTGAATACGCAAGTCGGCACTTCCACTTGTTGCTGTGGTTTGTTGTATTTGTACTCCTGCAATATCTCCTAAAATGCTGGCAATATTGCCTGGTTTAATTTGATTTTCTTCATGCAATTCCTCTTGCCCTAATACTTCAACTTTTGTTGGCAAGTCTTCTATTCTGGTGTTGGTTCTTGACGATGCTACAATAACAACTTCTTCTAGTTCTTTCTTCTCTTCTTTAGCACTAATACTTAATTCGGCATTTGCAGTGAGTAAGATTGTTGTATCAAAAGTATTTACTCCAATACCTGAAAAACTGATGGTATATTTTTTTGTAGCAAGATTTGTGAAAACAAATCTTCCATACTTATCTGTAGCTGTTGTCTGTTTATTAGATAGCTTAACAGTAATGCCACTTTGCAAGGAATCTTTGGTTTTAACAACCCCAGAAATATTATACTGTGCTTTAACATTGAAAGCTATTATTAAACTTAATATAGTAGCTAAAATTCTTTTATGTTTCATATACAATACAAAGCAAAGCCAATAAGTTTTGTTTTATGCTTTTGTCAAAATATTTAATTGTATTTAAACAAATATTGACTACTATTTTTGCAATTGTGAAAAAGAAATTTCTACTTATTATAGGTTTATGTGCTTTTATAACACAAGTAGTAGCACAATGTTCCATTTGCACCAAAACAGCATCTCAACTAGGAGATGGTCCTGCACAAGGATTAAATGGAGCTATTATTTATTTAATGATTACACCACTTGCTATTATGGGTTTTATTGGCTATCGCTGGTGGAAAAGAGAGAAAATGCAGTAATATTTACTAACGATGTAATTGTGCTGTTACAAAGACTCTCTTTTAAATTTTTAGTTAAAAACATCCTTGCCTTTGCCTGTTGTTATTAAGCTAAATAAGCTTTTTTGTATAAGCATACTCCAGCCATTTGAGCAGCCACCATAACATTCAAATTCAGGAACTAAACCTAAGTGTGTGAAAATTAGTTGTGTTTTGTTGTTTACTTCAGCAATTTCAAAAACAATTTTTGTTCCCGTCCATTCACTTTTATTACTGGTGAAACTTAAATTGCTATCAGTAACAAGCCATACAACTTTTTTGTTGGGTATAAGCTCAATTACTTGTTGTTTTGAAAAATGAATATCCTTCATTCGATAAGTAAACTCATCGTTAAGGTTATATGCACTACCTTCTATTTCTCCTTGCCACCAGCCACTAACATTGTTAATAGCATCAAAAACTTCTTTTGGTGTTTGTTCTACCAAAATGATAGTTGTAAAATTTGATGTTGTCATTTTATTTATTATTTAAGTAATACAATTTGCCCAGTATGATATTGCAAATGGCTTGTTCTGGTAATAATGATATTTAATTTATTGCGATGAGGTTCTTTAGCAAAATCTTCTGCTGAAACAGCAGTATGTTTTTGAAACCAATCTTCTACCGACAAGCAATTTATTTTTGCTGATAATACTTCGTTTTGTTTACTCCAGAATCCTCTTAATGCAGTAACAGTAGGAATTTCAGCAACTGCTCTATCTGGTGATTTAATAAATGGTTCAAATAATTCGGGAAATAACTTATCGCCTAAATCCAATAACTTAATCAAATCATCGTGTACTGCTACTAAATGCCCTAACAAGTAAATGCCTCTATTTTTATTTGGGGCAATTTCTTTTTCTAATTGTTCATCAGTAAGTGATTCTAATATGCTATTACAATTTTTAATGGAGCCAAACCATCTGTCCAATACCATTTTAACGGATGTTTCTGTTGTGTTCATTTTATTTATTTTAGAATGCAAACATATTGTCTAAATACTACTTTGATAAGGTGTTAAATAGACTTTATAGTGGGGTGATTTGGACATAGTGAATTATTATCTTTGCTGCAAATTATATAAATGAAACATCTAACTATCATCGTTCCTAATGGAGAAAATAATTTAAGCAGTATTGTTGGTGCTTATAAAATATTTACAAAAGCGAATGAGTATAGAAAAGCCAATGGTAAAAAAGAATTGTTTAAAATAGAGTTGGCTGGGCTTTCAAAGGAAGTAGAATTTTATGATGGGTTGTTTAGTGTAAAACCACACACACATATTTCAAATATTGCTAAAACGAATCTCATTATCATCCCTTCTTTAAATCATAATTATGAAACCACTTTAAAAGAAAATAAAATTTTGATTGATTGGATAGAACAACAATATAAACAAGGTGCTGAAATTGCAAGCATTTGCACAGGTGCATTTTTATTGGCTTCTACAGGTTTGTTGGATGGAAAAATCTGCTCAACACATTGGACAGCTACTAATGCTTTTAGAACAATGTTTCCCAAGGTGAACTTGCAAACTGATAAACTAATTACCGATGAAAACGGTATTTATACTAATGGCGGTGCTTATTCTTTTTTAAACCTCATTATTTATTTAATAGAAAAATATTATGACAGACCAACAGCCATTTTTTTATCCAAAGTTTTTCAAATAGAAATGGATAGAAACAGCCAATCAGCATTCACGATATTTAATGGTCAAAAGTCGCACGAAGATGAAGTAGTGCAACAAGCACAAGCTTATATTGAAAGTAAAATTGATGAGAGAATATCTGTTGAATATTTGTCATCAAAATTTGCAGTTGGTAGGCGAAATTTTGACAGAAGATTTATTAAAGCCACGGGCAATACACCTGTTGAATATTCGCAAAGAGTGAAAATAGAATCAGCAAAAAAAGCATTTGAAACTACTCGCAAAAATATTAATGAAGTAATGTATGATGTTGGCTATTCAGATGTAAAAGCATTTAGAGAAGTATTTAGAAAAATTACTGGTATATCACCATTGGAGTATAGAAACAAGTACAACAAAGAAGCCTCTATTTAAATCAATCAAAAACAAAATAGTTCATCCGTTTAATTGTTTAAACGGATGAACTATCAATAAAGAAATCATTTCTTATCATTACTCCACTTCTACCACCCTGCCACTAGTACCTGCACTAATTGTGTTATCATACATTGCTTCGCAATAAACACCTGGCAAATAATATTTGCCTAAATAAGCTGCATTTAACTGCACATAATAGGTAAGCGTTTCTTTGCTGTTGATATTAAAATATTGATACACCCTATCATCTCTAATATCCATATAATCACTTTTAGATGATTGAAATGCACCCTCACTATTATACATTCTTGTGTTCAAAATTTCCCATCCACTAGGAAACATTTGTGATAAAGCCATTTGAGAATAAGCACCCCTTGTGCCAGGATTTGTAATAACAACCTTTGCCACAAAATCGGTTCCTTGTTTAAGTTTGGCAACATCAATTGGGACTCCATTTGTGTTTAAATAAATAACACTTAGCTGCAATACATTTGGATTGTTTTTGTATGCCACAGGATTCATTCCAATGGGTTGTCCCTGATTAATCAGTCTTACGTACAAAACATTAGACCCTTTATTGGTAAGCTTTACAACGGCTTTGCCATTTTGCCAGCCCACTACTTGCTGTGCAATACTAGAGTTAGAGTTGATATTAATATTGGTCGCTCCAGCTGTTCCACTAGCGGTAATTTTTTGGCCACCATTATCGCCACAATACTTTGCAATGGCTATTAAACTATAAGCTGTAGTCTGTGTGCTATACCAAGTTTCCTGAGATAGTTTACTAGCAATAGTTCTCACTAGTTGCTCTGCTTCACCACGACGTTTCATTAATGCTAATGCTTCCAGCACCATTGCATCATCTCGCACATCACTACCATAGCTGATACCCCAATAAGGGCGTGGAGAAAATGTTGTTGGTAAACCACTAATCAGCATATTGGCAACTTGTGTTTGTCCACAGAGGTAATAAGCAGCAGCTAATCTCCATTTAGCTTCGGCAGTAATAAACTTAGATTCTCTTAGTCTGTTCATAGCACCTTGTTCTGGAGCTTTTGCCAATGCCAGAAGATAGAGCCTGTAAGCCTGTGTTAAATCTGTACCATACCAAGGAGCAGCAGAAATGCTCCAGGCGTTTGCTTTATTACGTTGATATGCTTTCCACGAGCCAAGCATAGAAGAAGAAACATTGAATCCTTTAGCACTAGCTTCTAATAAAAAATGGCCAGCATAATTTGTTCCCCATTCATCAGCATCCATATTGCCTGCCCAGTAACTAAAGCCACCATCACCTGTTTGAAAGTTTTGTATTTTTTGAATAGCTACTTTAATATTTCTATCAATATCTGCTTTTTGTTTATCATTCAAATCCATCAAACTATTTAATGCTAATTGAGGAAATACAGACGAAGTTGTTTGTTCTATACATCCGTGTGGATATTGAATTAAATAAGATAATCGCTTTTGTAAATTGATAGCTGGGATAGATGAAATTTCAACAGTTGCTTTACTGCTACTTGCATCGCCAATTGTTGCTACAGTAGCGTTCATACTTTGCCCTGCCTGCAGTGTGTATTCTGAAACCTGCGTGATATAAGGGTTTGGATTACGCACATCAATTTCTATTTCGTGATAGGCAGATGTATTGCCACTACTTGCCACCACTTTTATCTTACCAATACCTGTTGTATTTTTAACTTTAGCGTTGATATAAATTACCTGCTCTCCTGTTGCGTTAAACGTGATGTTAGTAGCACCAGTAGGCACTTCAATCATTGGATTACTTTGAATACTAATGTTTACATTTTTGATATTATTATCTGTTGAAAAAACAGTTACAGGAATTTTTAAATCCTCACCAGGACCTAAAACTCTAGGCATTGTTGCCAAAAGCATCAAAGGTTTTTTCACCTTTACACTTTTTTCAGCAGCACCATAAGCACCATTGCCTGCTGCTATCACCATTGCCCTAACACTACCCATATAGTTAGGTAAAGTAAAGCTGTGTGTTTTACTACCACCGTTAGTTTTAAATGGTCCATAGTATTGCACTATAGATTTAAATCTGTTAGCTCTGCGTGTTTTAGCAGCATCGTCCCCCTCAGCATCACCACCAATTGTAAGTATTCTATCTAGCTGACCACCCCAGGCACCAATAACATAATCATACACATCCCAGCTTTTAACACCTAATGCTTCTTTGGCATAAAATGCACTATGCGGATTCGGCGTTTTAAAATGTGTTAAATCAAGCAGTCCTTCATCAACAATGGCGATGCAATAAGTCATTGATTGGCCATTTTGTTCAGATACTGTGATAGAAGTTTTTTCTTCGGGCCTAATGACATCGTTCATTTTAATAATAGGTTTCAGGATGGTATTTTTATCCTCCACCTCAACAGGAATTACACCATACATTCTTATAGGTAAGTCGTTTAATGTTTGGGCGTGTGGTTGTAGCATACTGATATTTACATAAATATTTGGTGTCATAGTTCTATCAATCTTAAAACTATAGTTTGTTTCACCTTTGCTTGTGCTCACCCATTTTGTTTGCAACACTTTGGTTCCTGTTTCAATGCTCACAAGCATTTTACCATTTGCAGGAGAAGGCACTGTTAATTTACATTCCTCGCCCACACTATATTTAGCTTTATCTGATGTAAAAGATAACATTGCAATTGAAGATGCATCGTTTTGCTCTGCATAGCTTTGATGTACATAATCATCCACATAAAAAGATTTTCCAGTAGTGTGTCCGCTTCTTATATCCTTAAATAAAATAAGATAGCGACCATAATCGGCAGCAGTTAGTTTTAGATTATATACACCTTTACCAGCAGCAATAGATTGTGTTTCTTTTTTAATGAGTTTGTTGTAGGAGTCTTGTGTAAAGTTGCTAAAATCGTCTTCACTTCTATCCCACCACCATCTCCATTGAATTTTATACAACTGCACTTCCACATCTGTATTACCACTAGTTGCTATTCCATTTGTATTTACATCAACAAGCTTTAGAGGATATATTTTATTGTTTTGTAAATAACCCCAGCCACTGGTTTCTTCTGGTATTTTTAAACCAATATATGATGAATATGGATGGTATGGAAAACTGATATTATCCATACTGAAATTGCCACCAGGTTCAAATACTTTCACCATCAAATTGGCTAGCAACATTCCTGGTGCATCATTTCCAGCTTCGAACTGTGGACTAATATTAGCAACACCTTTTTCATTTAAACTCCCATCAAATATTGTTTTTGATTGAGATGAAAAAGATGAAATCGGATTGTCAAACTCATAATCACTATACTTTTCAAACATGGTATTCTTTCTATAAAGTTGTGCATCAACTCTTGCTTTTAAATTTTGAGCATCGGCACCAAATAACCATTTTGCAGAAAGTGTTCCCTGAGCCGTAACGTTTTTACCCAAAGCTTTTGCATCACCAAAGTTTAAATCAATCTTTAGTCGGTTAGGCATTACAGTTTCTATCTTAATTGTTTTTTCAAAAACAGCACCACCCACTTTTACTTTACATAACCAGTTGCCAGTTGGAGCATTGGCATCTGTTGCAGTTCTAAATACATTGTATCCATCTTCTGCGTTAGGTGTAACCAGTCGTTTATAAAGTTGACCTCTTGGAGAAATCAATTCCATTTCTACAGGATGACCTGCAGGCAATTTCTTTTCTTTATCTTCAATAATGCAGCCCAAGAATAAGCTATCACCAGGACGCCATACTCCACGTTCTCCAAACACAAAGCCTTTGATACCGTTTTTCACCTGAGCTCCATCAATATTAAATCTTGCTAATGGCAAACTGCTACCATCATCTAATCTTAAATAACTTTTCTCGTTTCCTTTTTTTGCAACAAGTAAATAAGGTTTTCGTTTTAATTCAAGCATAGCAATACCATCACTGTTAGTACTGCCTTTACCAACTATCTGTTGCTGATAATCCAATGCCTGTAATTCAACCCCAGCAATTGGTTCAGTGCTAATGATATTATTTACAGCCACCATCAAACTGTTGTTACTACCACGCTTTGCAGTTAAGCCAATATTGGTTGCAAGAATATTTCTTGATGCAAATCTTTCTTTATTATAATAAGCTTTGCTGCAAGGATTATCTCTTTGATCCCAGTTGTATCCATAAGGATAATAACTATCATATCTACGCCAAAAAGCATCGTCATCATCTACATTTTCATCTCTGCCATAACGATATTCTTCTTCATCTTCATTATTACTTTCTTCATCACCATCAGGTTTTGTGGTGCAGGTATATAGTGAATATGAAGGTCTGAAGCCAATGGTGATATGATAGATGGCTCCCGGTTCAGTTTTTATATATTTATCAAGGTCTAAAGAAAACCTGTTCTTTTTGTGAAGATTCAGGCTTTTATCATCATCTAGTTTAACAGTAGCCTGCACAGTTGGTCGAGCTACTCTTCTTAAATTATCATCACCATCTATTTTATTATTTTGAAAAAACTGAGGGATATTATTTTCATACACTTTAATAATACTAACATCAACAGCTTTAAGATTTGTTGCATCGAAAGGTAATAAAATTTTACCTCCACTATTAGGTAAAATCACTCCTTTGCCGTGAATTTTTACTGATGGTAATCGATTTTCAAAAAATATTTGAGAGGTGAAAGCCTTTGTTAATTTATCGCCCCACATATTTTGAATGCCTTCTAAAACAGTTGCAGTATAACCGCCATCCAATTTACCACTGGCATATACTTTTACTTCGCTACCAAGTATTGTGTAACTAAGATTTTCTTGCTGGCTAATGCCAATTAGGCCTTCAAGTTGCTGACCAATCATTAATGGATCACTAAACTGCACCAATGCATATTGCTCCTGCTCTTGAATAACTTTAATATCCATTACTTTAAAATCTCCAATTGCAGGAATAGAAATCTCTTTCTGATCTTTTATATTAGCACTAATTGGTGCTCCATCCCACTTCAATATCAAGCTACCAGCAGCATTAGTTCTTTTGATATTTTCTATTGTATAACTATGGGTTTTATTAATCTCATTATGCTGCCATTTTATAGCAAGATTTGATGTGTTAATTGTTGCAGATAAAATACTTTCTACCTTTTTGCTTTCTTCCACATCGGCAGTAACAATTTCGCCAGTCAGCATCATTGTTTCTTTGCCTAAACTTCGTAAACCATTATCATTAATTTGGAATGATGGTTTTGCTGTTTGAACATTAAACCTAAATTCTTTAAATTTTTGGGGTACGTTCAAAACCTTGCTCAGCTTGAATTCTACTTCATACAGCTTATCAATATCTAAATCTTTGTTTGGTTTAAATTCTATTGTTCTTGCATCCACCCAAAATGCTTTTCCCTCCACAGCAGGAGAAAATTCAAACAATGTTTCTTTAATGTTTTCATTGACAGTATGAGTGGCAGCGGCATCTGTTGCCAGTTGAATTTTAAATGAAGTTTTTTTAGAAACAACACCAGAAGTATATGCATCGATATACTTGCTAAACTCGGGGTCAACCTGAAATAATTTTTTCTTTTTGCAAGATGAAAAACTAATAGATAATACACATACTGATAAAGCCAATACTAAGATTGGCAAGCGTTTGAGAGATTCCATATTTGTTGGGATTGGTGAGAAGTTAGTGGCTTTAATATTTGCCGATATAAAGTAAAGAAATCTTTATGGAATGGAAAAAATAAAGTTTTGTTAAAATTTTAACTCTCAATTCCTCGATTCAAAAAATTTATTAAAGGTTTCATTACCTCAAATACTGTTACAATTTTCTTTACTAAATTTTTATCTGCAAGCTCTACATCTTGTAAAGCAGTACTTGCAATCCAACTTTTGAGTTTTATGTAATCTATTGCAGGGTTAGTTTCATCGTAACCTTTTGGTGGGCGAACCAAAGAAAATTCTGCAGATTTAGTAACATCGCCAAAAACAGCAACAAATTTTTTAGATGTAATTATCTTTTTAAATTCTTCCCAGTTATAATCAATTTCCTGACGAATTTTTTTAACCTCATCTGGCATTGGCATATAAATTCCACCACCAATAAAACAAGCTCCTGGCTCTAAATGAAAATAATAACCAGCACTCATTGCTAACTTTCCTCCTTTGCTAATACTCATTCCCATATTGGTTTTATATGGGCTTTTATCTTTACTAAATCGAACATCTCTGTTAATTCTAAATACACATTTCTTAGCTTCTAAATGAGCCAGCGTTTCATCTTTAGCAGTAATGGCTTTTAAAACGGCTTCTGTTAAATTTAAAAAATCGGCTTTAGCAGCTTCGTATATTTTTCTATTGGCATCAAACCATTCTTTGGTATTATTTTTCTTTAAATCTTTAATAAATTTAATTGTTGATGGTTGCAGCATAAGTTTTATTTAGTGTAAAAACAAATTCAATTTTCACTCGAAAATAAAGAAATACATAACTTCTTGTAAAATAATTTAATGGGCAACACACTTGCGAATCTTGAAATAAGAAATCTTCAAATCTTCGCATCTAAAATTGTTTATTTGCAGTAATGAATTGGAACAATGTTATAGGGCAAGAAGCTGTGAAAGCACATTTACAAGATATGGTGCAACACAATAGATTGAGCCACGCTTTAATTTTTTTAGGAAAAGAAGGAAGTGGTGCTTTGCCTTTGGCTATTGAGTTTGCAAAGTATGTGGTATGCCAACCTAAAGCAGTTCCTGTTGTGGAGGATTTATTTGGAGGAATGAGTGCTTTACCAAGCAATAATGAAGATGAAATGAATGCTGCTAAACAACGTGCAGAACAATTAATTCATCCTGATTTACATTTTTCTTTTCCTGTGATTCCTAGAAAAGCTGGCGAGAAACCAACCAGTGCAGATTACATTGCTGACTTTAGAGAATTTGTAAAAATCGCCCCTTATGCCAATGCTTATGATTGGTTGCAATCCATCAATGCAGAAAATAAACAAGGAAATATTACTGCTGATGAATGCAACGACATTATCAGAAAATTAAGTCTTAAACCTTATGAAGCAGAGTATAAAGTATTGGTGCTTTGGATGCCAGAATATTTGGGTAAAGAAGGTAATAAATTATTAAAACTTATTGAAGAACCCCCTGCAAATACTTTGTTTATTTTAGTTGCCGAAAATGAAGAATTGGTTTTGCAAACTATACTAAGTAGATGTCAGTTAGTAAAAGTTCCTCAACTACAAACAAGTGATATAGAAAGGGCTTTAATTGAAAGAGCAAATGTACCTGCTGAAACGGCTAGACAAATAGCTGGTATTAGTGAAGGTAACTATCGCGAAGCATTGCATTTGCTACAACACAGCGAAGAAGACTGGCAAAGTCTTGCTAAAGATTGGTTGAAATTTATCATTAGAAAAATGTTGCCCGAGCAAATAAAATGGGTTGATGAAATCAGCAAAATTGGTAGAGAAAAACAAAAGCAATTCTTAAGATATTTTAATCACTTATTGCAACAAAGTATCAGAATAAAAGTATTGGGTGTAGAGAATGTAATGCTACCAGAAAACGAAAAAGATTTTGCTCAACGTCTTAATAAAATTGCAAGTGTTAGCCAACAAGAAGCAATGGTTGAAGAGCTTGATAAAGCTAGCTATTACATTGAAAGAAATGCCAATGGTAAAATGCTTTTTCAAGCATTAAGCATTAAGTTGTTTCATATCATACAAAATAAAATGGTGCTGGAAATGTAATTGGTTTCTAAATAATTATTTGCTCTGGCAAATTATATAATTACATTTGAAACACAAAACTTTAAACTAAACTTATGCTTAGAAAATCATTGCTTGTTTTATTACTAGCACTAACCTTTGTATCTTGTAAAACTAAAATTGCTTTAAACTTTAATCAAGAAATTGTGAATAAGGAGCAAGTATTATTGCCTGACATTACACTAACTGAAGAGAAGATTGGAAAATATTTTGAACATCAACAATATGATAGCATTAGTATTGCTGGAGAGAAGATGGCTCAGAAAATACAAAAAGCCATAGATGAAATTAAAGGTTTACACACACCAGATATAGCAGAAGCAGAAAATTTTAAGGCTGCTTACTTACGCTACTTTGCATTTATGAAAAGTGCATATACAACTTATGAAAGTTATGGTAAAGCAACAACTGATGAAGCAAGAAATATTAAAGTAGAAGAATTACAAACCATTGTCGGTAGAAGACAAACTATAACCAACGAAGTTTTATCTGCACAAAAGAAATTTGCCGTAGCAAATGGACTTAAGTTAGAAAGTGATAATGCTAAGAAATAATATTAACTAGCGTCTAGAATTTGTTTGTGGCTCTGCCATTTGAACAGACATTTGTTTTCTGCCTAATTTAACGCCATTCAACAGGTTGATTGTAGCTTTTGCTTCTTCGTCATTAGGCATATCTACAAAACCAAAACCACGTGTTTTATTAGTAAACTTATCCATAATAACCTTGGCAGATTTTACTTCTCCATACAACTCAAACATTTCTTTTAAATCAACATCGTCCATATCATTCAAAAGTCCAGTAACAAAAAGATTCATTTTGCAGTTTTATTAATTCACTACGAAGTTAATGGTGTAGAAGAGAACTGACTGTTTTGTTAGTTATTACTTTCGTAATATTATAAAAACTTTAACATTGTGGAAATAAAAAAGCCCTAGAAAAATTCTAGGGCTTTTTTATTATTTTAGATCAATAATGATCTTATTCTTCATCATCAAAATTCAGTGCTTCACGAGCCGTAGTTAATACTTCGTACTCTTCTTTACTTCCTACAATCATATTTTCAAACTCACGTTGTCCAGTTCCTGCAGGAATTAAGTGACCAGTAATAACGTTTTCTTTCAAGCCTAACATTCCATCTGTTTTACCATTGATAGCAGCTTGGCTTAATACTTTGGTAGTTTCTTGGAATGATGCAGCAGAAATCCAACTTGGCACACCCAATGAGGCTTTTGTGATACCTAACAACACTGGAGTTGCAGTTGCTGGTTGTGCATCACGAACTTCAACAGGTTTTTTATCTGCACGACGAAGAACTGAATTTTCTTCTCTTAACTCTCTAAGTGTTACAATTTGACCAGCACGCATTTTTGTACTTTCTCCTGGTTCTGTAACAACTTTTTTATCGTAGATTCTGTCGTTCTCGTTAATAAAGTCAAATCTGTCTTCTAAATCTTCCTCTAAGAATTTGGTATCACCAGCATCTTTGATTTCAACTTTTTTCATCATTTGACGAACAATTACTTCAATGTGTTTATCATTGATACGTACACCTTGTAAACGATAAACCTCTTGAATTTCATTTACAACATATTCTTGAACTGCAAATGGACCTTTGATATTTAAGATATCATAAGGAGCAATTTGACCATCAGACAATGGTGCACCTGCTTTAACAAAGTCTCCATCTTGAACAAGAATTTGACGTGTTAGTGGAACAAGATATTTTTTAATTGTTTCATCTTTACTTGTAACAACGATTTCTCTATTACCACGTTTAACATTACCAAAAGTAACAACACCATCAATTTCACAAACAATAGCAGGATTACCAGGATTACGTGCTTCAAATAATTCAGTTACACGAGGAAGACCTCCAGTAATATCTCTTAATTTTCCAAGAACACGTGGTATTTTAACTAATACCTGACCAGCTTTCACCTCATCGCCTTGTTCAACAACGATATGACTACCTACAGGTAAATTGTATTGTTTTTCATCTTTACCATTAACAATAATGGTTGGGATTTTTGTTTTGTCTTTAGTTTCAATTACCACTTTTTCTCTGTGACCTGTTTGATCATCAGACTCATCACGATAAGTAATACCATCTAAGATAGATTCATACACAATGGTACCATTTTGTTCAGCAACAATTACGTTGTTAAATGGATCCCAAGAGCAAATCATTTCACCTTTTTTCACGTGTTGGCCATCTTTAACAAGTAAAGTTGATCCATAAGGAACGTTATTGGTGATTAATAATTTATCAGCTTTAACATCTGTAATTCTAACTTCACCTGTACGTCCAATAACTATTTGAATTTTATTTCCCTCATTATTTACCGCAGCAACAGAACGTAAACCATCAAACTGAATAGTACCATCGAAACGAGCTAATAAACCATTTTCAATGTTTGCACTACCAGCAACCCCACCCACGTGGAAGGTACGTAACGTAAGCTGTGTACCAGGCTCTCCAATTGACTGAGCTGCAATAATACCAACTGCATCTCCACGTTGAGCAATATAACCTGTTGCCAAGTTTTTACCATAACATTTAACACAAACGCCACGTTTAGCTTCGCAAGTAAGAACAGAACGAATTTCAACTGCATCAATACCGCTTTCTTCAATTTCTTTAGCTACGTCTGCACTAATCTCTTCGCCAGCCTTAATAATTAGTTCATCAGTTAAAGGATTAAATACATCGTGTAACGATGTTCTTCCTTCAATTCTATCTGCTAAGTTTTCAATAATATCTTCGTTATCTTTTAGTGCTGAAGTATTGATACCTCTTAATGTACCACAATCATCATCAGCAATAACAACATCTTGAGAAACGTCAACCAATCTTCTTGTTAAATAACCAGCATCTGCTGTTTTTAACGCCGTATCTGCAAGACCTTTTCTAGCACCGTGCGTAGAGATGAAGTAATCCAATACGTTCAATCCACCTTTAAAATTAGAAAGAATTGGATTTTCAATTACCTCACTTCCTGATGAACCAGATTTTCTTGGTTTAGCCATCAATCCACGAATACCAACTAACTGTTTTACCTGAGTTTTACTACCTCTTGCTCCAGAATCTAGCATCATATAAACGGCATTAAATCCTTGTTTATCTGTTGCCATTTCTCTAATTAGGGTATCAGTAATTTTAGTATCTACTCTACCCCAAATATCAATAACTTGGTTATAACGCTCGTTATTGGTAATAAGACCCATATTATAGTTTTCCCAAGCTTCATCAACTTCTTCTTTAGCACTAGCTAATAATTCAGCTTTTAAATCTGGTACAATAAGATCATTGATACTAAAGCTCAAACCGCCTCTAAATGCCATTCTAAAACCTAAAGTTTTAATTTCATCAAGGAATTTAGCAGTTTTAGGAACGTTGGTAATTTTAATAATATCACCAATAATTTCTCTTAAATTCTTTTTGGTTAAAAGAGCATTAATATATCCAACTTCTTCTGGGACATATTGGTTAAACAAAGCTCTGCCAACTGTAGTTTCAATTATTTTAGAAGATAACTGTCCATTTTGACGAACAGGAGTTTTTACTTTAATTGCTGCGTGAAGATCTACTGTATTTTCATTGTAAGCAATGATAACTTCATCTAAATTGTAGAATATTTTTCCTTCGCCTCTTACCTTTTCTGTCTCAGTAGATTTTTTAGGTTTGGTCATATAATATAAACCAAGCACCATATCTTGTGAAGGAAGCGTAATTGGCGTTCCGTTTTGTGGATTCAAAATGTTGTGCGAGGCTAACATTAATAACTGTGCTTCTAATATTGCAGCACTACTTAATGGAACGTGAACCGCCATTTGGTCACCATCGAAATCGGCGTTGAAAGATGCAGTTACCAATGGGTGCAACTGAATTGCTTTTCCTTCAACTAATTTTGGTTGGAACGATTGGATTGACAATCTGTGAAGCGTTGGGGCACGGTTCAACATAATTGGATGTCCTTTCAAAATATTTTCTAAGATATCCCAAATAACAGCTTCTTTTTTATCTACTAATTTCTTAGCTGATTTTACTGTTTTTACAATACCTCTTTCAATTAATTTACGAATAACAAATGGCTTGAAAAGTTCTGCAGCCATATCTTTTGGTAAACCACATTCGTGCATTTTCAACTCTGGTCCTACAACGATAACAGAACGACCTGAATAATCCACACGTTTACCTAATAAGTTTTGACGGAAACGACCTTGTTTACCTTTAAGTACATCACTTAAAGATTTTAAAGCACGTCCACCATCTGCTTTAACAGCATTTGATTTTCTTGAGTTATCGAATAAAGAATCTATTGCTTCTTGCAACATTCTTTTTTCGTTTCTTAAGATAACTTCTGGAGCTTTAATCTCCATTAATCTTTTTAAACGATTGTTTCTAATAATGACACGACGATATAAATCGTTCAAATCAGAACTTGCAAAACGACCACCATCTAAAGGAACCAATGGTCTTAATTCTGGTGGAATAACTGGAATATATTGCATCACCATCCATTCTGGACGGTTTGTAATTCTTAAAGCAGAATCTCTGAAAGCTTCAACAACACTCAATCTTTTTAAAGCATCAGCTTTTCTTTGTTGAGATGTTTCTGTTGCAGCTGCATTACGCAATTGATAGCTTAATTCATCTAAATCTAATCTAGCTAACAAGTCACTGATTGACTCAGCACCCATTTTAGCAATGAATTTTTGAGGATCTTCGTCAGGTAAATATTGGTTGTCTTTTGGCAAATTATCAAGAATATCTAAATATTCTTCTTCACTCAACAAATCTCCAACACCCAAAGAATCTTTAACGCCACCTTGTATTACTACATAACGCTCGTAGTATACAATACTTTCAATTTTTTTAGAACTCATTCCTAACAAATAACCAATCTTGTTAGGTAAGCTTTTGAAATACCAAATATGAACAACAGGAACAACTAATTTAACGTGTCCCATTCTTTCTCTACGCACTTTCTTTTCTGTAACTTCAACACCACAACGATCACAAACAATACCCTTGTAACGAATACGTTTGTATTTTCCACAAGCACATTCAAAGTCTTTTACTGGTCCAAAAATTCTTTCGCAAAACAAACCATCTCTTTCTGGTTTATAGGTGCGATAGTTAATGGTTTCAGGCTTTAAAACTTCGCCAAAACTTCTTTCCAAAATAGAATCTGGAGAGGCAAGGCTGATGGTAATTTGTGAGAAGGTACTCTTGGTGCGATTGACTTCTTTTTTCAGTGCCATAAATTATATTTATGATTTAGTATTTATAAAAAACTCATTTATTACTAAATAGTATAGCAATAAATTGAATGCATTCAATTTAATTAGTTGGATTGTAGCTCTTTGTAGATTGGGGTTTGATGACTTATTTTTATATTGCCTCTAAGACATAAAGGCACTCTTTTTATTACTGTTGAACAAAAGAAATGTAACCCATTTTTTTAAAAGATACTACTAACCAAATTAGAGTTTGCAAAAGTAGGGGATGTGGATAATATAGACAAATTGAATTTTGTGGTTTCAGCAAAAAGCCTTAGACATTTTTTTTCTAGTTAGAATTTTATATCTTTTTGTATTGAATTTATTAATTTGGCGAAACTCTTATATCATTAAAATGTGCATAACCCAAAAAGCCTACCTCATTATTTGTAAATTATGATGTACAACTAAGACAACGGATATCAAGACTAATAAATTAGCCAATATTGATCTTCGGGTATAAAGAAAATAATTTGAAAGAAATGCAGCCATAGGAACCAAACATAAAATTTCGGGAAACTGATTGTTGGCATTAAAAGCAAATAAACCCAATAATAATAACAATGAAAAAACAAGCATTACGACCCAGTTTTTTCTTGTTTGAATAACCATTCTATTGCTGTTTGGATACCATAAAATCAAGCCTGCAATTACCAAAACTACAATTGTTGACAAATTGAACCAATACCAAGGGTCTTTTATTATTGAAACTGCAAAATGTATTTTGGGCAAAAACATTGGCAACAAGTTCATCTTATCGAATAAAAAAAGGCCAGATAATAATAAATAGGTTGGAGCTATCATTCCAAGAATTAAAATCAACCATTCTGCAGGTCTAAAAGCACGTAATATTCCTAAAGCAAACATCACTGCAACCAACAATAGAATACTTGGTTGATAGCAAATAACACTTAGCGTGCTAATAAATCCAATATTAAAAATCAAGCCTTTTGCAGAAGGATTATTGTATAGTGAAAAAGCATTTTTTACAATCAATATTATCAAACTAATTGTAAGTAATGCTGGAGTTAATGTATATGCATTTAAAAGCAAGCCAGACAGTAATATATATGCAAACCCTGTTGTAAAGCCAGCTTTGTTAAACATTTTGCTATCGTTCAATACTATATTTAATCTTATTGCTTGCAATAACAATAAAGCTATGTAGATGAAATTAATAACAAAAGGTTGTAGCCGTGTTAAGTATGTTTTTAGAACCAAAGAAAACACACCAGTGTCTGCATCTGCTTTTATAATAACAGGAACAGTAAAGATGTGAAGGTGTATAAGCAATGCACATAACACCAAACCAAAAATGGCAATAATAGATTTGTCTCTAAAAATGGAAATCACTGTATTTAATAATCAATTTTTGCAAAACAAAGAAAAGTACGCAACATACAAGGAACTATTATTTGCCTTGCTGCAACTTGTTTAGCATTTCGTGGCATAAAGTCGTAGCCTTTGTCTAATCCTTTTAATGTTGAACTTCTAATAATTTGACCATCGGTTGTTATACTTTGCTCGTTTAAAATTCGTTGCCCTCTTTCTAACACATTAAATAAAATTTTAAGCTGATTGCCTGAATTAAACATTCCAAACCCAATAAATGCATCTACATCATCATCAAATTGAGATTTACGAACAACATTGCTCCATTGAATTTTTCCTGTAGAATCAAAACTTATCACAGCAACATTATCTGCATAATATCTCGTTATGCCACTTGAGTTTCCATATCTGGACCAAGGATAAGAACTAAAGCCTGGCGAGTTCATTGAATAAAATCCCCCTGAACCAAAACTTGAAGAACTGTTTAAATAATCCCATCTGTTTAAATTATTTCCCCCTCTTGTGCTAGTGTACTCACATTCTGTTACTGCCAAAAAACCTCCATCTTTTTTTGCTACAATTTCTTTAAGAAAATAATCGTTAAATGCAGCTTTAACTGTAGCATCTCCTTTTGCATCACTTCTAAACTCGTCGTTAAATGCAGTTTTTGTTGAAACTTTTTCTGTGTCATTGATATTATCCCAAATGCTTACATAAACACCTTGTACATCTCCTCGACGTTTATTGCTATAGAAAGAAGTTATTAAGTATTGATTATTGATGTTATCTGCTTTTATTTTCACTTCATCTAAAAAAACATTTTCAAGCTTTTTAATGTCATAGTATTTGAATGGGCTATTAGGTTCTTTTATAATTAACACAAGTTTGCTAATATTATCGTTTCCACTACTGCTGGTTGCATTTAAAAAAGCAAAACCTCCTTTATTATTAACCTCAAATGCTGTTAAATAACTGTTACGATTAGCCATTAAAACAGCTTCGGATGATTTATTAATAAGCGTAAGATTATTATCAAACAAAAGTGTTGTGATGTAATGGATTTTACTATCCATTGTGTTTATTTTGAAAAAAGCAATTTTTTGCTTGTCTGCACTTTGAACAAAAGAATAAATTTTATTGTTTTGAACCTCTCTTGAATCTGTGGTATCTAGCTGTATTACCTCACCAATTTTCTTTCCATCTGCATCAATTTTTGCAGCCATACAATAGATGATATTTCTTTTTTGATATTGATAAAATAGGTATGCAAAATCTGGATACTTCACAAAATCAACATTAAAAACCCTGTCTGTTAAATAGTCTAGTTTTTGTTTGCTAAGTAGTTTCATTTCTCCATCAAAAGCACTGATATAATGTGTGTTTTGCGATGCTTTATAAACCAAAAACTTTCCATTTATTTTGCCAATCACTTCATACTTCATATCACGAGCATCATCTCTATCGGGTTCGGTGTAAATGATTTTTTGTGCAAATGCTAAATGGCTATAAAAAATTATCATCAAACAAAAAAATATCTTCTTCATATATCAAAAATTAAACGTCTAAATCCTTACTCAAAAGTAATGCTAAACACACTACTAACTGATAAAACTATATAGATGAAAATTTTGATTTGTTTACATAATAGGTAATATCAATTCTTGCTTATCACAAAATAATCTTTACAATCGTCGGTTTGCTTATACATTTGTACTTTATTTCTCAACCAACTTCACTTTTTGTGGGCAAGCATATCAACAGGGTTTCAGCAGCAGGATTAATTATTGCTTTAGGAATTATTTATGGCGATATAGGTACTTCTCCTCTCTACGTTCTCAACGCAATTATCAAAGACAAAGTAATTACAGAGCAACTTATTTTAGGTGGGTTGTCGTGCATTATTTGGACACTTACTTTACAGACAACATTCAAATATGTTATTCTTACGCTGCAAGCTGATAACAAAGGTGAAGGTGGAATTTTTAGTTTGTATGCCTTAGTAAGGCGAAGAAAAAAATGGCTTGTAATACCTGCAATGCTTGGTGGGGCTGCACTTTTAGCAGATGGAATGATAACGCCCCCAATATCTGTAACATCGGCTGTTGAAGGTTTAAAACAGCTACCCCATTTTGAAATACAAGAAGGAAGTTTGGTAATCGTTTATATTGTTATTGGCATTTTAACGGTGCTTTTTTTGCTGCAACAATTTGGCACTACTTCAATTGGAAAATTATTTGGACCTTTAATGGGCATTTGGTTTTTAATGTTGGCTACATTGGGTTTTATGCACATTGACTCAAGTATTTTTAAAGCATTTAATCCTTATTATGCGTATGATTTATTAGTGCATTATCCCCAAGGTTTTTGGATAATGGGAGCAGTATTTTTATGTACCACAGGAGCAGAAGCTTTGTATAGCGATTTGGGACATTGTGGCAAAAACAATATTCGTTACTCGTGGATTTTTGTAAAAATCTGTTTAATAGTAAATTATTTAGGTCAGGGGGCTTGGTTGCTTTCTCAACCAATTTACAAAGGAAAAATAATTACAAAAGTTACCGAAGCAATGGTAAACGAAGGATTTAATCCTTTCTATGGTGTAATGCCTCAGCAGTTTAAATTGGTTGGCGTTATCATTGCTACAGTAGCTGCTGTTATTGCAAGTCAGGCTTTAATTACTGGTTCGTTTACGCTGATTGCAGAAGCAATGCGATTGAATTTGTGGCCTAAATTAAAAGTATCTTTTCCTACAGATGAAAAAGGGCAAACTTATATTAGAGGAATTAATTGGATGCTTTTTGCAGGTTGTGTTGGCATTGTTTTATACTTCAAGAGTTCTTCTAATATGGAGGCTGCGTATGGCTTGGCTATTACTTTGTGCATGATTAGCACTTCAATTTTATTTGCTAATTTTTTAGTAAGTCATCGTGCCAAAAAAGGTCTCATTTATTTGTATCTGGTAGTGTACTTGGCAATAGAAATTTCTTTTCTTATTGCCAATTTAGACAAATTTCCCAAGGGTGGTTATATTGCTGTAATTGTTGGTGGAGGATTATTTGCTATAATGTATGTGTGGTTTAGAAGTAGAAAAATTAAGAATAGATATGTTGAGTTTGTTCGTTTGCAACACTATGTTACACAAATGAAGGAACTAAGTGAGGACACCACTATTGCAAAATATGCAACACATTTGGTGTATATGACCAGTGCAAACAATAGCAAGGAGATTGAACATAAAATCATTTATTCTATTTTAAATAAAAAGCCAAAACGTGCAGATATTTATTGGTTTGTTCACGTTGATGTTTTAGATGAACCCAATACTTGTGAATATACTGTTGACCACATTGTTGCTAACGATATTATTAGAGTTGAATTTAGATTAGGTTTTAGGGTTGAACAAAAAATAAACTTGATGTTTAAGAAAGTAGTGCAAGATTTAATGGCAAATAAAGAAGTAGACATTACAAGTCGTTACGAAAGTTTAGAGAAAAATAATGTTACAGGAGATTTTCAATTTGTGGTTCTAGAGAAATTTTTAAGTCAGGATAATGAACTACCATTTATTGAAAGAGTGATAATGAAATTATACTTTTGGTTAAAAGAAATAAGTCTTAGTGAGGAGCGAGGTTTTGGGCTTGATGCCAGCAATGTTACAGTAGAAAAATTCCCATTAATTGTTGCTCCAATTCAACAATTAAGATTAAAACGAGTTCAGTAATTTTTTAACTCTTTATAAATATTACCCAGAAACATATAAATACCATTTTAAATTACGCCATCGCTCTGGTATGGTTGATTAATGGATTGTTTTGTAAGGTGCTGAATTTTGTTCCACGTCATCAAGAGATTGTATCTAGAATCTTAGGCAATGATTATGCATTATTTTTTACCAAAACAATTGGCATTTTAGAAGTGTTAATGTTTGTATGGATTGTTAGTAAAATCCAGTCAAAGTGGTGTGCTGTTTTGCAAATGATAATTATTGCAACAATGAACATTATCGAGTTTTTTGCAGTGCCAGATTTATTACTATATGGCAAATTAAACATCGTTTTTGCTGCAATTTTCATTGCTATAATTTATGCCCATCAATTCGTAATCAGTAAAAGAAAATCTTAATATGCTTTCACTAAAGAATCATCCATTTGCTGTTGAGGCTTTTTTCGAAAGTTCTTTGGTGCTTTCTTATGCTGTTGCAAAAGAAGAATTACAGCCCCTGCTACCTTCTTGTTTAGAGTTAGATACATTAAATGATACTTATGGTTTTATTGCAGCTGCTTTTGTGCAAACAAAAGACCTTAGACCAAAAGGATTTCCCAAGTTTATGGGAAACAATTTTATATTAATTGGCTTTAGAATATTTGTGAGATATACAAATACAAAGGGGAAAAAATTACGAGGGCTGTATATTTTAAAGTCTGAAACAAATAAAAAGAAGATGTCTTTTTTGGGCAATATTTTCACGCATTACAATTATCTGCAAACAGATATTGCTTTTAAAAAAAGTGAGCGTAGTTTACAAATAATATCAAAAAAATCTGATATTAGTATAACAATAAATAATAAAGCTGTTGATATTGCTCTGCCGATAAACTCTCCTTTCAAAGATTGGAAAGAAGCTAGAAAATTTGCAGGACCACTGCCTTTTACATTTACATTTAACTCAAGTACAAATGAAGTGCTCATTATAGAGGGTGTTAGAGAAAACTGGATTCCACAACCAGTAGAAGTAGTTAAACATCAGATTGGTTTTATCGATAGCAAATCGTTTAGGGATATACAATTAGCAAATGCTTTTATAATAAAAAATATTCCATACTATTGGAAAAAAGGCAAAATAGAATTATGGAAACCATAGGCAGAAAACCCCTTCAAGGTGTTACAAATATTATTCGATTTAACTGGCACTTTTATGTAATAGCTTTTGTATTTATTTCCTTCTTATTAATCGCTTTAAATTACTTGCCACAACAGTTTCATTTAATCAGTATCATTCTTGTTTTTCTAATTGTTTTCAGCATAACCATTTCGCTTGCAGTATCCTATTATATCTACGATTATTCAAATTTATATACGCTAGATTGGTTGCAAAATATTCATTCAAACTCATTTACAAATATTGCAAACATTAATGCTGGTTTTGATGAAACAAGTGCATTACTAGCAAATCATTTTCCCAATGCAATATTGAATGTTTATGATTTTTATGACAAAAATAAACATACCGAAATGTCTATAGAAAGAGCCAGAAAAACATATCCTCCACATCACAATACATTACAAATTGATACAAAAAATGTTTCAGTAAATAGCAATCACTTTGGTGCAATATTTTTAATATTGGCAGCACACGAAATAAGAAATGAGGCTGAAAGAATCAACTTCTTTAAACAATTAAAAGAATCTATTTCAAATGATGGAAAAATTATTGTTGTTGAGCATCAAAGAGACATAATGAACTTTCTTGCATTTAATATTGGTTTCTTGCATTTTTACTCGCAAAGTAATTGGCTAAACACTTTTAAAAAGGCAGAATTGCAATTAAGTAGTAATTTCAAAATAACTCCATTTATTTCAACTTTTATATTATCAAAAAATGGAAATACACCTTAAAATAATTGGCTTACTATTAATGCTACTAAGTATTATACACATTGTCTTTCCAAAGTATTTTAATTGGAAAAAAGAGTTGCAAAATATTAGTCTAATCAATAGACAAATGATATACGTGCATACTTTTTTTATTGCAGCTACAGTTTTTTTAATGGGTTTATTGTGTCTTTTTAACGCAGAAGAAATAATTAATACCAAATTAGGTAAAACCGTTGCACTGGGGATGTTTGCATTTTGGTTTGCAAGATTGCTATTTCAATTTTTTGTTTATTCTCCCAAACTTTGGAAAGGCAAATTTTTTGAAACAATCATCCACATATTATTTTCTGTATTGTGGATTTATCTGAGCGTTGTATTTTTAATTACTGGAATTAGTAGATAAAATCAATTTATTGCTTAAATCCCTTTACCCCACATTCTAACCAAGACAAATATTTTTTTGCATCAAATGTAGCACCCACAGGAAAAGCTAGAAGTTTTTCATTGTTATCAAGCATTACATATAGTGGTTGAGAAACCTGATTAAAGTTTTCCGATTCAAATGTTGCATATCTGTCGCCAATGGTAATAATATCTTTCACATTGCCATCTATGGTTTTGTAGTTCATTATTCTTTTTTCAACAGGCAGTTTGGCTTTATCATCTACATAAAGTGAAACCAAAATAAAATTTTCACGAATTATTTTTGCCACTTCTTTATTCGTCCACACTTGTTCTTCCATTCTTCTGCAATTAGCACAAGCCCATCCTGTGAAGTCTATTAATAAAGGCTTGTGTTGTGCTTTTGCCATTTCAAGAGCTTTATCATAATCGTTAATAACATTAGGTTCTAGCCCTTTAAACCTTGCTTCATCTGCATACACACTATAGCTTAATGGAGGTACGATACCACTTAATAAAGTAAGGTTAGCGTATTTAGTTTTGGTTAATCCTGGTGCTAAATATAATACAAATAATATGGCAATACCACCAATTGTTTTTCTTCCTGTGCCAATTTTTTGTCCTTTATAATCGTGTGGCAAAAGCAATATTCCGAAAGAATATAAAGCCAGCCCAATGCACACGACAATCCATAAAGCAATAAACACTTCACGCTTCAATAAGCCCCAATGGCTTACTAAGTCTGCATTTGAAAGAAATTTAAGAGCCAATGCAACTTCAACAAATGCCAATACTTTTTTAACTGTATCTAACCAACCACCACTTTTAGGCAAGTTTTCTAACCAATTTGGAAAGATGGCAAACAATGCAAAAGGCAAACCCAATGCAATGCCAAAGCCACTCATACCAACTGTTAAAGCCCAAGCACCACCACTTGATGTGCCAACTAAAAGTGTTCCTAAAATAACGCCAGTGCAAGAGAAAGAGACAATCACCAAAGTAAGAGCCATAAAGAAAATCCCTATGCTGCTACCTAAATTACTTTTACTATCTGCTTTGCCTGCAATGCTGTGTGGGAGCGTTATTTCGAAGTATCCAAAAAATGCAATAGAAAAAATAATGAAGATGATGAAGAAAATAATATTAAGAGTCGGACTGGTGGAAATGCTATTAAATATTTCGCTGTTCAGGTTCAGCAAATGAAATGGTGTACTTGCCAAAGCATAAATTGCAAAGATGAAAAAACCATACAACAAACCATTTTGAATTCCCTTTTTTCTGGTAGGCGAACGCTTTGTAAAAAATGAAACCGTTACAGGAATCATAGGAAACATACATGGTGTAAATAATGCAATAAATCCTCCAACAAGACCTAACAAAAATACAGTCCACAAGCTTCCTTTTTCTATTTTATCGCCACATTGGTTAACAGGGTTTTTAATATCAACAGAACCTAGTCTAATATTATTAGTTGAAGCTGCAATACCCCCTTCTAATGCAAACTCAGCTTGTATTTCAGCAAGTGGTATTAGTTCTGTTTCTTTAGCAATAAATCCAGCTACACTTGCTTTTATTATGGCGGGAACAATACCATTTATTTTAATTGTTTGCTTTAACTGAATATCATTTGTATAAACATTTACAACGGCATTCTCAAACAAGACGTCTTTAATCGTTTCGACTTTTGGGCTAGCTGAAATTTCATCTACAGTTTTAATATTGTCTAGCTGAAAAACAAATTTTACATTCGACTCTTCTAAACCTGCAACAGTTGGATTATTAGCATACAAATGCCATCCTTTTGCAATTGTGCTATTTGCAGTAATTTGATAGGTAGAATCTGTTATTTTTTTTGCTGATATTTTCCAAACTAAACTATCTTGAGAAAAAGAAGCAAGACAAAATACAACAGCAAAAAGTAAAGAGAATATTTTTTTCATTGAGAATGATTTTGCCACAAAGGCACTAAGTAATTACGATTTTGGAATTAAGAATTACGATTTATAAAACATAAAATCGTAATTCTAAAATCGTACCTTGTAAATTTTTTTACAGTTTTATTGTAAATGCTTTTTTAGTTGGGGGCAAACATTTTTCATCATCACAAACCATAAATTCAACCTTTCCAGTTACAACAGTTTTGGCCTTGGTTTTTAATTTAATACTTTGGGTAAACACCACCTTCTCGCTGTAATAGAGAACATTTGTATTAAAATTTTTATCAAAAAACTTAACCAATTTTCCTGTTTCAATAACCTTTCCTTCCCTAGTAATTAAAGGGTTTGGATTAAATGTTATGGTTGTAGGAATTGGACCATCGGCACCAGAATTTTGAGAATAGATATGCCACGGTTTTGGTAATGTTGCAGTAATAACTAAGTCGTAAGTATTACCAGTTTTCTTTTTTGCTTCATAAGTCCAGCTAACTGGATCTTTAACTTGAGCTTTAGCAAAATTTAAAAGGCAAAAAGTAAACCCCAGAATCAGCGTAAGTGTTTTTTTCATTTTATATAAAATTATACGGCAAATAAATTAGTGAATCTTAAAACTAAGAAGTTAAAATTGTTTTAATGGATACGAGCATTTAGTGAATTACTTACAAAAAACTTTGTAAAATATCTATTGTTTTTTTCTTTTAACATTATTTATCAAATCAACCTTTAAAGAAAATACGTGTGTATATAATGGATTTGATTGATTAGCTAGGTTTGTAAAGGCATAATCTATGCCAACATTACTCAACTTAAATCCTACACCTAAACTTGGTTGATAAATCCATACTTTTTTTTGATTGGTTGTATCGCCATCGCTTAATGCTTGTTGAAAATTAGAAATACCTGCTCTCACAAAAAGCACTTTATTATACTGTGCTTCTAAGCCAATGTTAGGATCTATGTTTAAAACATTAGAACTAATAACCGAGTTTCTTTTACCATCAAATGTTAAATGCAAATTTGCCTCGGCGTATAAATTTAGTTTATCATTTATTTTAAAATCTCTGCCAGCACCTAATATTAATCGTGGTGCAGTATTTTCTGTGCTTTTAACAGGAATATCGTTATTGGTTAAGTATAAAACTTCCTTTTCTCTTTCAGTGAAAGTAAAACTCCAAGCGTTGAAGGTGGTAGTTGCATCTCTTAAAACAGCTGCAAATTTCCATTTGTCTTTTCTATACATCGCACCAAGGTCAATACCAAAACCCCAAGCATTAGCAAAACTGCCTACTTGTCTGCGAATGATTTTCACATTGCCTCCGATACTAAAAAACTCTTTGTTTGTTTGTTTTACTATTTGAGAATATGATAGCAATACAGCATAATCGGCAGATGAAAAAGTAGAAATATTGTTATAGTCAATAGACCCATCAGGATTTACTAAAAATAATGTGTTAGGAATATCGTCAACTGCAAAACGCATAAAACTGATGCCCAAAGTTTTATTGCCATTTTTTGACGGCAAAGCCAATCCAATAAAATCGTATTTTCCAATGCCTCCAAAATAATCGGCGTGCATTAAAGCAAGGTTCGGATTATTTTTCACAAAAACCAATCCAGCAGGATTCCAATAACCAGCAGTTCCATCGTCAACAGAAACAATTTGTGCACCACCCATTCCTAAACCTCTTGCTCCAGCACCAATGTTTAAAAATTCGTTAGAATACTTCCTAAACTGAGCATAGTTTTTTGTGCAAACAATAGCTAACGTCAATACAATAATCAATCTCAATTGCTTCATAAAAATAATTACAATGTAAATTTATAGGATGATAAGCAAATGGATTAAAATTTTGAAATCTTTAACATTCTACTAAAGTTTATTATAATTTTTGAGATGAGAAAAAATAGACCTTGTAACAAGTGATTCTGCATCAAACATAACAATAGCATCTATTTTCACACTAAAATAAAAATCAATGAAAAAATTATCACTAATTACAGTTGCTGCTTTTGCAACAGCATTATTGTTCAGCTACACATTTAAAAAAGAAACTCCAAAACCACTTACGCCAGAATGCTATGTAAGCTGTTTCAACATTGAAACCAGAGAAATGATTCAATTAGATGCTGCAAAGCCGGGATTTGCAATGTTGCATCCAAAGCCAACAAACTTTAAATTAGAAAACCCTTTAGGAACCAGTATTCAATTTGTAGCTGCTGATGGCACAAATGCTGGTGGATATTTTATTAAGAGTAAAAAGAAAAGTAATAAATGGTTATTTGTAATTCAAGAATGGTGGGGTCTGAATGATTACATTAAAAGAGAAGCAGATAAATACTATACTGATTTAGACAATGTAAATGTTTTAGCAATTGATATGTATGATGGAAAGCTTGCTACCACACCAGACAGTGCAATGGCATTTATGAGCAGTGCAAAAAAAGAAAGATTAGAAGCCATTGTAAATGCTGCTATTACTTATGCAGGAAAAAAAGCAAATATCTATACTGTAGGTTGGTGTTTTGGTGGAGGCTGGAGTTTGCAATCAACTATTCTTGCTGGTAAACAAGCAAAAGGATGTGTAATGTATTATGGCAGACCAGAAAAAGATGTTGAGAGATTAAAAACAATTAACTGCGATGTTATTGGATTTTTTGGCAATCAAGACAAAGGTATTTCGCAAGAAGTGGTAAATACGTTTGAAGCAAATATGAAAACTGTTGGAAAGAAAATATCTTTACACCGCTATGAGGCAGGTCACGGTTTTGCAAATCCATCTAACCCAAGTTTTAATAAAGAATATACACAAGATGCATATTCAAAAGCAATTGCTTTTTTGAAAGAAAGAATGTAGAAAATAACATTAAATATAAAACGCCCTTGAAGCAATGTGCTTCAAGGGCGTTTGTTGATTAACTAATAACCTAGTGATATTAGTTAATTATTCCACCACTAATTTCTTAGTTGTTTTTCCTTCGCTTGTAATCGTACTTACCAAGTAAAACCCTTTACTTAGATTAGCAATATCTACTGTGTTTGTTCCCATACTCAAAGGTTGAGACTTAACTGTTTTGCCATATAAGTCTGTAACTACAATACTTCCAGCACCAACTAAGGTTTCAACATTTAAGTTGATATACCCTTTTGCAGGATTTGGATACATTGTAAAGTCAAATACTGGTTTAGTAGCATCACTGTTGATGTCTACACCTCTACCTGCACAAGCTACTCCTTTTCCTACCATAGATCTAAAGTTTGAACAACCTGATGCATTCGTAACTGTATAAACTATATTACCTGTTCCTACACCTACTATTTTCACAGTTCCCCACCAATTGTTAGCTGATACCAAACTATCTGCTATAATTGCTGTGGCCGTATTTGTAAACGTAAAGTGTCCACCAGTTGGATTGCCTACTAATGTGAACTTCTTACCTACACAGTATTGACCAGATAAGCCTGTTCCTGCTGTCGGATTGCCAGCATTTGAGCCAAAAGATATTAATGGTACTGCTGGCAGTGGGTTGATTGTAATTGTCTTTGTAGTAGAATTAGTGCATCCCATAGAATTCACTACAGCATTATATAAAAGATAAGTGCCTCCTGCAGCTCCAGCTTTAAACTCGCCAGTTCCTCCATTTACCGTTGCTCCACCAGTACACGACCAGTAACCTATAGGGAAATTACTAGAGAACTGTGCTGTTGAACCAACACAAATAGAAGAAGGACCGTTAATAACTGGATAAGCAGTAGGTGCAGGATGAATTTTAACAGTTTTTTGTATGTAACTACGGCAAGATCCCGTTGCATTGTAATGATCCTTATAATAACCGATATAAGTATTTGCATAAACATTCTGAGGTAAAAATGCTGATCCTATTTTAGCATTAAACTCCCCATATCGACCTGTACCCTGAAGATATAAACCACTGTTATAGGTTGTCCATAAACCACCAGACACAGAAGATGTGTACTGTACTATAGTGCCAGAGCAAGTTTCTGAAGGCCCTGTAATAATTGCATTGTTTAGTAGGTTAATTGTATCAATTGCAATTGTTCCAGTAAGCGTAATTGAACATCCATTATCATTGGTCTTGTATAACACTTTAGCAACGCCATTCAAACCTGTTGCTTTCAAAATTGCAGTTTGCTTATTATTTACTATTGAAGTGGTTATTTTAATTAAGTTAGTATCTTGAGCACTCCAAATGCCATTCGTTACATTAGATTCTGCAGTTAAATAATCATTAACAGAACAAAGACTAATTAACCCTTGATCTAAAATTCCTGTCTTTGAATCAAAAATTGTAGCGTATGATGGATAAGTAGGTCGAAAAGTTATAACAGGCATTACCTTAGGTGTTTTTACTTTTGTAACAATTGTATTGATGCTACGAATAAGAAACCCACCATCTGTACAATAAGTGTTTGTAGTGCCAGGCAATTCAGTTGATAATAAGTATATAAATATGGAGTCATTCCCCTTAGAAATACTATCTATATAGGTGGAACTAGAATAGATTACTGTATTTGATATTCTAATTTCGGTATTATTTTTCCTCCAGTTGAATGAGAATAAATTATTTGAAAGGTTACATAATGACGAGTCAATTGTTGGGATTGCAGTGAAAGTAATTGGTTTTGAAAAACAAACCGAATCGTTAGGAGAAACAGATGATTGCACAGTGACTTTTTTTACTTGTGCTATTACATTTAGATTTAAATATGCTAAACTATCACAACCCTTTTTTGTAGACAAATGGACTAGGTATTTACCCGCTTGTTGGCATACAAGTCCATTCCAACTGTATGGTAGTTGAGAACGGCAGATTGTTACAGATGTTGAAGATGAATCTGCAGATGAAACGCTTAAGTATAATGTAACAGAACTATCACATCCATTGCTGTTGTTTAAATGTGCTATATAAGTTCCAGCTGTGGAATAACTATTACCATTCCATAAATAAGGTAAACTGCTTTGACAAACCAATATACTTTGTGTGGTACTACTTGTGCTATTAATATATAGATTTAGAGTAGCTACACTATCGCATCCATTGGCATTTATTAAATGAACACTGTAAGTTCCTGCTGATGTGTAGCTATTACCGTTCCAACTGTAAGGCAATGCAGATTGACAAATACCTATATTATTTGTTGAGGAAGTTGGCGTGTTTACAATTAAATTAAGGGTAGCAACACTATCGCAGCCACTATTTGTTGTAAATAGTTGTGTATATACACCTGCTGTTCCATAAGTGCTATTGTTCCAGGCATAAGGCAAACCCGTAGGGCAAATATTAACAGTTCGTGTTGAAGTGCCAACAGGCTTAATAGTAACGTTTACAATTGCAATACTATCGCAGCCAGTAGCATTTGTAAGATGTACAGTATCGCTTCCTACATTAACAAGCTTATTATTCCACCAAAACGGCACTGCATTTTGGCAGGCAAGAATATTGGTGACAGATGATGTTGTTTGATGCACGGTTAGGTTTAAAACAGCTACACTATCGCAACCACCCGGTGAATTAAATATTTTTGAGTAAGTCCCCGAACTATCGCAACTAATTCCATTCCATAAATATGGCAAAGAGCTGCTGCAGGTAGTAGCATAATTTGATGATGTGTTAGCTGCACTGACAATTAATTTAAAGTTAGCAATGCTGTCACAACCACTTGCAGAAGTGAAGTTTTGTGAATAATCCCCAGCAGTTGAAAGACTCAATCCATTCCAACTATAGGGTAATCCACTACTGCAAACAATAGCACTATCGTAAGAAGTTGCACCAGAAGTTCCTACGCTTAAATTCAAGGTTACTACACTATCGCAGCCAACTGAGTTGTATAGAGTCTTATAATAGGTACCCTCGCTATACAAAGAATAGCCATTCCAATTATATGGCAAAGCATTACTACAAATAGAAATGTGTTGTGTTGTGTAAGATTTAGGTTTTACTGTTATATAGCAAGAGTTATTCGACCAAAGTTGATAATAGTTTTGAGTTGTGTATCCTGTTGCATAATTATTACAGTATTTCTTGCAAGATCCAAATGGACCAGATTGGCAGCAGTAGGTACTTGTTACGTATTGGTATGAAGTCTTAATACTATAATCAATTTGACAATAATATCGCCCTGTTTCGTATGCATAACAAGAGAGGTAACCGTAGAGGTTACTAGGTATTAAAGTAGTGCCGTAAGGACCACTTTTATACCATCTAATATCAGTTATTTGATAACCAACATAATTTTGTATATTAGTTGGGGGGGTAAAGTTGGCGTAAATATATCTATACCCTCCTTCGCAAAAAGTTGCATCGGGTGTGGTTATAGTTAAAGACTGTGAAAAACCATTAAAAAACATTCCACATAAAAATAGAATTAGTAAAGATGCTTTTACTTGCTTTGGTGTAGTAATTTCTGTTTTCATACTTTTTTGTTTTGGTTAAAGAATGTAAAAAAAATGAAAAATACATTTCTTACACCCACACTGGGACTAAACCCACTTTTTTTGTGGATGAACTAGCTTTTTTTGTGGATGAGAAATTGAACATTAAGCTAAGGAAACTTCTTTTATTCAATTTCACTTTGAAATAATGCCACAGAAACTTCTTTTGCTCAATTTCACTTTGAAATAATGCCACAGAAACTTCTTTTGCTCAATTTCACTTTGAAATAACACCACGGAAACTTCTCTTACCCAATTTCAGTTTGAAATAACCCCACGGAAACTTCTTTTGACCAATTTCACTTTGAAATAATGCCACAGAAACTTCTTTTGCTCAATTTCAGTTTGAAATAATGTTTAGAAAATTTTAACACTTATTTTTTTGAAAAGAAAAAAGGGTGTCTTATTTTCGAAATTCATTCTTCACACTTAAAATTCAAAAAGTTATGATTCACAAAATTTCAACAAAAGATCTTACGGCTAAAGAGTTCTTTATGTTTTTAACCCTCATTATTGGCATTGCCAACAAAACAGATGTTGTAAAAAGCAAGATTAAACCCGAACGAGATGCACTAAACAGTTTGCTACCCGATTTGCAAACAGCACTTGCCATTGAAGCTGCCAACGAAGAAACTCAAAAACTAATTGCAGCCGATAAAAGAAGAGATATTGCTATATCGGGGTTTGTGGCTTGGTTAAAAGCCCTACAAAAAAATCCTAAGCAAGCAAAAAGGGATGCTGCCACTGCTATACTTAATTACCTAAAAGCTTTTGGTAGCGATATTGCAGGAGAAAATAATGCAGCAGAATCGGCAACACTTAGCACTATTGCCAAAGATTGCACAACAAAAAACGACCTTATAGCTGCACTTGCTGTAATTGACGGAGTGGAATGGATTGATGAAATTGAAGTGGCTAATAATGCCTTTATAGATTTATATAAAAACAGAACAACCAGCATTAGCGATGATAAAAAAGTAAAAAGCTTTACAGCATTAAGACCAGAGGCAAAAACTGCTTACGATGCTTTAGTTAATATTGTTTCTTCAAGATATAGTACAGCATTAGCAGATGGTTTAGATACTACTGCTATTAAAACTTGTATAGATAATATGAATAGCACCATTGATCAATATAAACAATTAATAGTAGCAACTCTTGTTAAGAAAAAAGAAGAGCCAAAGAAAGAAGAAGGCAAATAAGTTATATAGCGTTTTACAAAGAGTTGCCAGCCTTTTGAAGGTTGGCAACTCTTTTTTTGAAAAAAAACCCCTAAAGCAGTTACGCCTTAAGGGGCTGTTAATTAACCTCTCTATTAATTAACAATTTTAATGAGAAGTTAAAATTGCTACAACCAGTTATTATTTTTTAATGTTTGGTGATGAACAGTCTTTTTTTGTGGATGAAACATCATTTTTTGTAGATGAAAAAAAATGGTGGCAGCTATATTGCCTGTACTTTGCAGTTTCTAAAAAAACACAAATGATACAAGAAAGTTTACAAGAAATACAAGTGTTAATAATAGAAGATGACCCTATAACAGCCGATAGTATGAACATGATGCTGAAAGAATTTGGCTTTACTGTAAAAGGTATTGCACACACACTTGAAGCTGCTATTAGTTTTTTAAATAAAGAACATTTTGACATAGCCCTGGTAGATATTGATTTGAATGGCACCCGCAGTGGCATTGAAATAGGAGCTATGATTAATAATTTGTATCGTTTGCCATTTATTTTTATAACGGGCATTTCAGATACTGCAATTATTGCCGAAGCAATAAAAGCAAATCCTGCTGCTTATTTGGTAAAACCTCCAAATGCAGCAACCTTGTTTGCTTGCATTCAAACTGCCATTCAAAATTTTAGTAATAAACAAACTGGCTCGTTGCAGCAAAATCTAGCAGCAGATTTCTTCTTCATTAAAACAAGAAATAAATTAAAACGAGTGGAGTGGAAAGATGTAGTGTTATTATCATCTGCCGATAACTATACTGTGCTTATGTTTCAAGACAAATCAGAACACTATGTTCGCAGCTCTTTGGCAATGACTTTAAAGTTTCAAGTGCCTAAACATTTACAAGATACCTTTTTGCAAGTAAACAGAAGCGAAGCCGTGCAAATAGGTTGCATTACCGAAATTGATGAAGATGAGATTGCAACTCCAATTAAAAAAATTGCTATTACAAAAGCCTACATAAAAGATGTAAAGCAAAGATTGAATATAGTGGGATAATATTTTTTAGCATTGCTAACCTTTAAAAGGTTGACAACTCATTTAAACAAGTAATTGCACAGTAAAGCAAGTACCTTTTCCCTCAATACTTTCAACAAATATTTTTCCATTATGTGCTTCTATTATTTGTTTACAAATTGATAAGCCTAATCCATTAGATTTTTCGTTATTTGTTCCTTTTCTTTTTACGGTGATGGAAGCTGTAAACAATTGTTCTATGATGTTTGGTGGAATACCAACGCCATTATCTGTAATGCTAATTTCAACTTGCTCTTGTTGTTGATGAATATTTACCATTACCTCTTTGCCAATATAACTAAACTTAACAGCATTATCTATTAAATTGGAAATAACTCTTTGTAGTTTTTCGGCATCTGCATTTACATAATAACTTTTCTCTGGTGCTTGCAAAATAATAGTTTGTTGTTTTGCAATGGCTTTATATCGTAAGTATTCTATAGACTGTTCTGCTAATTGTTTAATATCAATCCGGGTTTTATTGATTACTAAATTGCCTTCCTGCATTTGGTTCACTTCTAGCAAATCATTGATTAATGTTAGTGAGTGAACTGCTGCTTGTTGGCTGGTTCTTAATATCTGTTCCTCTTCTTCACTATGTTCATATTTAACTTGTGCAATGTCTAAAAAATTAGCAATAGCACCAATAGGATTTCGTAGGTCGTGAGCCACAACATTTAAAATTCTATCCTTGTCTTTATTGGCTTTTTCAACTTGTATTAATGCTAATTCTACTTGATTTTTTTGTTGGTTAACTGTGTTATTTAATAGTGTTAGCTTTTTCACACTTTTTTTACTTCTTTTAAAGTTTATATAAATCAAGAGTATAATAATACAAGCCATTAAGCTTATACAAATGACCACTAAACGGTATATAGCATTGTTGTTGATTTCCACTTTCAACAAATTATCTTTTTCCTTTGTTTCATATTTTACTTGCTGATCCATAATAACCAAATGCTGCTTTTGTCTGTGTACAGAATCATCGTAATATCTAAACTTTTCATAAGCATTTAATGCCGTTTGATAATCATTTGTTTTTTTTGCTAATAAGTATTTTGTTTCATATAGTTTTCTCCAACGCTGAATATTCCAGGGCTTTAATAAAGATGAATAACCTTCAATATTAACTTCTGCATCTTTAAATTGATTAAAAAAAATATTCATTTTAATTACGTTATTCATATAATCAAAATAATCATCATTGTCTTGTTTTAATTGTTCTGCATCAATAACTTTAGAGTATTCAGCAGCATCTTCATACTTCCCTTGATTTGCAAACACATTAAATCTGATAGCATTAATAAAATTTCCAAGTTGTTGTTTATTTGATAGGTTTTGAACAATTATTTCAGCAGTATCAATTGTTTTTAATACATCATCATACCTTAAAAGTTCCATTTCATAAAAGCTTCGTCTTTTATAAAGGTCATATAGTCGTTTGGGTTTATTCAGTTTTTTTACAATAGCAATACTTTCGTTTAACTGAGCGATACCTCTATTATAGTCTTCTAAATAAAAGCTGATTACCGATGCTCCAATATTGGCATCAACACCACAATCAATAATGCCATTCATTTTATTTTGCTTAAAGTAAGCTATCATCATATTGTTATACTCATAAGTTTTTAATAAATTATGTCTAACATCTGAATAAAAGGATGCTAAATACTTATAGGTTAGAGGCACTAGGCATTTGTTAGGAAGTTGTTCAGCAATGTTTATTGACTCGTTAAAATATTTGATGGGTGTGTTTTCATCAAGATGATATTTAGAAATAATTCTGCCTATATAACTACACACAAAATAATTATTTTGTGTGTAGTTATTATGATCCATAGTGGCGTATAGCGATTGTAAAAAACGAAGATGTGATGGTAGTGTTTCCAGTTTACCATCAACGATTAATTTATCGTAAACCTCAATTAAATAATCTTTTGCATTATTCGCTATACAGGAATCTGAAAATTTATTAAATGCAATAGAATCTCTTGCAAGTTGACTTATTTGTTCATTATTCTGTGCATCCGTTTTAAGTGAAATAAAAGTGAAGCAGAAAATTAGATTAAATATTAAAACTCTCATTTTTAAAGTTGATATGTTATCTATTTATAAAATAGTATTTAAATGTTAAGAAAATGAAAATGATAACATCTAAGATAGTTTTATGTTTTTCTTTACTATAGATATAGATAGAATCAATTATTCTTAAGCTATTAGTAAAATAAAAAGTTTCTGTATAATGTTTTAAAATGGGTTCCTAAACACTATCAACCCTTGCTTTATAGCGTTTATCTGTGTAGGAATTATTGTTTTAACAAGAAGTGCATAAACAAATAACAGCAATCAACCCAATTAATAGTTTTGAATACAAATACTTAAACATCGCTGCTAAAATATGTGGTTTCAAATTACTTGCTAAAAACAAAAAACACCAACTATATGGTTGGTGTTTAATAAAGTATAATTAGGAAATTATCCTGGCATTCTAGAAATATATTTTTCAACCTCTTTAATTTGATCTAATGTTTGTTTAGCAGTTGGTTTAAGTGCCTTTGTTTTTCTAAAGTAATCTTTTGCAGCTCTAAACTCACGTTTATTCATAAATATTTGGCACATACTTAAATAAGCGATTGCTTCACTTTCTTTGTCAGAAATTCCTAATCTGATAGCTGCTCTAATATAACTTTCTCCTTGTTTAAAATCTCCTTTTTGTAAACTCATCATTCCAAGTTGAAGTTTATTTGCTCCTTCAGCTTCTGGCATTGGTGAGCCTAAAGCACTACTCATTTTTAAATGCTTTTCAGCACCATCAAAATCTTGCTTCATCATTGCCAAATTACCTTTTAAAGTATAGTAAGTAGAGCGAATAGGTTTGTACAGCAAATTAGGAAACTTAATACTATTTAATATTTTCTCCACTTCTTCAATTCTACCTTCCTCCATTGGCTCTTGAACAAGTCTTAGTGGACCTATAAAAAAATGACTAAACAATGCAATTACCCCAGCAAAATATAAAATAAATGCTGGCCAAAATCCAGCTTTAACTGTAACTAAAACAGCCAAAGCAATAGCTAGTAGTCCAAGAAAAAATCTATAACGAATCAACGTATTATAAAACTTCATTTTTAAATTTTAGGTGGCAAAAATAGGCTTTGAGTAATGAAGTGGGTAAGAATATTTTGTTATGTGTTATGTTGCAATATAACTTCGTTGTTAAGGTTTAATTCACTAATTTAATTACATCTAGTATGAAAAAAATTCACTTGTTCACGATACTTATTAGCTTTTTTTATAGTGGCTGTTCACAGCCAACTCAGCCAATTGTTCAAACAAAAAAAGATTTTTTTGCCAAAAGCACTGGCAAATTACCTGCTTTATTATATGGTTTAGGTGATGATAGACTTGGTGGTGCCAAAATGGGCTATATAGATACTGGTATTTTGTTTAAGGTAACAGATACAAGTGTTAGCCCTTGGAAAGTACAAATTTCAAAATATCGTTCTGCTTATGTCGATAAGGTTTATTTGAAACCAGATTCAGCAGTAAAAGAAAAGCCCTATCACCTTACAGCAAATTTTAGAGTTTATGGCACAGATAGTTCTTATGATGTAGTAGTTATCAATATGGATGAAAAACTTCCATATAGAGCTTGGATGCAAACAGAGCCTGCTGCTATTCAATTAGAAATATTTAGTGTTCAAAGTAATACAAACTGGATAACACAATTACCATCTACACTTAAAGAAATTAAAAACGTTTATTATCGTCAAACCGAAGAAGATGTAATGTTGGTAACTATAGAACTTAAACACGCAGCACATTGGGGCTATTCTATAAACTATAACAACAACCAACTAATTATTAAGGTAAAACAACAACCAAAAAATTTAGATGTTAAAAACATAAAAATTGCAATTGATGCAGGACACGGAGGAACAAATTCTGGAGCAGCAGGAACCACTACAAACATTTTAGAAAAAACCTATACTTTGTTATTTGCCAAACAACTACAGAAATATTTAAAAACTAAAGGTGTAAAAAATATTTTTATGACTAGAGAGTCTGACACAACACTAGAAATGAAAGATAGAATCATCTCTTTACAACAAAACAATCCAGATTTACTAATTAGCATTCATTTAAATTCAAATTCAGATAAAGAAGTAAAAGGTTGTGGCACATTTTACAGACATATTGGCTTTAGACCTGTCAGTCAAACCATATTAAAAAGAATGAAGGAAATTGGATTAGATGAATATGGTAACGTTGGCAGTTTCAATTTTGGTTTAAGTGGTCCTACAGACTTTGTAAATTGTTTACTTGAAGTTGGTTTTCTAAGTAATATCAATGATGAAAAGAAATTAGCGAACCCAAAATTTCATACACAAACGGCTGCACAAATTTACAAAGGGATAGTTGATTGGTTGAAAGATATACAATTGGGTAAGTACTAAAAAAAGATTGGGCTCGATGGAAATCGAGCCCTCAACCAAAACTAACTGCTTATGAGAAAAATAAATATTTAGAATATTTATTGTAAACACTACTTATCAAAACCTTTGCCAAAACACTGCAACAAAATGTTAAAATTTTAATTGCCCTTTCACTATTATTATCTACGTTCTTTATATTCTTTTAGATTTCTAACCTTCTAACTATATAGACGAACATTTTTTCTTTTCCGTTGCTTTTATAAAATTATTTTATAAAGTCCCGTATTAAAGACCTTAGCTTTTATAATTCGTTTAATTGAATATGTTAAAGAATTCCTAAAAATCTATATGCCATCTACACCAAGAATCTATCTTTAAAATCAGCAGAGGGAATCATACAAGAATCACTTTTGCCAAACCATTTATATCTGTTCTTTGAAATAATTGAATATACAAAATCTCTTATCGGTCTTGGAACAATTATAAATACAAAAAACAATTTACAAAGTCCTGCTAAATCTTTTGCTAAATACAGTGCTGCTGTAGATTTCAGCATTATTTTATCTTCTCTTAAATAAATAAAAGAGTTTATTGAACGCTGAGAAATTTTATGAAATTGCAGCAATTCCTCGCCTTTTTTTGATTGCAAAGAAGCAAATTTTATTATCTTTCTTTTGTCGTGTTTTAACACAAATTTTACAGATGAATTGCATAAATTGCAAACCCCATCAAACAATAATATATTACTAATTTTTTTCAATTTTCTATTAGAAAGCAAAGATAAAAATCATCAAGTCTGATATTATTTTATTTCCCATTTCGCAAGCTTTAAAAACTTTAAACACTAAACCTCAAACCTTAAACTATTTTCGCAGCTATGCATTATGTTTCGGTAGAAAAACTCACAAAATCTTATGGCATTACGCCATTGTTTTCAAATATTACTTTTCATATTTCTCAAGGAGATAAAATTGCCTTGATAGCAAGAAATGGAACCGGTAAATCAACCTTACTAAAAATTCTTTCTGGTCAAGAGACTGCCGATGAAGGAAAAGTATGGATTAATAAAGAGGTTACTGTTGCCTTGTTTGAACAAGACCCCAATTTAGAAGATGAAAAAAGTATTATTGATAATATTCTTCACGCAAATCATCCTGCTGTAAAAGCAATTAGAAGTTATGAATTAGCTGAAGAACTAAACGATACAGATGCAATTCAAGATGCAATTGTATTAATGGAAGAAATGCAGGCTTGGGATTTTGAAGCTAAGGTGAAACAAATACTTGGCAAACTAAATATTCATCACCTGCAACAAATTGTAAGCACATTAAGTGGTGGACAAAGAAAACGAGTTGCTTTGGCTAGAACATTGATTGATATTGGATTTGAACAAAATCATACTTTACTAATTATGGATGAACCTACCAATCATTTAGATGTTGAAATGATTGAGTGGCTTGAAAATTATTTATTAAGTGAAAATGTAACGCTGTTAATGGTTACCCACGATAGATATTTTTTAGATGCTGTTTGTAACGAAATTTGGGAGTTGGAAAGAGAAGATTTATATGTTTACAAAGGAGATTATGATAATTATTTAGAGAAAAAAGCAGCACGTATAGAAAACGAACAAGCTAACATAGATAAAGCCAAAAGTGAGTTTAGGAAAGAGCTAGAGTGGATGCGTAAGCAACCAAAAGCAAGAACCACAAAATCCAAAAGCAGACAAGATAATTTCTATGATATAAAGGATAAAGCTTCCAAAAAAATGGAAGACAACCAAGTGCAGCTTCAAATTAAAATGAGTAGGATTGGAGGGAAGGTAATTGAACTAAAAAAAGTATATAAATCTTATGGCGAAAAAGAAATTCTTAAAGGCTTTGATTATACTTTTAATAAAGGTGAAAGGCTTGGTATCATTGGGAAAAATGGAGTTGGAAAATCAACTTTCTTAAATATTATTCAAGAATTAGAAACTCCAGATTCAGGAAAAGTAAACATTGGCGATACCATTGTTTTTGGCAATTTTTCTCAACAAGGATTAGCAATAAAAGACAATGTTAGAGTAATAGAATATGTAAAAGATATTGCCGAAAACTTTCCTTTGGCAAATGGTGGAAGTTTAAGTGCTGCTCAGTTTTTAGAGTTATTTTTATTTACCCCAGAAAAGCAATACACTTATTTACAATCACTGAGTGGAGGAGAAAAAAAGCGTTTGCAACTATTAGCAATTCTATTTAAAAATCCCAACTTCTTAATTTTAGATGAACCTACCAACGATCTTGATTTGCCAACATTGGCTGTGTTAGAAAACTTTTTGCAAGATTACCCTGGTTGTGTTGTAATTGTAAGTCACGATAGATATTTTATGGATAGATTGGTTGACCATTTATTAGTTTTTGAAGGCAATGCTTCAGTGAGAGATTATCCTGGGAATTATAGTCAATATAGAATTTGGCAAGATGAGGAAGCAGCAAAAACAAAACAAGTTGCTGCTGCAAAAGTGCAAGAAGCAAAAGTTTTTGAACAACAAAAATCAAATAAAAAAATATCTTTTAAAGACAAGCACGAATTTGAACAACTTGAAAAAGAAATGCCAAAACTTGAAGCTGAGAAAAAAGAAATTGAGTATAAACTAACAATGGAAAATTTAAGTTTTGATGAAATAAATAAAATGAGTTTACGTATTGGCGAAATAGCTCAAATCCTTGAAGAGAAAGAACTTCGTTGGTTAGAGTTGAGTGAAATATTAGCGTAATCTAGAACTCCAATAAATCCATTTAAGTACTCGTGCAGAATTAAGTGATATTAATATGCTCGCAGAAAAAGTACAATACAAATTCTGCGTTTTCTGATGTATTTTGTGAGAGAAAACATGTACAGATAATTTTGACAGACTACTCAAGATTATTTAAAATTCATTTTGCCATATCAAAATCTCTCCTCACCTTTGAATAGTTGCATAAACAACTATTATGGCAAACAATCAGTTTAAACGTGGTGAACTTTACAGCGTTATTAATGCAATGGCTGCTGCTGCAATTGCACGTCGTATGCAAAAAAACTTTAGAGCTGCTGGGTTAGAAATAACAATCGAGCAATGGAGTATTCTATATCATCTTTGGAAAGAAGATGGCTTAAATCAACAACAACTTTGCGATAAAACTTTTAGAGATAAACCAAGTATTACAAGGCTTATAGACAATTTGGCAAAACTTGGTTTAGTTGAACGTAAGGCTAGCGAAACCGACAAAAGAGTCAATTATATTTTCCTTTCAACTATTGCTAAAAATCTTCAAGATCAAACCATAGAAATTGCCAATCAAACAATGGATGAAGCACTGGTTGGTATTACAAAAAATGAAATAGAAACAGTGAAGAATGTTTTGCAAAAAGTATATGATAATTTGACCACTAATCCCTAAAGGGAGTCTCTCTTGCGATTTTAGAACTACGATATACAATTTATAAAATATTAAAATACTAATATGAAACTTCAAAACACAAATCAATTTTTCTTAACTCCCCTTCAGGGGTTGGGGGTTGGCGGTTCATTCTTAATAAAAGAAAGTAATGCCCTAGAAACCTTTACACCAGAGGATTTCAATGAAGAGCAATTAATGGTAATGGAAATGTGTCAACAGTTTTTAGATGCAGAAATTTATCCTATTGTTGAGCAAATTGACAAGCAAGAAGAAGGTTTAATGCAAAGTTTAATAGTAAAAGCTGGTGAACAAGGTTTGCTATCAACTGCTTTTCCTGAACAATATGGCGGACTTGGAAAAGATTTTATTACTGCAACCATCGTAAATGAAGGCTTAGGTGGTGGCCATAGTTTTAGTGTTGCTATTGCTGCACATACAGGCATTGGCAGTTTGCCCATTTTATATTTTGGAACAGAGGAGCAAAAACTAAAATACATTCCTAAGTTGGCAAGTGGTGAATTTAAAGGAGCTTATGGTTTAACAGAACCCAATAGTGGCAGCGATGCTTTAAGTGCAAAAACAACAGCCACTTTAAGTGCAGATGGAAAACACTATTTATTGAATGGACAAAAGTGTTGGATAACCAATGGTGGTTTTGCAGATGTTTACACAGTGTTTGCTAAAATTGATGGAACACAATTTACTGCATTCATTATAGAACGTGGGTTTGAGGGTTTTACGCAAGGACCAGAAGAACATAAAATGGGTATCAAAGGTTCATCAACTGTGCAGCTATATTTTCAAGACTGTAAAGTGCCTGTTGAAAATGTTTTAGGCGAAATTGGCAAAGGACATATCATTGCTTTTAACATCTTAAACATTGGTCGTTTAAAACTTTGTGCTGCTACTTTGGGTGGTGCAAAACGTGCAACAACAACTACAATTCAATATGCAAATACTCGTGAACAATTTAAAATGCCTATTGCAAAATTTGGTGCTATAAAACATAAGTTAGCAGAAATGGCAATCAGAATGTGGGTGTGCGAAAGTGCATTATATAGAACGAGCAAATGGATTGACATTAAAGAAGAAGAACTGCTTGAAAAAGGCGAAACCTTTGCCCACGCTTTGCTTGGAGCTGCTGAAGAATATGCAATCGAATGTGCAATGCTAAAAGTATTTGGTAGTGAGGTTTTAGATTTTGTAGTTGATGAGGGTGTGCAAGTTCATGGTGGCAATGGTTTTAGTGATGAATATATAATTAGCAAAGCATACAGAGATAGTCGTATCAACAGAATTTATGAAGGCACTAATGAAATTAATCGTTTGCTTACAGTTGATATGATGTTAAAACGTTCTATGAAAGGCAAGCTTGATTTAATGACACCCGCAATGAATGTCCAAAAGGAATTAATGAGTATTCCAGATTTTGGTAGTGAAGATGAAACACCTTTTGCCAAAGAAATCAAATACATCAACAACTTTAAAAAAGCTATTCTAATGGTTGCTGGTGCTGCTGTTCAAAAACTAATGATGCAATTAGAAAAAGAACAAGAAGTGTTGATGAATATTGCAGATATGATGATTGAAGTTTTTCATTGTGAAAGTGCATTGTTAAGGGTGATGAAAATGACTGCTAAGAACAACGAAAAAGCTGCAATTTGTGCCGATATAATGAAGACATACTTATATGATGCAGCAGATAAAATTAATAAAGCAGGTAAAGATGCTTTAAACAGTTTTGCAGAAGGAGATGAACTTAGAATGATGCATATTGGGTTAAAACGTTTTACCAAAGTAGAACCCTTTAACACGAAGGAAAGTAGAAGAAGAATTGCAGCGAAATTGATTGAAGCGAATAGTTACTGTTTCTAATAAACTATCATAACAAAGAAAGAGGCTGTCTTAAAAGGGCAGCCTCTTTTATTTTACAGATATGATGATTACTAAACTAATAATCCACATTGCCTATTTTTGCAACTATGCAAGCAACGATTAAACCTTTTCTTAGATTGAGTGGATTAGAGCCACTTGTGGTGAGACCAGAAACAAACTTTGTAAACGTTGGTGAAAGAACCAATGTTACTGGCTCAAAGAAATTTGCAAAACTTATTCTCAATAATCAATACGAAGAAGCATTATCTGTTGCACGCCAACAAGTAGAAAATGGTGCTCAGGTAATTGATGTAAATATGGATGATGCTTTACTCGATGGCAAGCAAGCAATGACTACTTTTTTAAACCTCATTCAAAGCGAACCAGATATTGCTAAAATCCCTATAATGATTGATAGCAGTAAGTTTGAGATTATTGAAGCTGGGCTAAAATGTGTACAAGGCAAGTGTATTGTCAATAGTATTTCAATGAAAGAAGGTGAAGATAAATTTCGGGAACAAGCAGAAATTTGTTTGGCTTTTGGTGCAGCAGTTATTGTAATGGCTTTTGATGAACAAGGACAAGCCGACACTATGAAACGCAAAGTTGATATCGCTGAACGTGCTTATAAAATATTGGTAAACGAAGTTGGTTTTAACCCTCAAGATATCATTTTCGATTTAAACATTTTTGCCATAGCAACAGGGCTTGAAGAACATAATAATTATGGTGTTGATTTTATAGAAGCCACTCGTATCATCAAACAAAAATATCCTTTAGTAAAAATTAGTGGTGGTGTTAGCAATCTCTCTTTTTCTTTTAGAGGTAATGAGCCTGTACGTGAAGCAATGCATTCTGTTTTCCTTTACTATGCTATTAAGGCTGGTATGGATATGGGCATTGTAAATGCTGGGCAAATGATTGTGTACGACCAAATAGAACCCAACTTAAAACAACTTTGCGAAGACGTTATTTTAAACATCAACAATGATAATAACGAAGCCACAGAAAAGCTAATTGAATTTGCCACAACCGTTAAGGCTAAAGACAAAGAAGAGAAAGTAGATGCTGCCTGGCGTGGTGAATCTGTAGAAAAAAGATTGGCTCACGCATTGGTAAATGGTATTACAGAATTTATAGATGCAGATACCGAAGAAGCTCGTCAAAAATACCCTCGACCATTAGATGTTATTGAAGGACCCTTAATGGCAGGGATGGATATTGTGGGTGATTTATTTGGTGCTGGTAAAATGTTTTTGCCACAGGTTGTAAAGAGTGCAAGGGTAATGAAAAAATCCGTTGCTATTCTTACACCTTATATCGAACAAGAAAAAGAAGACAGAAAACAAGCACACCTTTTAGCAGGAACTATTAATGAAGAAAGTGCCGGTGCTGCCACCATTTTATTGGCAACAGTAAAAGGTGATGTACACGATATTGGTAAAAATATTGTGGGCGTTGTGCTGGGTTGCAATGGCTATAATATTGTTGATTTAGGCGTGATGGTGGCTACAGATAAAATATTGGAAGAAGCTGTAAAATGCAGTGCTGCTATTATTGGTTTAAGTGGGTTAATTACACCAAGTCTTGATGAAATGGTACACATTGCAAAAGAGATGAAACGCCGTGGAATGACACAACCTTTACTGATTGGTGGTGCAACAACAAGTCGTATGCACACATCTGTAAAAATTGCACCAGAATATGGCAATGGTGTGGTGCACGTGTTGGATGCCAGTAGAAGTGTAACAGTTGCTGGAAGCCTTTTAAACCCCGATGCTAAGGAGAACTTCTTGATTGATGTTAAAGAAGAATACAGAAAACTAAAAGAGAGTTTCGACAATAAAAAGTCTTCCAAAACTTATTTAAAATATGAAGATGCTGTAAAAAATAAAGTGAAGATTGATTGGGATAACTACACACCCATTGCACCAACATTTACTGGCATTAAAACAATTGAAGATATTACTGTAAAGGATTTGAGAGTTTATATTGATTGGAAACCATTTTTTATTGCTTGGGAAATGCACGGCAATTTCCCTGCTATTTTAAGTGATACAATTGTGGGTGTTGAAGCTACTAAATTGTATAACGATGCGAATACATTATTAGATAAAATCATAGCAGAAAACTGGCTGACACCAAAAGGTGTTGTTGGTTTTTGGGAAGCAGCATCGCAAGATGATAGCATATTTGTAAACAATAATTCATCAACTGTTCAATTAGAAAATTTACGTCAACAAATTCAAAAAGCAGCTGGGCAACCAAATTTAAGTTTAGCAGATTTTATAAAACCCAAACAACAAAACAACAATCAAACAGAAATAACAAACACCAAACAATCAAACAATGATTTCTTAGGTGCTTTCGCAGTAACAATTCACGGTATTGAGCCACACATTAAGGCTTTTGAAACGGCATTGGATGATTATTATAAAATAATGTTGCAAGCCCTAGCAGATAGACTGGCAGAGGCTTTTGCAGAATATCTTCACGAGAAAACAAGAAAAGAATATTGGGGTTATGTAAAAGAAGAAGCATTAACCAACGAAGATTTAATTCACGAAAAATACCAAGGTATTCGTCCTGCACCAGGCTATCCTGCTTGCCCAGACCATACAGAAAAGTATAAATTATTTGACTTGCTAAATGCTACAGAAAACACAGGCATTACCTTAACCGAAAGCCTTGCAATGTTTCCTGCAAGCAGCGTTTGTGGCTGGTATTTCAGCCATCCTCAAAGCCAGTATTTTGGTGTAGGTAAAATTCAGCAAGACCAGTTTGAAGATTATACCAAACGCAAGGGAATGAGCAAAGATGAAATGGAAAGGTGGTTGAGACCTGTGATGGAGTAACCAATATTTCCCTCAATAAATTTTAAAAAATTTGGTCAATTAAAATAGTTCTATTTACTTTGTATTTCAAAGTGCTTTTATGAATATCACAAATCAAGAACATCAAGAAGATTTACATCACATAAAACAAATGATGGAACGCAGTAGTCGTTTCATTAGTTTAAGTGGATTAAGTGGTATTGCAGCAGGCTCTTGTGCTTTAGTAGGAGCTTATTTTGCTTATGATGTTATCTCGACTAGTAGAGGAAATATTTTAAAAACTTTAGATACTACTATTTACGAAACCTCTAAAACTGGCAATGTTAGCATTGAGTCTTTTATGGGTAATCGTTTGTTTGTAATTGCTGTTGTAACTTTTATAGCATCCTTTTTACTATCTTTTTTATTTACCTATTTACGCAGCAAAAAAACAAATACACCACTATGGGGTTCTACCTCAAAACGTTTGTTTGTTAATGTAATGATACCAATGATTGCTGGAGGAATATACTTATTAAAATTAATAGAGAACGAGGCTTATGGATTAATTGCACCAGGCTGTTTAATATTCTATGGTTTGGCTTTGGTTAATGCCTCTAAATATACACTAGGTGAAGTTAGATACTTAGGTTATTGCCAAATAGCATTGGGGTTAATCAATCTTTGGTTCGTTGGATTTGGGCTATACTTTTGGGCAATTGGTTTTGGCATTTTGCACATATTATATGGTATGTATATGTGGAATAAATATGAGAGAGAATAATCTGTAGTTGTGATGATGTGATAATGAAACTAAAAAAATGAACCCAATTCAACATTTAAATAAGGTTTTTGATAATCGAATACGATTAGGCATAATGAGTGCTTTAATGGTAAATGATGAAATAAACTTTAACGACTTGAAAGAGCTATTGCAAATAACAGATGGCAACTTGGCAAGCCATATAAAAGGTTTAGAAGAAAGTGGATACATCAAAGTTTTAAAAGGTTTTATTGGTAGAAAAACCAATACAACATATACAACAACAAAAGTTGGCGAAAAAGCTTTTAAACAACACATAGAAGCACTTGAAAAAATGATTAACTCAACTAAATAATTTTTTTTATACATACACTTTGAATTTCAAAGCACTTTTAATATGAAGCAAACATTTATAACATTTAGGTATGCACTTTTAAGTTACGCACTTATAACACTGCCAGTTATTGCAGTGCCAATTATGTATGGTTATTCCTTGCTACTAGCAGTTGGTTTTGGAATAATAGCTTGGCTTATTTATACGCTTATTTTTCTCTTGGTAAAATCTTCAAACATTAATCCAGATTTAAAGTGGTTGATATTGATTCTTGCTGTTCCTATTGGAGTTGCTTTTGCTTACTCGCTTATTGGTGTTTTTGGCGTTTGGAAAAACGTTTGGAATGTAGGCTGGTTAATGCTTTTTCCATTGGCAGCTATTGTTGCCGGTTGGATGGGTATTCATAAAACCAGAACCCAAATCGATGAGCATCTTAATCCATCTTCTCAAGAATATTTAATCTATTAACAAATGAATAATCGAGTTTCAAAAACAAACATAGCTGCTTCAATTTGGTTTTTAACTTGTGCAGTATTTGCAATTGGATGGTTGATGTATGCAATAATTTTTGATACATCATTAACCATTTACTGTATTATAGCATTTATCTTTTCTATACTATGCAGTTTGCCTGTATTTATCATTTTACTTCTCACTCTTCCTTGGATAGAACAACGCAAAAACATACAGCAAAAAGTAAAATTGCAATTGTTGTATTTAATCTGCTTTATATCCACACTCCCTTATGCTGTTTTGTTTGGATTAATCAACTCCAGCAGCGAGAGTTTGTTAACCAATTTTATATATCATACTGCCATTGCATCTCTAGCACTTTTCCTCTGTTCACTTATAGCTATTTCAATTATTCACAAATCAATCAATAATTATTTTTCATCATCTCAAATCAACAATTTTATGGAACAAAATCAATTTCAAGATGCCACAAATTTTGGCAACAATGCAAACGAAAATGTAAACATCAATCCTTCTACAGATTGGAAGAGTAAGAAACCAGAATCAAACAGTGCAAACAAAATTCTTTTTAAAGGAGTTGTAACAGGTGCATTGATTTTATTAATGCTAATCCCAACTGTGTTTGTGAGCAATCTGGTATCTGAACGAGAAAAAAGGCAGCAGGAAGTAGTTAAAGATGTAACCAACGGATGGTCAACACAACAAACCCTTTCTGGTCCTTATTTATACATCCCTTATCAGGTAAAAGAAAACGATGAATTAGTAAAAAAGCATCTTTACTTGTTGCCAGAAAACTTAAACGTTAGCGGAACAATCAATCCAGAAATCAGACCTCGTTCTATATATAAAATTCTTCTTTATAGAAGTGATATAAAAACGACAGGCAACTTTAAAATACAGTTACCAAAAGATATAGAGCTAAGTTCGTTACAACTTAGTGAAGCAAAAATTTGCTATGGCATCAGTGACTTTAAAGGTATTGAAGAAAAGGTAAATATTAGTTTTAATGGAACAAAATATGATTTAGCACCAGGATTACCAACCAAACAATTTGAAACTATTGCAACACCAGTTAGTAATGGTCAGGAAGAATATGTTAGAACAGAATCTACAACAAAAGATATTGAGGCAATTGGCTTGTCTGCCAACGTAGCTCTAACTTTAGAAGACCTACAAAAATCTTTGATTTTTGATATGCAATTAAAAATAAAAGGAAGTGAAAGATTGCACTTTATTCCCTTAAGTGCCAATAGCAATTTTGATATCAAATCAACTTGGAAAGATCCCAAATTTGATGGTAGTAATTTACCAGGAACAAGAGATGTAAACGAACAAGGATTTCAAGCAAAGTGGAGTTTTAACAATGCCAATCTTCCTTTTGGTACAGTGCTAAAAGATTTCAATTTCAACAAGCAAAATCTTGCTTTTGGTGTTAGTATGGTGCAGCCTGCAGACCAATATACAAAAACAAATCGCAGTGTAAAATATGCCATCTTATTTATTGGATTAACCTTTGCACTGTTCTTTATTATAGAGTTGATGCAAAAGAAACCAATTCACCCTGTTCAATATGTTTTAATAGGAATAGCATTGGTTATATTCTTCACATTATTATTATCAATCAGTGAATTTATTTTATTCGATTATGCTTATTTAATTGCAGCTTTAGCAACAGTAATGCTCATTACATTGTATGCAAAAAGTCATTTTAAAAGTATTAAAACAGCTAGTGTTTTTGGTAGCTTACTTACCTGTTTATACGCTTTCATTTTTGTGCTTATAAGATTAGAAGATGCTGCATTACTTGTTGGAAGTATTGGTTTATTCATCATCCTTGCATTAGTAATGTTTGGTAGCAGAAAAATTAATTGGTATGGCACTGCTGCTGAATAAAATAAAGTTTTAAAACATTTACAATGGATGCTGAACAAAGCTTGTTTAGTATCCATTAAAATTCATAAATGAAAAAAAATAAAAGTTTTTTAGAAGCGATTTCAAATGCTTTTAATGGGATGAGATATTTCTTCTTGCACGAAATAAATGGAATCATACAATTAGCCATTGCGGCTTTGGCAATAGCACTAGCAGTTGGTTTGAGAATTAGCACAACCGAATGGCTGTTTGTTGTAGTGTGTATTGGATTTGTGATAGGTTTAGAAATGCTGAACACAGCCATTGAAAACCTATGCAATGTGGTGCAAGAAGAATATCATCCTATTATTAAAATTGTTAAAGATATTGCAGCAGCTGCTGTAATGTGGGCTGCTATTATTAGTGTAATTATTGGCTTAATTATTTTCTTACCTAAAATTTTATAAATGAAAAATAAAATAACAGCAACAAATAAAATGTTCGTCTTGTCTGTAGCATTTACAATGCTTTTGCTAACAACAAGAATTGTATTAACACATAGTTTAACGTATATATTTTTTGTGTGGAATATATTTCTTGCAATCACTCCTTTGGTGTTAAGTAGTCATTTGCTCAAACAGAAAAAGTTAGGCATAAAATCAATAATTATAATTTTTGGTTGGCTGTTTTTCTATCCCAATGCTCCATATATTATTACAGATTTTTTTCATTATGTAGAACGTCCACCTATACCATATTGGTTCGATTTGCTTATCTGTATTAGTGCTGTTTGGAATGGTTTAATTATAGGATTAATATCACTAATTCAAGTGGAGCAATTTCTTTCAAGACATCTAAAACCAACTGTTGTAAAATCAATTGTTCTTACCAGTTTTTTATTATGTGGCTATGGAATTTATATAGGTAGATTTTTGCGTTTTAATAGTTGGAATATTATTACAGATATTGATGGTTTGTTTGATGCTTCGTTTCAAAGAATCATACATCCATTTCATCACACAACTACTTGGGGTTTTACTATTTTATTTGCTGCAATGATGGCTGTATTTTATTATACCATTAAATCAATAGCACAAACATTTATCAGTAAAAAAAGTGCTACTGTATAACTATAATTTTTCTATTTGGTAACTCGTTTTAAAATAATATTCTTGATTGGGTTGCAACATTTGCAGCCCAATTTTATTATTAAAAGCATCGGGTGCAGCACTTAAATTTTCAATGGCAATATTCTCCTTATGGTCTGGTGTAAAGATTTGTAAATAAGGATAAGATGCAGCAGGAATAACACTTAGAGCCAATTGTTTTCCCTTCAAAATACATTTAGGCTGTTTTATTTTTTTATCTAAAACAAAACAGTTATCTAAAGAAATATTTTTAAGTAGTGTTGGTTGGTTGAATCTTTTTTCTTCAATTAAATTTCCAGTTGGGATACTGTTTGAGTCGAGTTCTAGTAAATCACTTGCATCAAATTCTAATGTGCAATCATCAACAGGACTATCCAATTTAAAATATGGATGCCATCCTTCACAATAAGGAATTATTGCATTGCTTTTATTGATTACATAAGAACTAACGCTTAACAAATTATTTGCTTCAAGTTTCCAAATAAGTCTTGTGCTAAAAGCAAATGGATATCCTTTGTCTTCTCCTTTATAATCATAACTTAAATCAACCAAAGCATAGTTTTCATTGGCTTCAGTTTTTGTAATATCATAAATAGCATCATAAATAATTCCGTGCATTGCGTTCTCTCCTAAATAAAATTTTTCAATTTTAAATTGCTCGTTGTGCAATTCATAAACTCCATTTTTTAGTCTACAAGGAAATGGACTTAGTCTGCAACTTTTAAACCAAGTGTTTCGTTTTGCAATAGCATCATCAGTATCTGTATAAGCATCCACTAGGTTAAACAATTCTCCATCTTGCTCAATTGAAAAAGAGTTTAATAAACCACCAAAACAAAAAATTTCAGCTACTGTATTTGATACATCATCAGATAAAATAATTGATTGATAAGTTTTTGATTGATTGATGTTGACAGAAAATGACATATAAGATTTGTTGATACAATATTAAGTTTATTCATCAATACATAAAACCAAGCAACTAAATTTGTTTTTTAATATAGAAAATATGAATTCATCATCACTTACAAAAGTTGCAATGATTCCTGCAAGGTATGCTGCCACTAGATTTCCTGCCAAGCTAATGCAAATGCTGGGCAACAAAACAGTTATTCGTCACACTTACGATAACACCATTGCAACAGGATTGTTTAATGAAGTAATTATTGTAACAGATAGTGATATCATTTTTAATGAAATTACTAACAGTGGTGGCAAAGCTATTATGAGTAAGCGTTCTCACGAAAGTGGTAGTGACAGAATTGCAGAAGCAGCAATAGATTTAGATATTGATATAATTGTAAATGTACAAGGCGATGAACCTTTTGTTAAACGAGAACCCATTGAAAAATTGCTTGAAGAATTTAATGATAATAGTGTGCAAGTAGCCAGCTTAATGCAGATTTTAAAAGATGAGAAATCTATTGCAGATCCCAACTATGTTAAAGTAGCTGTTGATAAAAATATGAATTCATTGATGTTTAGCCGAAGTGTTATTCCATATCACAGAGACAAAAATGTGACGCCTATTTATTATGAACATATTGGTGTGTATGCATTTCGCAAGCAAGCTTTAATGAATTTTACCAAATGGGAAATGACGCCTTTAGAAGTTGCTGAAAAAATTGAATGTCTTAGGTATTTAGAAAATGGAATTCCTTTAAAAATGGTTGTTGCAGATTATATGGGCGTTGAAATTGATACACCTGAAGATTTAGAAAAAGCTGCTAAATTGTTATAGAAAGTAAGAAATGAGAAACAAATTCATAATATTATCTTGTGTATTAATTTTATTTTCAAAAGCTGCAACTTCACAGCAGTTGATGGATGTAACCATTAATGTAGACTCAATTCACGCTATTATTGAAACATTATCTTCTGATAGTTTAAATGGCAGGTTAACTGGTACAGCAGAAAACTTAAAAGCTGCACTCATCATTGCCAAAAGTTTTCAGAATATTGGATTAAAACAAGTGCAGGGATTGAACGGATATTTTGAAAAGATTGATTCTATAGGTAACAATGTTATTGGGTTGCTAAAAGGAAAAAGTAAGCCGAATGAGTTAATCATTTTTTCAGCACATTATGACCATATTGGCACACTAAAAACAAACCCACATCCAAACTTCAGGCGAGATAGCGTTGCAGAAGAGTATGATACAATTTTTAATGGTGCAAATGACAATGCTTCTGGAGTGAGTGCCTTGATTACCCTAGCAAAGTATTTTTCCATAGCAAACAATAATGAACGAAGCATTATGTTTATTGCATTTACTGGGGAAGAAGTTGGTTTATTAGGTTCAAAGTTTTCTGCAAAGCAAGTAGATGAAAATGCAGTAGTAGCAATGATAAATTTTGACATGATTGGAAGAAGTCATTTTGAAAAAAGCAAACCTTATATGACTGGCTGTGAGTATTCTAATTTGATTAATATATTAAACAGAAACCTAAAAAAATATGACTTAAAAAAATATGGAAGAAGTTTTATTGAAAGCGATCCTTTTAAATATGAAAACTTATTTTGGCGTTCAGATAATATACCTTTTGTTCATAAAAGAATTCCAGCACATACGATTTTAGCAACTTCTCCCGATGATGAATTCTACCATCATTTAAAAGATGAAATACAAACAATCGATTGTAATCTCATTGCTGAAATAATAAAAACTATCATTATTGGAACTAACACCATTGTTGATGCAACAGAAAAGCCAACGAGAATCAATGATTATTTTTTCAGAAAACGTTGATGTGGATTTCACGTTTTTTCATTGCTGTTTTTCCCTCTGCAACCTCATCAACTTGTAATATTTAACCATTGTATTATATGATACTGTTGATGCAATAAAGAATCCATCAACACCGTCTAAAAAACCAAGCTTAAAAATATAGCCACTTATAAAAGCTGTAAGAGGATTAACAAATAGTTTAAATAAACTACTACGTTTTCCTTGATCAAACATTGCTTTAGCTTGTATAGTTGTGAATTTGTTTTGCTGCGTTAATACTTCCTCAACTGTGTAATAACTATAATGATGTATATCTCCTTTTAAAAACACAGACTTAACATTGCCTCGCATTTCAATTTTGTCGTGTGGATTAACGCCACCCCATTTCCCTTTTTGTTTGTTGAATAATCTTAATTTCCTATCAGGATACCAAGTGCCATGTTTAATCCATTTACCACAAAAATTTGTGCAACGATTCATTACATAAGCATAGCCAGGAAAATCGTTTTGTTTGGCTTTTTTAATAGATTGTATCAGCTCAGGGCTTAAACACTCATCTGCATCTAAACATAATACAGCATTGTGTTTGCAGTGTTCTAAAGCAAAATTCTTTTGCTCAATATATCCTAAGAAAACTTGTTTGTAAAACTTAACCCCATATTGCTTGCAAATGCTTTCTGTGTCGTCAGTAGAATTAGAATCTATCACTACAATTTCGTTAGCGATATCTTTTACGCTATCTAAACAACGAGCAATATTTTTTGCCTCATTAAATGTGATAATAGAAACTGAAAGTGGTTGCATTTATGTAGTTAAACAAAGCAAATATAGATAACAACAATTAACTGATTTATCATCGTTAACAAAGAAAAATTATTGCTGTAAATACTTCTATAAATAAAAGTATTATCCATACAACTCTAAGTGAATTGCTTTTCTATCAAAACCTAAATCTACAATTCGTTGTTTGGCTTCATCAATCATATTTTTCCAGCCACACAAATAGAATGCAGAAGGAGCAAGCTCTTCATCAATTTTATTTGTTAAAGCCATTGATGTATACGCTTCGTGCACATAACCTTTGTGTCCAAAATTTGGCACATCTACTTCTCTTGAAAAGCAAGGCATATAATGAAACCCAACTAATTTTTCTTGCAAGGCTAGCAGCTCATCTTTATACAAACAATCGCCAAGCTGTCTGCAGCCAAACACTAAATAAATATTTCTATGTGATATATTATTTTCGTGGATATAGTTGACCATCGACCTAAATGGTGCAATACCAGTGCCTGTGCAAATAAGGTATAAATCTTTTTCTATAGTTTCTGGTAATGTGAATTTTCCCTGTGGACCACGCAGTGTTAACTCGCTACCAATTGATACCTGATTAAATAAATAGGTGGTGCCCAAACCACCTTCAAGCAATACAATTACTAGTTCAATAATATTAGTACCATTTGGTGCTGATGCAATAGAATAGCTACGCCAACGCTTATTTTTTTGTTCGTGAATGGGCAAATCAAGTGTTACAAACTGACCAGCTTCGAATTCAAAATCGGGCGTTACTGGAATTTCTATAAAGAACCGTTTTGTTGAGGAAGAAGCGTCTTGTATATCAATAACTTTTCCTGTTTGCCATTCAAGCATAATCGTTGTTTTAGAGGCATGAATATAAACAACTTAGAATATTGGCTGAATTAAAATTTTGGTAACGACTTCTTAATACAAATTTTAATACGCTCAATAAACATTCTCACATAAAGTTAAATAACTGCTTTTTTAGCTTTACTATTTTTTTTCTCTTCATTAAGCAAAGCAGCACTAGAAGTATCATTTGTTTTTTTACTATCTTTTACTGGACTTGCTGGCAAAGGGTTTGATATTACTGGCTTTTCAGTTTCTTGTTCAACTTCTGAGCTGTCTCTGCCTTCTTTATCCATCTCAAGCAAGCCATTAACAGAATCTAATTTTGCCTTTCTTAAAGCCTCCATTGCTTCTATTTGCAGCTGCATTATTTTAGGAATCAACTTGGTTTTGGTGATTTTTTCTTCAAGCTTTTTTCGTTCATCTCCTTTAATACTATCTCTTAAATATTTTTCAATTAATAAGCTAGCAATTGGTGCAGATGATTGAGAGCCAAAACCAGCATTTTCGCACATTACAGCAATAGCAATTCTTGGGTTTTCTCTGGGTGCAAATGCTCCAAAAAATGCGTGGTCTTTTTGTTTTTCGCCCTTGGTGTAATTTTCAACAGTACCCGTTTTACCACAAATAGTAATGCCTTCAACTTTAACACCAGCACCAGTTCCATACTCCATTACAGCTTGCATTCCATCGTGTACATCTTCAAAAACACTATCTGGTACATTTAAAACATTATGCTTTATTTTATAACTAGCTAGCAATTTATATTCATCTCCTCCTTCAATAGAATCAATCAAATGTGGCGTGTAAAAATGCCCTTTATTAGCAATAGTTGCCATTACGTTTGCAAGTTGTAAAAGCGATGCCTCAACCTCTCCTTGACCAATTGCATTTGAGATAATATTGCAAGAGTTCCACTTAACACTGTGCATTTTTCTGTAAAATGCAGAGGATGGAATATTGCCTCTTGTTTCAGATGGCAAATCAATTCCGAGTTTACTTCCTAATCCAAAAGAATGGGCATATCGATTGAAAACTTCTAAAGCTGTATCAGTATTTGGATATTTATTTTGGTCTAATATTTTTTTATATACTGTTGCAAAAAAAGTGTTATCACTAACAGCAATGGCACCTTTAATATTAAATGTTCCTTTATCTAAACATTTTGGTTTGCCATTGCCACAGCCCCAGAAAGCACCTCCACAACTTAACGAATAGTGTTCGTCAATCACGCCCTCTGCCAAACCAACAATACCTACAACTGTTTTAAAAGTAGAGCCAGGCGATGATTTATTACTAACAGGTCTGTTAATTAAAGGTTTTCGTGGATCTGTAAAAAGTTCTCCAAAATGTTTTCTTCTCTCTGGACCAGTTAAATAATTGGGGTTATAAGTTGGAGCACTCACCATACATAAAATACCACCAGTTTTAGGGTTAATGGCAACAATACTTCCTACCTTATCTGTCATTAATTTTTCACCCAATTTTTGTAGTTCAATATCAATGCTACTGTATAAATTTTTTCCTGCAATAGCAACTGTATCAAACAGTCCATTTTCGTAAGAACCCATATTACGACTAAGTTTGTCTTTTATAAGACGTTTTACTCCTCGTTGCCCCATCAACACTTTTTCATAGGTTCTTTCTAGCCCTGTAAAGCCTACATAATCACCCATTTCGTAGCCCTCCTCTTTATGTCTTCTTAGAAAACCAGTATCAACTTCTGCAATATAGCCAAGTACATTTCCTGCTGCATTGTATGGATAACTTCTAACAGAACGTTCACTTAATAAAAAACCAGGAAAGCGATACATATTTTCTGAAAGGCGTGCATATTTTTCGGGCGTTAGCAATGCTTCAAAAGTTCCTGGTTTAACAGCACTACCTGTTTTGCCAAGAATTTTTAAAATACGTTTTTTGTAGGCTGTTGTATCAATATCCATCATATTACAAAAAGCCAAAGTGTCTAATCCTTTGGTTTCTGATGGTGTTACAATTAAATCATACATTATCACATTCTCTAAAAGACTGTGTTTTTTTCTATCGAAAATGATTCCTCTATTGGGATAAATAGTTTTTCTAAGATTAGCATTTTCATCGGCAGCTATTCTATATTTTGAAGATATTATTTGAAGATTGATTAACTGAAGTAATATGATTACAAAAGCCACCACAAAAATGGTTTGCACCACTCTGCTTCGGTTTTGATTAAATACTGACATAAAAAATTATGATGTTAGATGTACGATGTTGAGATGTGTTAACTAAACGAAAATATGTATAGTTAGGAGATATTGGTAAAGTGTTAAAAAAATATTTTAAACCTCACTAGTTTTTAAACGTGGCTTTAAAATAAAGCAAAATAATACTTAAAATCAAGATGATGCTGTTAGCAATAATTACTGGCAATAATCCTTTTGCAAAACCATAAACCAACCAAATAATAACGCTTGTAAAAACGATTAGTAGCATTGATAAATTAAGGTCTTTAACGCTTTTAGTTTTATAAGCTTGCAATACTTGCGGAATAAAAGTAATAGCACTTAAAAAAGCACCAAATAAACCCATATAATCAGCCCAATTAAAAGTTGCAAAATCCATTATTCAATTTTTATTGTTTTGGAATAACAACAGTATTAGTAGCAGTTGCAGAACAACCAGAATTTGCTTTAACAGTCATTTTGATGGTATATGTTTTATCTGTTGTGCCTCTGTTAAAAGTATTGTCAACATTTGGATAAGCACCACTTTTTGTGTTGCCATCATTAAAATCCCAATCCCATTGTGTGTTTGAAAATCCACCAGCTACTTGTGATGAGTTATTAAAGTTATATGTTGCAGTTGTAGATGTATTGCTAATGTTTTGCACAGAAAAAGAAGCTGAGGGTGTAGCATCTAATCCATAACTTTTAATGGGTTGTATAACGTGATAAATTTCTTCACCATTGTAGTATATAACTAAAGTTACAGAGTAGGAATTATTGTATGCATAAGATTTTGTAACAGGATTCCCTAAAATAGAACCTGCAACACCATCACCAAAGTCCCATTTATAAATAGCTCCACTTGGAACATTGGTAGTGGGTCCTGTAAATGTAAAAACCTCTTTACTTGGCAAACAAGGGCTAGTTTGTGATACAGTAAACCCTCCAGTAATATTATAAGCTGCTGGAACAAGTATATCTATAGATTTAGTATCACCACAACCAGCATCACTAAATGCTGTAAGTTTCACTGTAAAAGTTTGATCTGTTGTTTTTTGTTGATAGGTGTGTGTTGTTTTATTATCAGTATTTGTACCTCCATCACCAAAATCCCATTTGTAGCTTAGCGAGCCATTGGCAATTGAACTATTGCTTTGAAACTCATACGTTCTTTGCATCCCAACCTGATTTTTTAATTGATAAGAGAAAGATGCAATAGGTGTAACTAACTGTCCATAGGTTTTTACATTAATGGTTACTTCCCCAATATCTTGCTGACTGCTAGTTTTTACTTTTACTAAAACTTTTTTATATCCTCCATCTTGATAAGCGTGAGTTACAGTTGCTCCTGAACCAGCAACCCCATCTCCAAAATACCACTCAAAAATGGCTCCTGCTGGCACACCTATTCCAGAACAATTAAAAGTAAAGACCTCGTTGCTTGGGGCACAAGGGCTTGTGCTAGTGTAAGTAACTATGATTGGTCCACTGCCACTTGTTCCACTTGAACCAGGATTTGTGCTAACAGTTCCTGTTGGATTGGTAGTAGTACTTGTTTTTTCTACGTACTTAGTACAATTTGCCAATAAACAAACACACAACAGAAAAAGTATTTTCTTGAATAAATTCATAGAGTAAAGATAGCCATTTAGTCTTTGACATACCACAATCATAATGAACGAAAATGTTAAATTCTTATTGTGTAATTTAACTTCTTTCAAAAATTTTTTGTTTGATACCAAAAAAAAGTCAACCAACGTGTGCATTTTACACATCTATTCATTACTTTGCAATTAGTATTTTAAAGTAATACCAAAACGATATGTCTGAATTAGAAATAACTGCTGCCAAAAAAGTTAAAAGTGTAAAGGCAAAGCCTGCAACTGCTAAAACTGAAGATAAAAAAAAGAACCCTAAAAAAATTGTTGCAAAAACTTTAAAGGTTGCTGCAGAAACAAAAAAAGTTGTAGCAAAAACTGCAAAGCCTAAAACTGAACTTGCTAAAGGAATTGCAAAAGCATTGCAACCAATTGTTGAAGTTAAAAAAGGAATAGCTTCAGAAGTTAAAACTGAAAAGTCAAAACCAAAAAGTATCAAGGCAACTAGCGAAAAACGAGAAACAAGAAATGAGAAACAAGAAACAGTTGTAAAACCTCAAACGCCAAACCTCAAACTTCAAACAATTGTTTTTCAACTAAAGTTTACAACAACCTACGGGCAATCACTTTTTATAACGGGCAATCACGAATTATTAGGTAATGGAAATATCGCCAAAGCCCTGTCAATGCAGTATTTCAACGATGAGTTTTGGTATGCAAATATTGATTTAACAGGTATTGAATTAAAAGATGAAATAATTACTTACAACTATTTTCTCCAATCATTAGATGGCACTATTCAATACGATTGTGGTAACGATAAACAATTTAATTTATCAAAAATTAAGAGTGAAGAACTACTTATTCTTGATGGATGGAATTATACTGGCTATGCCGAAAATGCTTTTTATACAGTGCCTTTTCAAAACGTTTTGTTGAAAGAAAATGCAACCGAAATTGCTGCATCTGTTCCAAAAAAATACACCCATATTTTTCAAACAAAAACACCTTTGCTTGCAAAAGGGCAAACGCTTTGCATTGTTGGTAGCAACAAAAAATTAAATAGCTGGGATAGTGCAAACCCAATACTGATGCAGCGTTCAGCCAATGAAGAGCAGTACAAGGCATTCGTTGATTTAAGCAAAGAAGATTTTCCTATTGCATATAAATATGGTGTTTACGATACTATTAAAAAAGAATTTATAAGATTTGAAGATGGTAATAATCGTGTGGTGTATGATGCCATAAAACCTAATAAACAAACTATTGTAAACGATGCTTTTGCCAACCTTCCTTCATCAACTTGGAAGGGTGCAGGTGTTGCGATTCCTGTGTTTAGTTTAAAAACCGAAAACAGTTTTGGCATTGGCGAATTCAATGATATCAAGGCTTTGGCAGATTGGAGTAGCAAAGTTGGATTGAAATTAATTCAAATACTTCCTATTAATGATACTACTGCAACTAACAGTTGGCAAGATAGTTATCCTTATGCAGCTATTAGTGCATTTGCATTGAATCCTATTTACATAAATTTATTACAATCTACCGATACTGTTAATGAATATTTGTTAAAAAGATTAGATGAAAAGCAAGCAACACTAAATGCAAAAGATGCTGTTGACTATGAAGAAGTATTAAAAACGAAGACTTCATTTCTTAAAAAAATATTTCTACTGCAAAGCAAAAAAACATTTGCGAGTGAAGACTATAAAACCTTCTTCAATAACAATAAACATTGGCTAGTTTCATATTCTGTCTTTTGTTATTTAAGAGATGAATATAAAACTGCCAATTACAACGAATGGCCAGCGTATCGTCATTATAACAAAAAAGATATTGCAGAACTTACAAACGAAAAGTCTGCTGCGTACAACGATATTTCTTTTCACTATTTTATACAATATCATTTACACATACAATTGCTAGAAGCCACTGCTTACGCACATTCCAAAGGAATTGTAGTGAAAGGAGATATTGCTATTGGTATTTTTAGATACGGTGCAGATGCTTGGGAACACAGCCATTTATTTAATATGAATTTACAAGCTGGGGCTCCGCCAGATGATTTTGCAGTGAAGGGTCAAAACTGGGGATTTCCAACTTACAATTGGCAACAAATGCAGCAAGATGATTTTGCTTGGTGGCGTCAACGATTCGAGCAAATGAGTTACTATTTTGATGCTTTTAGAATAGATCATATTCTTGGTTTTTTTAGAATTTGGAGTATTCCAATGCACGCAGTAGAAGGTATTTTGGGGCATTTTGTTCCTGCAATTCCTGTTCATATTAACGAAATTTTTGGACGAGGAATAAACTTCAATCATCATCGTTTTACAAAACCATTTATTACCGAACATACACTTTGGGAACAGTTTGGATATGATAATGATTATGTAAAAGAAGTGTTTGTTGAAGCTGATGGTTCGGGCAACTATAATCTTCGCAAAGGCTTTACCACACAGCGTGAGGTGGAAAAACACTTTGCTTCTCTAGAACAAAATAATTTGCACGAAAAACTTAAAATTGGTTTATATAATTTAATCAGCAACGTTATTTTATTTGAAGTTGAGGAAACCAATGGACAGCAATTTCATTTTCGTTTTGGAATGGAACAAACAGCATCTTTTCAAAATTTAGATTACAATTCTCAGCATCAATTAAAGGAGTTATATGTTGATTATTTCTTTAAACGTCAAGATGATTTTTGGCAAAAAGAAGCAATGCAAAAATTACCTGCATTACGCCGCGTAACCAATATGCTTATTTGTGGCGAGGACTTAGGCTTAGTGCCAGCTTGTGTACCTGATGTAATGAAGCAATTGGGTTTGTTGAGTTTAGAAATTCAACGTATGCCAAAAGATAGCAGCAGAGATTTTTTTCATCCAAACGATGCACCTTATTTAAGTGTGGTGACACCAAGCACACACGATATGAGTATTATTCGTGGTTGGTGGGAAGAAGATAGAGCTAAAACACAAAAATTTTATAATAACGATTTAGGTCAATGGGGCGATGCTCCTTTCTTTTGCGAAGGTTGGATTAATAAAGCAATTGTTACGCAACACCTTTACAGCCCTGCAATGTGGGCGATTTTTCAACTGCAAGATTTGCTAGGAATGGACGAAAATTTAAGAAGAGAAAACCCTAATGACGAAAGAATCAATGTACCATCAAACCCTAAACATTATTGGCAATATAGAATGAATATGAGTTTAGAAGATTTGATGAATGCCAATGATTTTAATGCAATGTTGAAAGAAAGTGTAGTGATTAGTGGGAGATAAACTCAATAATAAATAACTAAAAAGGGAGTAATATTTTCAACAAATATTACTCCCTTTTTTAATACTCTCAATTTAACAAATCACTTTATAAACTAAGCTTTTCTATCGCTAGCTGAGTGGCAACAAGACTTGCATCTTTTTTACTAAACGCTTTTCCTTCAGAAATTACTTCTCCTTCAACAACTATATTTATTGTAAATAGTCTTCTACTTCCTTCAAATTTTTCTTCTACTAAATCAAAAGAAAGTGTTTTGCCGTTCTTATTTGCCCAACCAATTAATTTGTTTTTCAAATTAATGTCAATTCCCTCAAGAGAATCAACAAACATATGTGGCATTACAATTTGATTTTGCACCCATTGTTGGGTTTTAATATATCCCTTATCTAAATAAACAGCTCCAATAATTGCTTCTAATGTATTACCAAAAATTTGGCTATTGCGAAGTGTTGCATCTAGCTTATTGTAAAGCATTAATTGTCTAAACCCCATTTTAACAGCAATATCATTCAGTTGTTGGCGATTCACCATTTTGCTTCTCATTTCAGTTAAAAAACCCTCACCTTTATATGGATATCTTTTGAAAAGATAATCAGCAACAATAGCACTTAATATAGCATCTCCAAGATATTCAAGTCGCTCATTATTTGCATCTGGGCTTTCTTTAACACTGCGATGGCTGAGGGCAATTTCGTATAAATCAACATTACCAATCCTAATAGCAATAATATTTTCTACTTGCTTTTTAAAAGAAGTTTTTGAAGATGATTTGAATAAGTTTGATAGTATTTGCAAACTCAATAATTATTTCTAGTCTTTATATTTTTTTACAATAACGCAAGCATTATGACCACCAAAACCAAATGTATTGCTCAATGCAGCATTTACAGTTCTATGTTGAGCTTTATTAAAAGTAAAATTTAACTTAGGATCCAACTCAGGATCATCGGTAAAATGATTAATTGTAGGAGGAATAACATCGTGCATCACAGCTTTAATACAAGCAATAGCTTCTATAACACCTGCTGCACCAAGGCAATGCCCAGTCATACTTTTTGTAGAACTAATATTTAAATTATATGCGTGTTCTCCAAAAACTTTTGTAATTGCTTTCACTTCTGCACCATCACCAATTGGTGTAGATGTTCCGTGGGTATTGATATAATCAATTTCTTCTGGTTTCATTCCTGCCTCTTGCAATGCAGCAATCATTACATTTTTTGCACCCAATCCTTCAGGATGTGGAGCAGTAAGATGATGAGCATCTGCAGTTGCACCACAGCCCATTATTTCGCAATAAATTTTTGCACCACGAGCTTTAGCGTGTTCCAATTCTTCTAAAACTAAAAGTCCAGCTGCTTCTCCCATTACAAAACCATCTCTGTCTTTATCATAAGGTCTGCTTGCAGTTGTTGGCTCATCGTTTCTTTCGCTCATTGCTTTCATTGCATTAAAACCAGCAACTCCAGCCTCGCTAATAACCGCCTCACTTCCACCTGCTAAAATAATATCTGATTTTCCAAGACGAATTGTGTCAAATGCAACACCAATGGCATTTGTACTACTTGCACAAGCACTCACGACAGCAAAGTTTGGACCTCGTAAATTGTGTCGCATACTAATATGCCCAGCAGCAATATCCAATATCATTTTTGGAATGAAAAAAGGATTGAAACGTGGCGTTCCATCGCCTCTTGTAAAGTCTGCAACTTCGTGTTGAAATGTTGTTAGACCGCCTATTCCACTTGCAAAAACAACACCTACTCTATCTGGATTGATATTATCTTTATTTAAACCAGCATCTGTCATTGCTTGATCACTAACAGCAACTGCAAATTGAGAAAATCTATCTAATTTTCTTGCTTCTTTTTTGTCAAGATAAATATGTGGGTCAAAATTTTTAATCTCGCAAGCAAATCTTGTTTTAAACTTAGAGGCATCAAAATTGGTGATGGCCGCTGCACCAGAAACACCATTTACTAAATTATTCCAATAATCTTCTAAATTATTTCCTATGGGCGTTAAAGCTCCAATTCCTGTAACTACTACTCTTTTCAATTGCATAAGGCAGCTTTTATTGTTGAGTATTGTTTATTTTATTAAAGTGTAAAACGCAACTATTAACCACAAAAGTAGAAAGTTGGTTTTACAAAAGTTTAATTTAATAAGTAATCCGCCGAACTTATGGCAATTGCCGAAAGAATGGCGGATTAAAATTATTCCAGTTAAGAGTTTTTCTTATTTGGCGTGTTCTTCTAAATAAGCAACAGCTTGACCAACAGTAGTAATGGTTTCAGCTTGCTCATCTGGAATAGAGATGTTGAATTCTTTTTCAAACTCCATAATTAATTCAACTGTGTCTAATGAATCTGCACCTAGGTCATTAGTAAATGAAGCTTCTGTTGTTACTTCTCCTTCATCAACTCCTAATTTGTCTACGATGATTTTTTTAACTCTTGTAGCGATGTCTGACATTGTAAAATGTTTTAGTTACAAAGCAAAAATATAGGTTTTAGCAAATAAGCAAAGGTTTTTTGTTTTTTGTTTTAAAACTGTGGAAAAAAGGTGCAATTAACTTACACTACTTCCTGCATCAATTTTATTGTCAGGATTCACAAAATGAAGTTTTCCGGCTTTATCTTCTGCCATTAAAATCATTCCATTGCTCTCTATCCCTCTCATTTTTCTTGGAGCCAAATTGCATACAACTGTTACTTGTTTGCCAACAATTTCTTGGGGTTTAAAATGAAGTGCAATACCCGAAACGATGGTTCTTTTTTCAAAACCTAAATCAACTTCAAGCTTTAATAATTTATCGGCTTTTTCTACTTTTTCTGCTGAAATTATTGTTCCTATTTTTAAATCAATTTTTGCAAAATCAGAGAACTCAATAGCCCCCTTGTCCCCCAAAGAGGGATTCTGTGAAACAGCTTCATTATTTGACATAGTCTTAGCGTTTGAGGTTTCTAAAGTCCCTCCTTTGGAGGGATTTAGGGAGGCTTTATTTTTTAGTTTTTCAACTTGAAATTCTATCTCGCTATCTTCAATCTTTCTAAACAGAATTTCTGGTGGACGTAAAGTATAACCAACCTTTAAAAGCTTTACGCTGCCTGCATTTGACCACTCTAACATTTTATCAACCACCTTCATCATATATATTAATCGTTTTGCAGTAAAAGGCAAAAAAGGATTAATCAGTATGGCAAGATTTGCTGTTAATTGTAAACAAAGATGAATGCAATTATCAATGTGTTGTTGATCTTCTGTTGAATATTTTCCATCAATTGCTTTACGTTTCCAAGGTTCTTTTTTCTGCAAAAATTGATTGCCTTTTCGTGCTAAATCTATTACATCAAATAGGGCATCTCTAAACTTACAATCTTCAAGATTATTTTCAATTTTAAGTTTTGAATTTTGGATAGCTTCAATCAATTCTTTGTCTTCATTATCAATAATATCGTTATGAAAAATAGGCACTTTTCCATTGCATAATTTGTGCATCAACACAAAAGTTCTGTTTACAAAATTTCCTAAAATATCACTTAGTTCGCTTTTATATGATTGATGAAATCCTTTCCAAGTGAACTCACTATCTTTTGTTTCGGGTGCAATGGCTGTTAAATAATATCGCAAAGCATCAGCCATTTGCCCACCACCATTTTCTGGTTTTATCCAATCATTTATATAGTCATCCATTTCAATACTCCAGCCACGGCTTGTACTCATTTTATCGCCTTCCAAATTCATAAACTCGTTGCTAGCAACGTTTGTAGGCAAAATGTTTCCGTGCAATTTCAGCATCACAGGAAAAATAATAGCGTGAAAAACAATATTATCTTTTCCAATAAAATGAACCAATTTAGTATCATCATTATACCAATAAGGCTTCCAATCTTTACCATTATTTAAAGCCCATTGTTTTGTTGCAGAAATGTAACCAATTGGAGCATCGAACCAAACATAAAGAACTTTAGAATTATCAATTGGAACTTTTACCCCCCAATCCAAATCTCTTGTAACAGCTCGTGGCTGCAAACCACCATCAATCCAGCTTTTCACTTGACCCACAACATTTGCACGCCAATCAGCTGCGTGTTCTTTTAACACCCATTCACGCAAAAAATCTTCGTGTTTATTGAGTGGTAAATACCAATGCTTAGTTGCTTTTTTTATAGGTTGATTACCACTTAAAGTTGATACAGGATTTATCAATTCTTCAGGGCTTAAACTTTTGCCACATTTTTCACATTGATCGCCAAAAGCACTATCATAAGCACAATTTGGGCAAGTTCCTTTTATAAATCTATCTGCTAAAAAAGTATTAGTGGCTTCATCAAAATATTGCTCGCTTTCTTTTATTTCTAAATCGCCTTTATCGTTTAATACAGTAAAAAATTCTTGTGCAGTTTCGTGATGTAGTGGCGAAGAGGTTCTATG